>CALGGM010000148.1 GCA_937915925.1 uncultured Clostridia bacterium | reverse complement strand
CAGCTCGGCGAGGAATTCGGCATGCCGATCGGCACGAACGTCGAAGGCAAGCTGATCGCAGCGCTCCGCCGTCTCGGCTTTGATAAGGTGTTCGACGTGGACAACGCGGCGGACGTCACGATCATGGAAGAGGGCACCGAGCTGATCGGCCGTCTCACCAAGGGCGGCAAGCTTCCGCTGATCACGAGCTGCAGCCCCGGCTGGATCAAGTTCTGCGAGCACTACTATCCGGAATTCATTCCGAACCTGAGCTCCTGCAAGTCGCCGCAAGGCATGTTCGGCGCACTGGTCAAGTCCTACTATGCCGAGAAGATGGGCATCGACCCGAAGAAGATCTTCGTCGTTTCCATCATGCCCTGCACCGCGAAGAAGTTCGAGGTACAGCGCCCCGAGCTCGGCACGGACGGCGTACCGGACGTCGACGTTTCGCTCACCACGCGCGAGCTTGCGCAGATGATCCGCCGCGCGGGCATCAAGTTCGCGGAGCTGCCCGACGAGGTCTGCGACCCGATGCTGGGTCAGGCTTCCGGCGCAGGTCACATCTTCGGCGCGACCGGCGGCGTTATGGAAGCCGCTCTGCGTACCGCGTACGAGAAGGTCACCGGTAAGACGCTTGAGAAGGTCGAATTCCATGACGTCCGCGGCACCAAGGGCATCAAGGAAGCGGAGTACGATCTCAACGGCGTCAAGGTCCGCGTTGCGGTCACCAGCGGTCTCGAGAATGCGTCCAAGCTCCTTGACATGATCAAGAGCGGCGAGAAGCAGTACGAGTTCGTCGAAGTCATGGCGTGCCCCGGCGGCTGCGTCAACGGCGGCGGTCAGCCGATTCAGCCCGGCTACATTCGCAACTTCGTGGACCTCAGAGCAAAGCGCGCAGCGGGCCTCTACGGGGAGGATTCCAACATGCCGCTCCGCAAGAGCCATGAGAACCCCGAAGTCCAGGCGCTCTATCGCGACTACCTCGGCGAGCCGAACAGCCACAAGGCGCACGAGCTGCTGCATACGCATTACACCGAGCGCGGTCTTTATAAGTAATTCATAACCGACAAAGAGGGCGGGAGAGCGATCTCCCGCTCTTTTTCGAATCTTGATATGCCTCGATAAAGGAGATTCTTCGTCGCTTCCACTTCGTTACAGAGGAAGATCGCACGAACAACCCTTCCACCGCTTCGCGGTCCCCCAATGGTCTCATATGGTCGCAGCGCGTCGCTATTCGCTTCCTTCTGCTCCCTATTCGACCCGCGCTTCCGCCTCGCTCCTCCCCGCACTGCGGGCGCTCGGCTCCGCACCCCCTTGCACAGGGGAGGCAAGCCGCGCGTACCATGCTCCTCAGAATGACAGGACGGGGGTATAACATGATACCTTACCGTCAGGAACGGTGTCACCGTCGTGTGACGAAAGGGTAGTCGTTTGAATTGCAAGTTTCTTGGCGGGACGCCGGGGTCTCTCCATTTCGCTTCGCTCCATTACAGCGGTAGATCGCGCGACGACGCGTAGCGTCGTCTACCGCGTACCATCGTCCCCTACAATTCGTTTACATGTATCTTGCCCTCCCTGTGTAAGGGAGGGTAGATGCCGAAGGCAGACGGAAGGGTTGTCAATTAAACCGCAAATCATTTACCGCAAAGATGCGATCCTCCCCTACAAATTATGTAGGGGGAGGTCGTATCTTCCCGCTTTTTTCGATTTTACAACTCTCTTACAAGTCTATTACAACTCTGTGACAAGTCGGTTACAATTCGGACGCAAACGGGCAGTATCATGAAATCGAAATCCGAAAGGAGGATCGATCGATGAAACGAATACTGGCTCTTTTGCTTTCCCTTTGTGTTCTCGTTGCCTGCGTGCCGACGCCGGAGCAGGAATTTGTTGTGAATAAGGGCGACAACTTAGCGGAGCAAAAACTGAACGAAACGCCGGATCCGGATTTATCCGGCGAGGGCTTGACCGTGCAGAAGCAGACCTTCCCCGACCGTTGGGACGAGGATCCGATCGTGGAGAATGATCGGCTGATCGTTCGCGCGAATACGGAAATCCATGTGCGGACGGACGGGCTGTATCCCGTCTATCGCACGCGGCCCACGGAGATCACCAAAGAGACGGTCGAAAACATTGCGATCAAGTTTCTGGACAAGCCGATGGCTTCGTCGGAAGCGCTCTTGACCAAAGAGGATTGGGGACGAGCGCTGCAATCATATTTTGATCTGATTGCGAAAAGCGAGGAATGGACCAAAGCGGGCAAGCCCGATGGGTGGACGGACGTTATGGACCTGAATGAAACGCCGGAAGAACTCGAGGCGCGGACGAACTGGTATATGGAGCAGATCCGTAATGCGCCGGCTTCGCTGTCCGAGCAGGCGGTCAACGACTATTCCGGATTGGAAATGTACAAACCGCAGTCATTTATGCTGGCGTCCGGCGGCATGGCATGGATTAAATTCAGCAATACCCAGTATATGATCGCAAAGGGATGCAAAAGAAATCCGGGCATCTATGATTATGCTAATTATCAGGATGATCTGCGGTGGAAAGAAGGCAATTATAAGCTCTGGATCGAAACCGACCTCAGCCGCGAACAGGCGGAAAGCATAGCGCTTTCGGAGTTGGAACGGCTCGGCTACACCGGATATGCCGTTTCCGACGCTTCCACAGCAACGCTTATGGATCATTTCGGAGCATCGTCACAGAGTATTGCGGGCGGATGGTCGCTCGTTCTGAAGCGCAGCTACGGCGGTTATCCGCAGATCGCAGGCAACGTCTATGCGTCGCGCAGTCTGTACTACGGCAGCGGCGACGAGTTCTTTATGAATGCAAAGATCGAAACAGAACGGTTCATCCTGTTCGTTTCCGAAGACGGGATCCAATTCCTTGAATATCAGGGACCGAAAGAAATAGCGGGACTGGTCAATGCGAACGTCGAGCTGCTGCCGTTTGACGAGATTCAGATGCGTATCAAAAATGCACTTTCGGTCTGCTTCCCGTATGATAAATGGGCGACGGATCCCGCGGTCGATCCGCGTCCGGCGGAAGCAGAAATCTTCGATATGTACCTGTCTACTTTTACGGTCCGTGAGAAAAACAGCTCGGATTATTATGAAATGCCATGCTGGATCGTGAACTTTGATATATTGAGCTATGTTTCCAATCCGAATTGGACATGGGACGAAATCAAAGCGTTTCGGAACGATCCAGGACAGCACGGCGATTATCTGATCATCAACGCCGTCGACGGGTCCGTCGTGCATACGGGTTCCGGATCTTGATCGCAAGGTGAATGATGAGGCGTAGCGTGAACCGCACAAAACTTGACGGGCGGATGATATCAGCCCCTACGGAGGTCGTAGGGGAAGGTATCACCTTCCCGTTCCGCTGTTGCGTTTTTGACGGGGCGCCGATCCCCCTACGGAATCGTGTAGGGGAAGGTCGTACCTTCCCGCATTTCTCGTTCGTTTTACAACCTTGAAGCAAGTCTCTTACAACCCGATCGATCCGAGCAGCGGGTATTAAGCGAATAAAGCAGAAAAGCCGTCGGGCGAACCGGCGGCTTCTTTTGGGCTTTTCCTGCTTTCGGAATCGAACTTTTTTTCACGGAAAAAAAGGAATTTTCGGAGTTTTGGCGTATATAATTATAGAATGCTTTTGCGGAGGAAGTCTATGGAAGAGGGATCGATGCGAAAAATGCGCGAGCAATGGGAGAAGGAAATGCTTTCGCCCCTGGCAACGCTTGCCGTCAACACGCGCGGCAGGGAGGTCCCGATGGAGCTTTGCCCGGTGCGTACGGAGTTCGTGCGCGATCGCGACCGCATTCTGCACAGCAAGTCCTTCCGCAGATTAAAGCATAAGACACAGGTGTTTTTAGCGCCGAAGGGCGATCATTACCGCACGAGGCTCACGCACACGCTCGAGGTCACGCAGATCGCGCGGACGATCGCGCGGGCGCTGCGGCTCAATGAAGACCTTGCGGAAGCGATCGCAATGGGTCACGATCTCGGGCATACGCCGTTCGGTCACGCAGGCGAGGAGGTCTTAAACGAGCTTCTTCCCGGCGGGTTCAAGCACAATGTGCAGAGCCTTCGCGTGGTCGAAAAGCTCGAGTACGACGGCAAGGGGCTGAACCTCACGTGGGAGGTACGCGACGGCATCGTGAACCACACGAGCAGCGGACATCCCGCGACCGTCGAGGGCAAGGTGGTTTCGCTTGCGGACCGCATTGCGTACATCAATCACGACATCGACGACGCGATGCGCGCAGGCGTTCTTTCGGAGGCGGATCTTCCGCGTTCGTGCATCGAGCTGTTCGGTCCGACGCATTCGAAGCGCATCAACAGCCTGATCATCAATGTGATCGAATACAGCGTCGACAGCCCGGAGATCCGTTTTTCGCCGGACTATGCTGAGGAATTCAAGGTGCTTCGCAAGTTCATGTTCGACCGCGTATACTTCAACCCGGTCGCGAAGCGCGAGGAAGGCAAGGCAAAGGGCGTCGTGAAGGCACTGTATGAATATTATCTGTCGCACCCGGATCTTCTCGACGAGGAATATCAAAGAACGGTCGAGGAGGAGGGCAAGGAGCGCGCGGTTGCGGACTTTATCGCGGGCATGAGCGATACCTACGCGATCAGTACCTACGAGCATATCTTTGTGCCGAAGAGCTGGAGTTAAGTTTTTTGCATCATCCCAACGGAAAGGAGGCAGCCGATGGCATTTCCGAGCGCATGGCTCGATGAGCTTTTACACAAAAACGAAATTGTATCCGTCGTATCGGAATATGTCGAGCTGAAGCCGAAGGGCAGAAAGCTCTGGGCGTGCTGTCCTCTGCACGGCGAAAAGACGCCGTCGTTTTCCGTATCGCCGGACAAGCAGCTGTTTTACTGCTTCGGGTGTCACGCAGGCGGCACGGTCATCCAGTTCGTGATGGACATGGAGCGGCTGACCTTTTATGAGGCGGTGCAGCATCTTGCTAACCGCGTCAATATGGAGCTGCCGAACGAGGTCAACGACCGCGAGATGCAGCGGCAGCGCGCATATAAAAAGCGCATCATTGAGGCGAACACCGAAGCGGCGCGATACTACTGTAAGTGCTTTTCGGATCCCGCGATCGGCAAGGACGCACAGGCTTATGCCGCGCGCCGCGGACTGACCAAGGAGATCGTGACGCGGTTTGGCATCGGCTACGCGCCGGACACATGGGATTCGCTTATGAAGCTTCTGAAGGGCAAGGGCTACGCCGAAAAGGAGCTTGTCGAGGGCGGGCTTCTCGTTCACAACGAATCGCGCGACAGCACGTATGACGCGTTTCGCGGCAGGCTGATCTTTCCAATCCTCGGCGTAAACGGCGACGTTCTCGGCTTCGGCGCGCGCGTGATGGGCGACGAAAAGCCGAAGTACATCAACACGGGCGACACGCCGGTCTACAACAAGCGCAACAACCTGTACGGGCTGTATCTGCATAAGAACGAAAAGCTCGACGATCTCGTGATGGTCGAGGGCTACATGGACGTGATCGGGCTTTACAAGGCGGGCGTGAAGAACGCCGTCGCAAGCCTCGGCACGGCGCTGACGCAGCAGCAGGCAAGGCTCTTGAAACGCTTTGTCGAGAAGGTCTATATCGCCTATGACGGCGACGCCGCGGGGCAGAACGCCATGGTGCGCGGCCTGGACATCCTGAAAAACGAAGGGCTTGAGGTGCGGGTCATCGTGTTCCCGGACGATCTCGATCCCGACGAATACGTGCAGGTCTACGGCAAGGAAGGCTTTGATCGGCTCAAGGAGGGCGCGCTGTCGCTGAACGCATTCAAACTTGAAGCGATGGTGAAGGGCTACGATCTGAACGACGAGAACGGACGCGAGCGCTACGCAAAGGCGGCGTGCGCGTTTGTCGCTTCCCTGCAGCCGATCGAGCAGGAGCGCTATTATAAACAGATCGCGAAAAAGACCGGCTATGCGCTCGACGCTCTGAAAGCGCAGGGCGTGCGAAGCGGCGGAATGCAAAGCACGGAGCAGAAGCCGACGTCGCGCGGAAGCCTTCGGCGCAGGATCGACACGGACGAGGAGCCGCGCGATATCATCGAGCGCACGCTGATCGCGGCGTGCGTGCACGATCCGAAGGCGACGGTCTACGCCGCAAACGAGAAGGCGGAGGACCTGTTCAGAAACGAGGTCTACCGCGCGATGTTTCTCGCGATGCGCGCGCAGGGCGCGGCGTTCTCGCTCGCAAAGTACATCGGCGAGCTAAGCGAGAAGGACGCGGACACGGCGTCCGCGGTGCTTCGGGAGGAGGACGCAATGGAAAACGCGGTCGACACCGCGGCGGACTGTATTCGCCGCATGAAGCGCGACAACGAAGCCGACGAGATCGCAAGCTTGCAGGCAAGACTGAACAAACCGGATTTGACGGCGGAGGAACGCAACGCCGTTTTGAAAGAGATCACCGAACGCATACGGGCAAATAAATAAGGAGACGGGACATGGAAGAAAAAAAGACATCCAAAAAGGTCAAGAAGACCGAAGAAAGCAACGAACTGATCGAAACGGTTGAACCGGTTGTTGAAACGGACAAGCCAGAAAAGACCGCGAAGCGGACGACGCGCGCAAAGAAGCCCAAGCAGGAGCCGAAGGAAGCTCCCGTCGAGGGCGTGAACGAAGCTGAAGAGGCGGCGATTGCGGAAGAACCCGCGCACGCGCCCGAAGCGGCGGAGGAGCCTGCGGAAAAGCCGGAGCCTGTCGAAAAACCGAAGAAAGCCTCCAAGAGCAAGAAGAAGGCGGAGGAAGAAAAGGAAGCGGAAGCCGAGGATGAGAACGGCGAGCCGAAGCCGGTCAGCGCCGAACAGCGCATCCGCGAGCTTTTGGAAAGCGGAAAGCAGAAGGGCATTCTGACGTTCAACGAGGTTATGGACACGCTGAACGAGATCGGCGTCGACGCCGAGCAGATGGACAAGATCTACGGCGAGCTCGAGGAAATGAACATCGACATCGTGGAAGAGGTCGAGGTTCCCGAGGACATCAACGAGGAGATCGCGCAGATCGAGACCGTGCTCGCGTCCACCGAGGGCATCAACATCGATGACCCGGTCCGCATGTATCTGAAGGAGATCGGCAAGGTCCCGCTTCTGAACGCGAATGAGGAGATCGAGATCGCGAAGCGCATGGCGGACGGCGACCTTGACGCGAAGCATCAGCTCGCGGAAGCAAACCTCAGACTGGTCGTTTCGATCGCAAAGCGCTATGTCGGACGCGGCATGCTGTTCCTCGACCTCATTCAGGAGGGCAACCTCGGTCTTATCAAGGCGGTCGAGAAGTTCGACTATCGCAAGGGCTACAAGTTCTCGACGTACGCGACGTGGTGGATCCGTCAGGCGATCACCCGCGCGATTGCGGATCAGGCAAGAACGATCCGCATTCCGGTTCATATGGTCGAAACGATCAACAAGCTGATCCGTGTAAACCGTCAGCTTGTACAGGAGCTCGGCCGCGATCCGCGTCCCGACGAGATCGCAAAGGAAATGGGCATCTCCGAGGACAAGGTCCGCGAGATTTTGAAGATCGCACAGGAGCCGGTCTCGCTCGAAACGCCGATCGGCGAAGAGGACGATTCGCATCTCGGCGACTTCATTCCGGACGACGACGCACCCGCGCCCGCGGACGCCGTGGCGGTCGCGCTCTTGAAGGAGCAGCTTGTGGAGGTTCTGAACACGCTGACCCCGCGTGAAGCGAAGGTCCTGCGTCTTCGCTACGGCCTCGACGACGGCAAGGCAAGAACGCTCGAAGAGGTCGGCAAGGAGTTCAACGTCACGCGTGAGCGCATCCGCCAGATCGAGGCAAAGGCGCTGAGAAAGCTCCGTCATCCGTCCAGAAGCAAAAAGCTCAAGGATTTCCTCGAGTGAGCATATCGTAACAGCGGAGAGCATTATGGAACAAAAAAACATCATTCTGACCGGCGACCGCCCGACCGGACGGCTGCACCTCGGTCATTACGTCGGATCGTTGAAGCGCCGCGTGGAGCTGCAGAACTCCGGCAAATTCGACGCGATCAACATTCTGATCGCGGACGATCAGGCGCTGACGGACAATGCGGATAACCCCGAAAAGATCCGCGATAACATCGTTCAGGTCGCTTTGGACTATCTTTCGGTCGGTATCGACCCCAATAAGTCCACGATCTGCATCCAGTCCGCGCTGCCCGCGCTGCATGCGCTGACGTTCTATTACATGAACCTCGTCACGACAGCAAGACTTTCGAGAAACCCCACCGTCAAGGCGGAGATCCAGATGCGCGGGTTTGCGGACGAGGGACTTCCGGCGGGCTTTTTCAGCTATCCGGTTTCGCAGGCGGCGGACATCACGGCGTTCAACGCGACGGTCGTTCCGGTCGGCGAGGATCAGCTTCCAATGATCGAGCAGACGCGAGAGATCGTCGAGAAGTTCAACCGCATCTACGGCGAAACGCTCGTGTTCCCGAAGGCGCTGATCCCGGAAAACGAGACGCAGCGCAGGCTTCCCGGCGTCGACGGCAAGGCGAAGATGTCGAAATCGCTCGGCAACTGCATCTATCTGTCCGACACCGCGAAGACGGTCAAAAAGCAGATCAACGGCAAGATGTTCACCGACCCGCAGCACCTTCGCATCGAGGACCCGGGTCATCTTGAGGGCAACGTCGTGTTTACGTACCTCGACGCATTCTCGAGAGACGAGCATTTTTCACGGTATCTGCCGGAATACGCAAACCTCGACGAGATGAAGGCACACTACTGCCGCGGGGGCCTCGGCGACGGCACATGCAAGAAATTCCTCATCAATGTGCTTGAGGAGGAGCTTGCGCCGATCCGCGAGAACCGCGCGAAGTGGGAAGCCGACATCGGCGCCGTGTACGACGTGCTGTATGAAGGCACGAAAAAGGCGGTCGAGATCACGAACGAGACGCTTGCGAAGGTGCGCGCGGCGATGCGCATCAACTACTTCGAGGATCGCTCGATCGTGAAGGAATGGGAAGCGCTGCTGAAAGCGGCAAAACAGGTATGAAAACGATCCTTTTGATCGGTGCGGGCGGGGGCATGGGCAGTGCCTGCGCCCGCCTGTTTTTACAAAAAGGCGATTACGTGTTCGGGATCGACCGCGAGGGCATGGAAATGCCGGACGGCGTAGTCTCGCTGAATGCCGACGTCACCGATCCGGACGCGATCGACGCGGCATTCGAAGCGGTCAAGGCACAGACCGAAGCGCTCGACACGATCGTGTACGCGGCGGGCGTCTACGACGCGGATTCTCTCGTCGAGATCGACGAGGCACGCATGCGCCGCATCTTCGAGATCAATGTGTTCGGCGCGTACCGCACGGTCAAAACGTTTCTGCCGCTGTTGCACGCGGGCTCGCGCGCCGTGCTCGTCACCAGCGAGCTTGCGGACCTCGATCCGCTGCCGTTTACGGGGCTGTACGGGATCACGAAGGCGACGCTCGATCGGTATGCGTTTTCGCTCGCGATGGAGCTGCAGCTTCTCGGCATTTCCGTTTCGGTCATTCGTCCCGGCGCGGTTCAGACGCCGCTTTTAGGCGGCTCGGTGAGAAGCATCGAAGCGTTTACAACACGCACCGCGCATTATCCGAACGTCGCGAAAAAGTTCCTCCGCGTCACCAACGCGGTCGAAGCAAAAGCTGTTTCGCCCGAAGCCGTCGCAAGGAAGGTGCAAAAGGCGCTCGCCGCACGCCGTCCGCGCTTTGCATATTCTTTAAACCGCAATCCGCTTTTGCGACTGTACGGCGTTCTTCCGAAAGGCCTGAAGCTCTTTGCGATCCGTATCTTTTTGAAATCCGAATAACAACAACCGGAAGGGGAAACCCTTCCGGTTTTGCGGTTTATCGATTATAAATTCCTCGTCGCTTTGTTTTTAGGATGAATGTGTTTCTCCGATAAAGACGGGGTAAACCGAAGGCTATTCGACCTTCCCTTGTCAGGGAAGGTGGCACCGATAGGTGACGAGAGGGTAGTCTTTTGAACTGCACGATACTTTCCGGGACGCCGAGGTCGGCGTCCCCTACGAGCCGTTGGCAAGTTTCTTGCCTCCCCTGTGCAAGGGGAGGTGTCAAGGCGGAGCCTTGACGGAGGGGTTGTTCCGTGGGCGAATGCGATCCGACCCAACGGTCCGATTCTACCTTTCGCTTACTCCAGCACGATCGCGCCGGTATCGGTGACGCGGAGGGCGCTTTCGAAGAATGCCTTCGCCGCGCGGATCATGCAATCCGTGTCCTTGACGCCGCCGGTTTCGACCGCGGAGTGCATGGCAAGCTGCGCAAGCCCGATGTCGACGGTTTTCAGCGATACGCGCGTGTTGCTGATGCTGCCGAGCGTTCCGCCGCCTGCGACGTCGCTGCGGTTTGCAAAGTGCTGTACCGGCACGTCGGCGCGCTTACAGATTTCCGCAAAGAGCGCTTCGGACAGCGCGTCGGTCGCATAGCGCTGATTCGCGTTGTGCTTGATGACGACGCCGCCGTTCAGATGCGGCGCGTTCTTCGGATCGGAAAGCTCCGGATGATTCGGGTGCAGGGCGTGTCCATTGTCGCAGGAAAGCATCAGCGAGGCAGGAAGCATCTCGGACAGCGTGTGTCCGTAGTGATCGGCGACGCGGGTGAGCACATCATAGAGCAGCATGCTCGCGGCGCCCTGCTTCGTTTCACTGCCGACCTCCTCGTTGTCGAAAAGCGCATAGACCGGGATCGCTTTCGGCGCCTCCATCTCCAAAAGTGCTTGAAGCGTCGTATAGGCGCACTGCAGGTCGTCGATACGCGGCGCGCAAAAGAATGCGTCGTCCGCGCCGAACACGGAGCCGCGCGTACGCGTGATGACGAACAGATCCATCGACACGATCGCGTCGGGCTCCACACCGAGCCGTCCCGCTACGAGCTTTTGCACCGTGCCCTTTTCCTTCGTGTTGCACAGCAGCGGCAGAGAATCGACCGCTTTGTTGTACTTATAGCCGTTGTTGATCTCGCGGTTGAAGTGGATGCACACGTTCGGGATCAGACAGAGGTCGCGGTCGAACGTGACCACACGCGTGTCGAACGCATTGCCGTTCTTTACGATCGCGCGTCCGGCAAGGGAGAGGGGACGGTCGAACCAGCTGGAGACGATCATCCCGCCATAGCCCTCGGTGTTGAGCTTGATATAGCGGTCGAACATCACGACCTCGCTGTCGGTTTTCAGCTTGAAGCACGGCGAATCGCTGTGGCTTGCGGCGATCATGAAGCCGTTTTGCGGCGCTTCCGGAACGGCGAACGCGATCAAAGAGGAGCCGTTGCGCGTGACGTAATACTTTTTTCCGGGCTCGAGATTCCACGACGTTTGAAACGACAGGCGAACATAGCCCGCATCTTCGAGCATTTGCCCGGCGGTTTTCACTGCCGCGAAGCTGACGGGGGAGCGCTCGATAAAATCGAGCAATGCGTTGGTGCGATCGAGATCGGTCTGGTTCATACTTACCTCCTGAGATTCGATGATTGAGACGGCGTGCGCTGCGGTTGGATCGGACGCTTGCGGCGCGGATGCGTCGCGCCGATCTGCAGCAAAACGCCGGATGCGAGACAGAGTACGGGAACGATTAAGTCGGCGGCGATCAGCAGGTTTTCGCGACCGGCGTCGGAATCCTCCGAAAGCGCTTTGCCGACGGTAAAGAACGAAAAGTCGCGGCTGTCCAATGCCTGCTTGAGATACAGATCGGTTTGGGAGATCTCCGCGTCGGGCTTCGAGGTCGCCGAAACCTTCGCCGTGCAGACGAGAAAGATCACAAGATACACGATCGACAGCAGCAGTCCGACGTGTGCAAGGATCATGCCGATGATGCGAATCCGTTTCTTCATAGCGCCTCCTTACGGGTCCACGACGGCAAGGATGTCGCCGTGCGTGCGGTCGTTGTGACCGAAGACCGTTCTGTTCCAGACCATGCTCGACGAGCCGCCGCCGTCGAGATTGTACGCCGCCGTAAAGCCGAGCTGCTCGGAAAGCTCGGAAAGCTCTGAAAGCGTCATGCCGGGCGATTTCCCGTTGCCACGGTTTCTGCCGTTGTAATCGACCATCTCGCGCGTGCCGAGCACCACGACGAGCGCGTAATGTCCCGGTTCATAGTAGCCGAGCACGGTGCGCGGGTTCGTCTTCGCCAAGCTCGAATTGAACTTCTGCCGCGACGTTCCGTCGTCGTTTAAAAGCTTCGGTCCGAAATAAAACGCCTGCCGCGGGAAGTTTCCGAGGATTTCGTCATAGTCGATCTTATCGAGCACGCAGTCGTATACGCGCATCGTGCCGTCTGCAAACAGTACGCAAAGATCGCGCGTGAACTTGGTCTGTCGCTGTCCGCCCTCGGGGAAGAGCTGTGCGCCGTTGCGGATCACGATGCCGTCCTCGATCTTGCCGGAGTTGAAGTTGTCGCCGTTGGTCGCGACGATCGCGTTGACCTGCTCCGCGTAGATTTGCGTCTTCATGTTCTTGCGGAAGGACAGGCTGTAGTTGGTACGGAAGCAATCGACGTCGCGCACATAGATATCCGCAAGCTGATATTCGAGCTTGCCGCGCTGATAGTGATACACGTCGACCGCCGCGTTCTTGCCGCGGTACGTGTAGATCAGCGCCTTTTCCGTGCCGTCGGACAGCGTCTCGACGACGTTATCTTTGTCATAGGTTTCAACGACCGGCGGGTCGGAGAACTTTTCGGGGAACTTCTGATCGAGCGGGACCGGCGCTTCGGAAGGCGCGGGGACCTCGGTCGGCGCGGGCGTTTCCTCCGCGGAGGGCTCGTCGCCCGTATCGGGCGCTTCCGCGTCGGCGGTCGGCGCGGGCGGCAGCGAAGGCGCGGGCGTCGTGATCGGCGTCGGAAGGGTATAGGCTTCGATCGTGTTGTGCTCGACCAGCGAGGTCGTGCAGGTTTTAAGGTACAACGTGACCGAGATCGCCGCGAACAGGATCAGATCGCACAGGATGATGAACATCATGCGCCGCTTGTTGAAGTGATGCTTTTTAAACCCGCCGTCGAGCATGATCAGGTCGTAGACGAGGACCGCGAGGATGAATAGGATCGGGATCGCGATCGGCAGCCACGGCATGTTGGCATAGATGAACGAATGCGGGTTATAGTATTCCAGAAGATGGAACAGGATATAGATCGCGGAGAAAACGACGCCGAGATTCAGAAGCACCGCCGCGACAATACGCAGCACGCGGTGCGCGTTCTTGGACAGGATCGATCTGCGCTTCTCCATGGATCAACGGTCGCCTCGCTTTATCTGACGCTTGCCGCCGAATACAAACGCGCGCTGCAGAAGGTACGACAGCGGATACACGACCAGCTGCACGGGGATGTAGATGATCCACTTGTTCATGCCGAGCGCGACGGCGCCGGACGTCAGACCGCTCTGGATGCAGAGGATGATCGCGGTGAGCAGAACGTACTTTAAGAAGCTTAGCTTCGTATCCTTTGCGCGGAAGACGAGATAGCGGTTGAAGAAGTAGTTGCAGGTCGCGGAGACGACGCGCGCGCCCGCGACGCTGATGAGGCTCTGCAGCGCGTCGCGCGTAATGAACCGCGACGTCAAAAAGAGCAGCAGCGCGTAGACGGCGTAGTCGATCAGAAAGCACGAGAACGACGACGCGACAAACTTCAAGAACGACGTGCCGAGCAGCAGGCATTTATAGATGCGGAACGAGTCCTTGAACGCGTGAAAATGCGAGGACTTGTTCTCCTCGATGTACACGGTCTCGATCCATTCCTCCTGGATCTCGATGTCGTGCTGTGTGCAGTAGATCAGCTGATTGATCTCGTATTCATAACGGTCGCCCTTGAGCGAAGCCATCTCCGAAATGCGGCGCGCCGAAAACGCGCGAAGACCCGTCTGCGTGTCGTACACGCGTACGCCGGTGCAGAACTTGAACACGGCGCGCGTGATGCCGTTGCCGGCACGGCTCTTGAACGGCACGTTGCCGGTGAATTTGCGGGAGCCTAAGACGAGCGCGTCGGGATTTTCTTCAAGACGCTTTGCAACGCGCAGCGCATCGGAAACGAGGTGCTGCCCGTCCGCGTCGACCGTCAGAACGGCTTCGTCGGAAGGGAAGTGCTCGCCGATGTAGCGAAACGCGGTTTTCAATGCGGCGCCTTTGCCCTTGTTGACTTCATGCACAAGGAGGACGACCCGATCGAAAGCGCGTACGGCGTCAAACACGGGACGGCAGGCTTCACTGCTGCCGTCGTCGACCACAACGATCGAATACGACGTCTGCTCCGTAAAATCTCTGAGCACGCCGAGCAGTTTTTCATCCGGCTCGTACGCGGGGATAACAACGATCATGGATAAACCTCCAAATGTAATCACTATACAGTATATCACTTTTTTTCAGAAAGGAAAGAATTATTTTTCAGGTTGGTTTCAAAAAGTTGATTTTGAGGAAAAATATAGAGGAACAGAGGTCTGTCCCCTTCAACGGCAGCCGTAAATTCGTTGTTTTTGTAAAATGTTCGTAACGAATCTTCTTTTCGATAGCTTTTTCAAAAAAAGGAGAGTACAATGATGCAAAAGGATTTCCGAAAGGAATGAAACGCTATGCAAAAAAATAAAAAACTCATTATATTCCTGTCGATCGCTGCCGGCGCGATCGTGCTCGGGATCGTGGCGGCGCTGATCTTCAGCTCGCTCGGTACGGGCAGCATGTTCCGCAGCGGGACCTGCGCGCCGACGGAGGACCGGCAGACGGAGGTTGAGCCGACGGAGGATCCGGGCTTTATCGTGATCACGACCGAGGAGCCGACGGACGGACCGAGCGGATCCGATGCGCCGACCGACGCTCCGGAGATCACGCCGGAACCCACCGAGGTTCCCGTCGATCCGTATGAGGAGCTTCTGGAAAAGGCGGACACCTCGATGATGAAGGATATCGTCAATATCCTTTTGGTCGGCGTCGACTATTCCACCGAGCGCGAAACGTGGAACGGCAAGAAGGAATGGCATTCCGACGTCATGATCGTGCTTGCGATCAACTTCGACGAGAACCGTGCCGATCTCATCTCGCTGCCGCGCGACACGTACGCGAGCATCCCCGGCGTAAAGGGCATTTATAAGCTCAACGCGTCAATCAACTGCGGCGGCGGTCTCTATAACGACGACGGCACCGTGAACCCGAAGGGGCTTGAAAAGGTCTGCGAGGGCGCGGAATGGATGCTCGGCGGCATCGACGTCGATTACTACTACGCCGTCACCATGACGTCTTTAAAGGACCTTGTCGATCTGTGCGGCGGTCTCGAATACGATATGGACATCAGCTTCCATATTCAGGGCAGATCCTATGAAAAGGGACTGCAGCATGTCGACGGGCAAGGCTTTTTGGATTACTGCCGCGTTCGCAAGGCGCAGAACGGTCTGACCTCTGCCGAGACGAACGACTCGCGGCGCGTGGACCGTCAGAAGCGCATGCTGGTCGCGATGTTCAAGCAGATGAAGGCGGACCGTTTGATCACCAAGATCCCGGAGATCATCGACACGTTCGACGGCGATCTGTTCACGAACTGCACGCCCGGACAGACGGCTGCGCTCGCGGCGTTCGCCTATAACCTCGATCCGGAGAACATCGGCATGTATTCCATGAGCGGCGAAACGCACAACCTGTTCCACTGGAACTTCTGCTTCACCGATCAGAACAACCGCGTCGATATCATCAAGAAGGTCTACGGCGTCAGCGCAAGCAAATACGGTCAGTACACGCTGACCTACGCGCGCTATCGCTGGAGCGATATGCTGTATGACAGATACATCAAGCTGGTCGATCCGCTGACGAAATACGTGCAGGATCTGATCGACGAAGACGACAAGCTGCCGGAATTCACCTCGTCACCCACGCCGTCCGAGGAGCCGAGCGAAACGCCGAGCGCGCCGCCCGATACGGACGCGCCGTCCGACGCGCCGGTGACCGATGCGCAAGTATACCAAGGAACAGCGCGAGCTGTTTGAAAAGTACAAGACCGCGGTCGACGAGCTGAAGGATTTGCATTCATCGGCGGATAAGGAAGCCAAGAAGTACCGCAACGGCAAGAGCAACAGCCTGAACAGCGTGGCGCAGAACTACATCAAGAAGCTTGCCGAGGTGCAGGAGCTTGCTATTTCGGTGGCGAAGGAGTTCAACTACACCAAGGTCAAGAACTTCACCAACGTCTGCAACCCGACGTCGACGTATTCGTCCTCTCCGTGGGGCTACAGCTATTGGACCGACAAGAGCTTTAACGCGGTTCGCGTCGACTTCAATTAAAAACGCTTGACAAAACAGAAAACAGATGCTAAAAAGGAATCAGAGGATACCCTTTTCGGCGTCTGTTTTTTGCATCGCGAAAATACGGACGTACTCTTTAGGGAACGGAGGTGCAGCCATGGACAGTCAGACGGATTTCGGGCTTTTGAATACGCAGACCGATCCGCGCTTCGGGGACCGCAAATACGGGCGTCTCGGCACGGTCGCAAAGAACGGCTGCGGCATGATCGCGCTGTACAACGTCGAGCGCGCCGCAAACGATCAGACGCGCTTCGAGCCGTACTATGAAGCGCGAAAGCCGATCAAGACGAATCTCTTCGGGCTCTTGGGCACGCGTCCCTCCACGATCGCAAAGAACCTCAGAAAAAAGCAATTCGAGGTGGAGCGCATCCGCATCAGGGACGCGGCAAGCACGCCGCTCTACGACGCGGTCATCGTGCTGTATTGGCACTTTTTCGGCGCGCACTATGTCGCGGGCATCGGCAGGGGAGACGGCACGTATACGCTCTATAACGAGTATCAGAAGCCGTTCCCGCTGAAGCTTGACGTCTACATCGGGGAACTGAAAAAACGGAAGATGCACCCCTATCGCATCTGGGGCGTGCGCTTCCCGAAAAAGGAAGACAAGTAAACAGAACGGCAAGGATGAAACTCCTTGCCGCAGCGTGTCAAAAAACCTTTTGACACGCTGAGCAGGTTGTTGATAAGGGTGGCAGAATTCGCGTTTTCGCGACGGAGCTATACTAAAGTATGCGACTGAGCGAAAACGCGAATAGTTTGCGGCGAAATAATAGAAAGAAAGGGCGCCCTTGCGCCCTTTCATCCGACAAGTATTCATTTGAATCATCTCGCCGCAAATGGTCTGACCCCTTTTGCGACAGCCTGCGGCAAGGATGAAACTCCTTGCCGTTTACATTTGAGATTATTCGCAGCGAAGCGCTTTGATCATCGCGGCGGGATCGGGAGCCTTGAACACCGCGCTGCCCGCGACAAGCACGTTTGCGCCGGCTTCGATGCAAAGCCTTGCGGTCTCGGGGTTCACGCCGCCGTCGATTTCGATGAGCGTCGAAAGCCCACGCCGATCGATCTCTTCGCGCAGCTTCTTGATCTTCACGAGCGTTTCCGGGATGAACGACTGACCGCCGAACCCTGGATTCACGCTCATGAGCAGCACGAGGTCGCACTCCGGCAGCAGATGCACGCACGCCTCAATCGGCGTTGCGGGGTTCAGCACGACGCCCGCCTGCATGCCCGCGGCGTGGATCGCCTGCAGCGCGCGGTGCAGATGGCGCTCCGAGGACTCCGCATGGATCGTCAGAACGTCCGCACCCGCCTTTTTGAACGGCTCGATCCAATCGCTCGGATGCTCGACCATCAGATGCACGTCGATCGGAAGATCGGTATACGGTCGGATCGCCTGACACATGCCGGGACCGAAGGTGATGTTCGGCACGAAGTTTCCGTCCATCACGTCGAAGTGTACCCAGTCGGCGCCCTGCGCCTTGAGCTTCTTTACGGCGTCGCCCATGGCGGCAAAATCTGCGGAAAGGATCGACGGCGCGATCTTAATCATAGCGGTGTTTCCTCCTCATTTGATAATCCAATGCGATCTCTTTGTATCGTTCATAGCGTCCCTTTGAGAGCTCGCCCAAGGTCAGCAGCGGCTTGACGCCGCAGTCCGGTTCGCTTACATGCATGCACCCGGGGAAGCGGCATGGCGCGGCGTTTTGAAACTCCGGATAGCACGCGTCGAGCTCATTTTGTTCGAGGCATTCCGTTTCGAACATCGAAAAGCCCGGCGTGTCGAGTACGGCGCCGTTTTCAAACGGCCACAGCTCGGCGTGCCGCGTGGTGTGCCTGCCGCGCTCGGTCTTTCTCGAAAGCTCGCCGGTCTCAAGGTTCAGGTCAGGAAACAGCGCGTTTAATAGCGACGATTTCCCGACGGCAGATTGTCCGGCAAAGCAGGTGACCCTGCCGCGAAGCCGCACGGATAACGCCGCAATGCCCTCGTGTGTTTCGGCGCTGACCTCGAGCGTATCGAACGCCTGATACTCGGTACGGAACTGTTCGAGCGCGGACGCGTCCGCCGTGTCGATCTTGTTGAGCACCGGAACGGGATCGATGCGCATCCGCTTTGCGGAGATGATCAACCGATCCAAAAGCAGCCAATCCGGCTCCGGCACCGATGCGGACACCACGATCAACAGCTGATCGACGTTCGCGACCGCCGGACGGACCAGAAGATTCTTGCGTGGAAGGATCTCACATAACTTTGCGTAGCCTTGCGGATTCCGTTCGATCACGACGCGGTCGCCGACGGTGGGAACGAGCCCTTCGCGGCGGAACGCGCCCTTTGCCTTTGAGGTCACGCGCTCCCCGGATTCGGTCAGCACCTCGTAAAAGCTGCCGACGCCCTTCAATAAGATCCCCTGTTCCATCATTTCGTAAACGTCACCGCCTGCGGTGCGGAGCGGACTTCGCCGTTGACATACAGGTACAGCGTACGGGTCACGGGCTCGTAGCCGTAGACCGTCGCGGTCTCGCTGAATTCGGACTGCTCGTTCTGCCGCGTGTGCGAGTGCAGGATCACGCGGAACGGCACGTCCTCAAAGTTGGTCGTCTCATAGCCGATCTCGACGAGGTTGACCGGCTGACCTTCATCCAGCGTCAGCGTAAAGGAAATGTCCGCCTTGTAGGAGCCGAGCGATTTCCGGTACACGACAAGCCGGATCGGAGCGGCAGGGGAGAACAGCGCGCTTGAGATCGACGGCGCTTCACTCGGTCCCGGCGTCGGGGTCACGTTGATCTCCTCGACCGTGTACGCCGTGCTCGTCCCGTTGGAGATCGGAACGGTTTCCTCCTCCGGCACGACGGGCGTTTCCACGAGGACCGTGTCGGATCCGTCGCCCGCCTCCGGCGTCGGCTCCTCGGTAGGCGCTTCGGGCTCCTCGGTCGTGACGATCGGCTCGACGGGGAACAGGCCGGTGCTTGCGGGACGCACGTCGAAGCGCGCCTCGGTCTCACCGTCGGTCGCGACGATCGAGATGACACTGTTGTTCGCCGTTCCTTCCGGCGCCTGATCGGTAAACTCCACTGTCAGGTTGGAAAATCCGTATTCAAAATAGAGCGTATGCAGCGCGTCGTCGAAGCCGTAGCTCACAAGGTTCGGCACCGCACGGTCCGGAAGATTCTCCGGAACGGGCGCAGGCGTCGCGGTCGGCTGCGGAATGCTCTCGATCGGAACAACGATCTCCTCGTCGCTCTCCTCGGGAATGACGGGGACGTCGGGCGCGCAGGAGGTCGCATAGATCAGCACGAACACGCCGATCAGCAGGATCGGCAGGAACACGCACATGGCGATCAGCACGTACACCGAGGGACGGCGGTTGTTCTTTTGCTTTTTGTCCTCGGGCTCGTTGACAAACGTCCCGTTCGGATCGGACAGCGAGCGCACGAGATCGGCTCGCATGGCGCGCGCGGTCTGATAGCGGTTCTCGACAGTCTTTTCGAGCGCCTTCAATACGATGTCGTTCAGCGCGTTCGGAAGGTCCGGAACCAGGTCTTTCGGCGCGACCGGCTTATCCTGCAGATGCATCAATGCGACGGTGACCGTCGAATCCGAATCGAACGGGACCGTGCCGGTCAGCATTTCATAGAGGCAGACGCCGACCGAATACAGGTCGCTCTGCTCGGTCGCGATCGTGCCCTTCGCCTGTTCGGGGGAAATGTAATGCACGGAGCCGAGAACCTTCTGTCCGGAGAAGGTCACGGTCGACGCCTTCGCCTCGCGCGCGATGCCGAAGTCCGCGAGCTTCACGCGTCCCTTGTCGGTCACGATCACGTTCTGCGGCTTGACGTCGCGGTGAATGATGCCGTGCGCGTGCGCCGCGCTGAGCGCGTCGAGGATCTGACAGGTGATACCGATCGCGGTACGCACGGGCAGAGCGCCGTTTTTCGCGATCAGATCCTTCAGCGTGCGCCCCTCGACGTATTCCATGACGAGGTAGGGCATGCCGTTGTGCGTGCCCGCGCCGTACGCGCGCACGATGTTCTCGTGCGAGAGCGTCAGGATCGCGTTCGCCTCGCGCGAGAAGCGGCGCAGAAACTCCGCGTCGTCCTTATATTCATCCTTCAGCACCTTCACGGCGACGGTGCGGCGATTGCTCATGTTGATCGCCTTGTACACCTGCGCCATGCCGCCGCTGCCCACGAGCTCGGTGATCCGGTATTTTCGATCGAGAATCGTGCCGATCATGCAATACCTCCGTCGTTTTGCGCGAGCACGACCGTGATGTTGTCGCGGCTGCCCGCCTCAAGCGCGCGTTTGATCAGCGCGTCGCAGGTCGCGTCGAGATCGCCGCAGTTACGTAAATAGCCTTCCGTTTCGGCGTCGTCAAGCACGCCGCAAAGCCCGTCGGAGCAGAGCAGAAGCAGATCGCCCGGCTTCCACTCGCAGGAGAAGACGTCGGACTTCACGCGCCCCTCGGTGCCGACCGCGCGGGTGATGAGGTTGCGGCGCGGATGCGTCTTCGCTTCCTCCTCGGTGATCGCGCCGCGGCGCACGAGCTCCGCAACGAACGAGTGGTCGTGCGTGATCCTCGTAAGCGCTTTGCCGTCGAAATGATACAGCCGCGAATCGCCGATGTTGGCGGCGACAAAGCGGTCGGGCTTTAAAATCGCGGCAACGAGCGTACAGCCCATGCCGAACATGTCGTCGTTCTCGGACGCACGCAGATGCACGACACGGTTCGCTTCCGAAAACGCGGTGGTCAGCAGGGCTTCCGGCTCCATGCCGTCGGCGTTCAGGAGCGATTCCAGCGTCTCCACGGCGAGCCGACTTGCGACCTCGCCCGCGCGATGACCGCCCATGCCGTCCGAAACGGCGACGGCGTCAACCGTGTCCGTGTGCAGAAGCAGGAAGTTGTCTTCGTTCTGCGGACGAAGACCCGTTTCCGTTTTACCCGCGAATTTCATTGAGAACCCTCCTTCTTAATTGACCGCATGCGCCTTCGATGTCCGCGCCCATTTCGCGTCGGACCGTCGCCGAGATGCGGCGGTCGTTGAGCCATTTTTGAAACTGATACGCATATGCGCGCGTCACGCCGTCCAGCCCGCGCTCCTTGACGGGGTTTAAGGGGATCAGGTTGACGTGGCACAGCATTCCTTTGAGCCGGTTTGCGAGCGCGTTCGCGTCCGCCTCGGAATCGTTCTTTCCGCCGATCAGCGCGTATTCAAACACCACGCGACGTCCCGTGCGGTCCACGTACGCCTTCGCCGCTTCCAGAAGCTGTTCGATCGGGTACGCGCGATTGATCGGCATCAGCTCGGAGCGCGTCTCGTCAGAATGCGCGTGCAGCGAGATCGACAGCGTCACGTGCGGCGCGTCCTCAATCAGACGGTAGATCTTCGGCACAATCCCGCAGGTGGAGAGCGAAATGTTTCGCGCGGAAATGTTCGGTCCCTGCTCGCTTGTTACGCGCTTTAAAAACGTCACGACGTTGTCGTAATTGTCCAAAGGTTCGCCGCTTCCCATCAGCACGATGTTCGTCACCGTGCGCTTCTTGCCGTCGACCTGCGGTTCATCGCGCTCGATCTCGGCAAGGAACGAAAGCATCTCGCCGGGGCGCAGCGAGCGCACGCAGCCCTCCAACGTGCTAGCGCAGAACTTACAGCCCATGTTGCAGCCGACCTGCGTGGAAAGGCACACCGTGTTCCCGTACGAATAGCGCATCAGAACGCCCTCGACGAGGTTTCCGTCCTCCAGCTCAAAGAGGTACTTCACGGTGCCGTCCTTCGGCGATACGCGCTTCTGATAGATCGTCGCGCCGCCGAACGGGATCGCGTCGAGCTGTTCGCGCAGCGTTTTCGGAAGATTCGTCATGTCCTTCGGACGCACGCCGCGGATCAGCCATTCCT
This sequence comes from uncultured Clostridia bacterium, assembly GCA_937915925.1. Taxonomy (GTDB): domain Bacteria; phylum Bacillota; class Clostridia; order Christensenellales; family CAG-138; genus UBA3792. The sequence continues at coordinate 9,082 of CALGGM010000148.1, read as the reverse complement.
GAACCTGTCTGATCCGGAAGTTCGGCACGCCCAAAGCGCCGACGGCGTCGGCGATCTCTTCGGGGTTCATGTCCATCCAGTACATCGGTTCAGCTCCTTATAAGTTTTGCATAGTAAAATCCGTCCGTTCCGTCGCGGGTTGGCAAAAGCTGCCGTTCCTCTAAAAGCGTAAACATCGGATGCGTCGATAAAAACGCCTGTACGCGGTCGCCGTTCTCGCGCTTCGAGATCGTGCAGGTCGCGTAGACGAGCACGCCCTGCGGCTTTACATACGGCGCGCAGGCGGAGAGGATCGCGTCCTGCGTTCGAACAAGCGCTTCGACCGTCCCGTCCGTCTTGTTGAGACGCACGTCGGGCTTTTCCCGAAGCAGTCCGAATCCGCTGCAAGGAACGTCCAGAAGCACCGCGTCGAACGATTCCGAAAGCGCAGGATCGTTGACCGTCGCGTCGCGGCATTCGACAGCCGCGTTCACATGCAGGCGGGCGAGCGTCGCTTCGATCAGCGCCTTGCGGTGCGGGTGCAGCTCCCATGCGGTGAGCTTCGCCGTGTTCTCGGAAAGGGAGGCAAGGTATGCCGTCTTTCCGCCCGGCGCGGCGCATGCGTCGAGGATTGTTTTCCCTTTTACATCGCCCAACGCGCGGCAAATCAGCATCGCGCCTTCGCCCTGCACGGCGAGCCTGCCGTCGGTAAAAAGCGGTTCGTGCGTGAGGTCAAAGCCGGAACGAAGCATCAGCCCGTTCGGATCGAGCCTGCAAACGTCCGCTTCTACGGGCAGCGCCGCCTGTAATTCCGCGGTCGTAAACGGGTACTGCGCGCGCACGACCGTGTTCAGCGGGGGACGGGAGAGCAGCGCTTCCGTTTCCGCTTCGCCGTAGGCGTCGAGCCATTCCGACACAAGAAACGCCGGTACGCCGTAATACACCGAAAGCCGCTCGACGGGATCGTTCGGAAGCGCAGGCAGCGTGCCGCGCTCGCGGTCGAGCCGCCGAAGAAGCGCGTTCACGAGCGCCGCCGAATCCTTCTTGCCGATCTCGCGGCAAAGGTCCACCGCTTCGTGGATGACGGCATGCGCGGGCTTGCCTAAAAACAGCAGCTCCGTGCCCGCCATCCGGAGCAGATTGCGCACCGCGCGCTTTTGCCGCTTCGCGTAGTGCGAGAAAACGTAATCGAGATACGACGCTTTCGCGATCGTTTCGTTCACGAGCGCATAGAGGTAGGGAACGTCGGACTTTTGCACTGCGTCCGCCGCTTCCTTCAGCGCAAGGTTCGTGTACGCGCCGTCCTCGAAAACGGCGATCAGCGTGTTCAGCGCCGCGCGCCGCACGCTCAGCATAGCGTTTTTCCGTCGAGCCGACAGCCGCGGATGAAATCGCCCGCAGGCATGCGCTTCTTGCCGCTTGCCTGCAGGGAAACGATCTCCAAGGCGCCGTCGACACAGCAAAGGTACAGCTTTTTATCACGTTCGCGGAGCGTGCCGGGCGCGTCGGAAAAGAAAGCGTCCGTCATGCGCGTTTCAAAAATCTTCAATGCCTGTCCGTCAAGCGACGCAAATGCGCAGGGCCAGGGGTTCGTGCCACGCACGAGATCGTGGATCGCCTTTCTCGGACGCGTGAAATCGATGTGCGCGTCCTCCTTTGCAAGCATGTGACAGACCGTCGCCATATCAGGATCCTGCGGCGTGCGCACAAGCGTGCCGCGTTCGAGCGCATCGAGCGTGTTCAGAAGCAGCTCTGCGCCGAGCTCTGCAAGACGTTCGGACAGCTCGCCGTACGTTTCGTTCTCGCCGATCGGCGTTTCCGCCGTCATCAGAATATCGCCGGTGTCCATGCCGATGTCGGTCATCATGGTGGTTACGCCGGTGACCGCTTCGCCTGCGATGATCGCGCTTTGGATCGGCGACGCGCCGCGGTACTTCGGCAGCAGCGAGCCGTGCACGTTGATCGTGCCGAGCCTCGGGATCGCAAGGTTCTTCGAGGAAAGAAACTGTCCGAACGCCGCGGTTACGCAAAGATCGGGCGCGAACGCTTCGAGCGCCGCGCGTCCCTCCAAGGAGCGGATCTTTTCAAACTGATACACCGGAATCCCATGCGCCTCTGCGAGCACCTTGACCGGCGGCGGGGTCAGTACCGCCTTGCGCCCGACGGGACGGTCCGGCTGCGTAAAGACCGCGAGCGTATCGCCGCGTGCGATCAGCGCCGAAAGGGAGGGGAGCGCAAACTCCGGGGTTCCCAAGAATGCGATGCGCATGCGTTACTCCTTAAAATCGGCGGGCGGTTCGGTGATGAGACGCTTATAAACCTTGCCGTCCAGATGATCCGTCTCGTGAAAGACGGCGCGGGCGAACAACCCTTCGCCTTCATATTCGTATAAATCGCCGTTGCGGTCGTATGCTTCGACCTTGACCCAGTTCGGACGCACGACGTACCCGCTTTCGCCGGGGAAGGAGAGACAGCCCTCCATGCCGCCCTGCTCGCCGGACGAATCGAGAATGACCGGATTGACGAGCTCCACCGGTCCGTCGCCGACGTCGATGACGACGACGCGGCGCAGCACGCCGACCTGCGGCGCGGCAAGACCGACGCCGTTCGCGTCGTTCATCGTTTCGATCATGTCGTCGATCAGCTCGGAAAGCTTTGCGTCAAATTTCTTGACGTCTTTGCATACCTTGTACAGCACAGGATCGTCGTTTTTGCGAATGATGCGTAATGCCATAGTCCATCCTCCATTTCAACATATTATTATACTGTTTTTCTTGAACTTTGTAAATAAAAACGATAAAATATCCCTGAAAACAGGCGATTCAACCGAAGGTGAAGCACAAAAAACCGCGACACAACCGAACGTGTAGAGCCCATTTGATCAACTCAACCAACCGGGTAGAGAAAAAATCGGCAATTCAACCGATGGTAGCTGGTTCAACCGAACAAAATCTGCTATGCTTTCGCCATCGAAAGAAGGAGGAAACTTTCATGGAACAAAAGGAAACGCTCGGCAAGCGCATTGCCATGTTACGAAAAGAAAAGGGGCTTACGCAGGAACAGTTAGCCGAGAAGGTCGGCGTCTCCGCGCAGGCGGTCAGTAAGTGGGAGAACGATCTGAGCTGCCCGGACATCACGCTGTTGCCGCTGCTTTCGGACATCCTCGGCGTCACGGTCGACGAGCTATTGGGCGTCAAGCCGATCGAGCCGCATGTCATTATTTTAGATAAGGATGAAACGCCGAACGAGGGGAAAAAGAAAAATCGCCCGTTCACATGGGAATGGAACAAACATAAAAAGAGCGCACGATGGGGAACGATTGCGTTCTGCATCGGCGCAATCCTTATCTGCCTTTTGTTTATCCTGCGCAGCTTCCCGCAGCTCGGACTGTTTCTGAACTATGACGACGTCAACGCATGGGATTACGTTTGGCCGATCCTGATCTTTACCGTCGGGCTGATCAGCGTCCGCGATCATGTCGTCTTCGGTTCGCTCTTTATGCTGTGGGGCGTTTACGAATTTCTGTGCAGCACGGTTCCCGCACTGGGCGCCTATCAGATCAAATGGTATGTGGTCCTGCTTGTGATTGCCGTCATTATGCTGGTAAAGACGATCATCGGCAAGAAACGCATCATCTTCAAGGTGAATAAGGACGACGAAAATACAGACCGCACGCCGCAGTTGGAAGTCACACAGGAAGACAATTATCTGGATGCGGAAATGAGCTTCGGTTCTGGCGTCATCACCTACGACGGCGATACGTTAAGAGGCGGCAGCATCGACATGAACTTCGGCGATTATAAGGTCGACCTTCGCAACGTCAGAACATTTGAGAACGATTGCCTTTTGAAGATTGAACAGAACTTCGGCAGCTTAACGATCTTCCTGCCGCAGAACGTGCGCCTCGTGAAAAGCTCCGACACGTCGTTCGGCTCCTTCGCAACCTATGGCGAACCGAATCAGAATGCAGACCAGACGATTATCATCCGCGCGGACGTCAACTTCGGAACCCTGCAGGTGAAATACGAATAATCCCAAAAATCAGAACCGGTCGGGAGATTGCACCGTCTCATAGGGCAACTATGTGACAGGTCTGCAAGCCGGTACGGAAAACACAGGCACCACAGATCGAAATGGTCTGTGGTGCCTGTGTTTTAATGAATGAATTCGTTTTTTATAAGAGTGGACTGCACTATTGCTTGAGTGACAACCCCATAGTAATTACCTTCTGCCGTTAAGCCTTTGCCGTTCAATAAGGTAAAAATGGCTGTATATATGCTGTATATGGCTATTTCTTATCCTTTTCATTTTTATATGTAATAAGTGGAACAGCAGGCACGGGAGGTTATCAGCTATAGAAAATATGGGGAGATTTACCGTTCCGGTTTTGTGTTCCGAGTTTGCGGAGAGTGGAACAGGAACGGTCTGTTTCTGTTCCAAAGTTTCAAAGGGCTGTAGCGGAACAAAAAATGCAAAATATTCGTATGGGCTATAGGCATTTCATTTTGGATACAGTCGAATAAAGGCAGATAAAGCTATTATTTTATTCAGAGAGTAGAAATGTTCATAAATTTATGGTATAATAAGTTGTCTAGTTAGTGAAACAAGATTGCATGAAATGGAGCTAAAATATGATTAAAAACAATCTTGAGATCGATGTTAAAGTAAAATGCCTGGAGGAAGGCGTCACACAGGCACAGCTGGCGCAGATGGTCGGCACCTCTGCACCGTATGTCAGCAGGCTGATAAACAAGAAGGAGGGTATCATAAACAGGGTGTTTGTAGATATGCTCGATAAGCTGGGCTATGACATCCAGCTTGTCTATGTGAAAAAGAAAGGAGCTGCTGAAAAATGAATAAAGAAAGGCTCAGCGCATTTACGGATGCGATATTGGCGATCATCATGACAATATTGGTGCTGGAACTAAAAAAGCCGGAGGCGGCTGACTGGGCATCGCTTTGGGCACTCAGGTCGGATTTCTTCTCCTATGCGGTTTCTTTCTTCTGGCTTGGCGCTATGTGGGTGAATATCCATAACCAGTGGAGCAGGATCGAGAAGATAGACAACAAGGTGATCTGGTGGAGCATCATCATGCTGTTTTTTGCATCTTTCTTCCCGTATGTGACATCCTTCGTAAGCGATCACTTTACAAGCCTTTTTGCACAGATGTTTTACAGTGTGGTGGTGATCTGTGTTTCGCTGTCCAATATGGCGCTTGGAAGGGCGGTCGCAGGCGCCAACGGACAGACAGGCGCTTTGGACTACAGTTCCCGGAGGATTGTTGCAGCCGACCTGATTATTAAAGCGGTGGGCATCATCCTTGCTGTTTTCATCTATCCGCCAATCACTATGTTTGCGGTTATTCTGGCAGGGTGTGTGGTGACCTTCCTGCCGCATTTCGTGAGCAGGAGGAACATTAGGTCCGGAGGTGATACGCTATGATGCTTCGTCAGATACAGCATTTTCAGACCGTCATACAGGAAAACAGTTTTACAGAGGCGGCAGAACTGTGCCACATCTCCCAGTCCGGTATCTCGCAGTCCATCAAGGCACTTGAGGATGAAATCGGGGCAAAGTTGCTGATACGGAAAAACAGGAAATTCGAGCTGACGGAAGCTGGGGAGCATTTCTATAAGAAAAGCCTTGTCATTACGGCTGATCTGGAGCAGCTTTGCCGTGAAACGGTACGGATAGACCGTAAAGATGCGGTGGAGCTTTCACTTGGGGTGCTTTCCACATATAGCGGAGATGAATTTAACCGGGCGATAGCGACATTTTCCGAGAAATATCCCACAGTGGAACTGACAGTGACAAGCGGCAATCATGAGGATTTGTATGACGGGCTTCGTTTCGGGAAGATCGATCTTGCCTTAAATGATCAAAGGCGGGCGTTTTCTGCTGCCTATGAAAATCTGATTTTGATGGAAACTGCCTGTTATGTGGAGATGGCATCGCATAACCCTCTTGCAAAGCTTGATGTGGTAAGCGTGGATGCACTGAAAAACACACCGTGTATCCTCGTGGCCTCTGATCAGCAGCAGGAGGAGGAACAGCGGTTTTACCGTGACATCATCGGCGTCAAGGGAGAGTTTTTGTTTGCACAAACACTGCAGGCGGCACGGGTGATGGTCGTATCGAACCGCGGCGTTATGCCTGTGGAAGGCGCAAACAGCGATTCCTTCTTCGGCGCGACTTTAAAGCGGATACCTCTTACAAGGGAAGGTGCGCAGATCAGGAGGAAATACTGCGCATTCTGGAAAAAGGATAATTCAGGTTACTATGTGGAGGATTTTGCCGAGATTCTGAAATCGATGTATTAAGTCACATTACTCATACTTATCCGAAAGCCTCTTAATTCGAATTGATTGATCTGCCTGAGATTTTTATAATTAGTATAGAACAGACAGATAATCAAAGGTTAGCGACCGATGCTGACCGTCAGATTACGGATTAGGAGGCTTTTTATGCCCATCACACAGTTTTCCAAGGACTACCACGAGAAAATGTTTCCCGGATATAAATCCGACTTTCTCCGAACCGATCCGGAGTTTATCGAGCGGTTTGACAACTTTGCCTTTGATGAGGTGATAAACCAGGAAGGACAAGGACTCCCGGATGAAACGAGATGGATGGCGATACTGGCCACGCTGATTGGCTGTCAGGGAATTGATGAGTATGAAAAGCTTCTCGGCGCGGCAATGGACTTCGGTTTGGAGCCGGTTAAAATCAAGGAGATCGTCTATCAGGCAGTGGCTTACCTTGGCATCGGGAGGGTTTTCCCATTCCTGAAAGCAACAAACACGGTTCTTGAAGAACGGGGTGTAAAGCTCCCTTTGGAAGGTCAGGCCATGACCACGACAGCAAATCGCCGGGAAATGGGAACACAGGCCCAGGTGGATATTTTCGGCGAAGGAATGCGGGATTTCTGGAAATCCGGACCGGAAGAATCAAAACATATCAACTACTGGCTTGCGGATAACTGTTTCGGAGACTACTACACCAGAACAGGTCTTTCCTATGTAGAACGGGAAATGATCACCTTCTGTTTTCTGGCGGCACAGGGCGGATGTGAGCCGCAGCTCACTTCCCATGCGGCAGGCAACATAAAGGTCGGAAACGATAAGGCATTTCTCATCAGGGTGATCTCACAGTGTCTGCCTTATATTGGGTATCCGAGAAGCCTGAACGCCCTTGCCTGTGTAAACAAGGCAGCAGAATCGGAGGCGAAGTAAATGGCAGAGACAAGAATTCTCGGACAGGATTTAGAGGTTTCGGCGGTAGGTCTCGGCTGTATGGGCTTTACCCACGCATATGGTCTTCCGGCTGATAAGGATGAGTCGATAAAGGCTATCCGCGAGGCTGTAGAGTACGGATATACATTGTTCGATACCGCTGAATGCTATGTGGAGAAGAATGCCGTAGGAATTCTGGAAAGAAACGAAGACCTTGTGGGAGAAGCTTTAAAGCCTTATCGCAGCCGGATCAAGCTTGCAAGCAAGTTCGGTGTGACAATCACAGACAAGGGACTGGTGACGGATTCCAGACCTGAAACGATCAGAAAAGCGATTGACGGAAGTCTGAAACGCCTTCAGACCGACCACTTGGATCTGTACTATCAGCACAGGATCGATGCAGAAACTCCGGCGGAGGAAGTCGCAGGCGTGATGGCAGACCTCATCAAAGAAGGAAAAATCCTTCATTGGGGTATCTCGGAAACGAACGAGGAATATCTCAGAAAAGCCCATGCCGTCTGCCCAGTCACCTGTATTCAGAACAGGCTTTCCATGATGGCAAGATGGCATGAGAGCCTGTTTCCGGTACTGGAAGAACTTAATATCGGTTATGTGGCTTTCTCTCCCATTGCAAACGGCTTTTTGACGGACAGCTTCAAGAAAGGAGAGAGATTTGCGGAGGGTGATTATCGCAACAGAATGCCGCAGTATACGGACGAGGGCTATGATGCCAATACGGATCTGCTGAGTCTGATACGCTCTCTTGCAAGAGAGCATGACGCTACTCCGGCGCAGATCTCTCTTGCGTGGGTGCTGAATAAGAAGCCTTACATTGTACCGATCCCCGGTTCAAGAAAAACGGCAAGAATCAAAGAGAATTTCGATGCTGCTGATATCGTGCTGACATCCGATCAGGTTGCGGCAATCGATGAGAAACTGGACAGCATAACAACCTCCGATGTATTCGGCGGTTCGGCAATCAGGAAATAAGGAGGAACAGATTAATGGAATATGTAACCTTAAATGACGGAAACAAAATCGCTGCGGTAGGCTTTGGCGTGTTTATGATCCCGAATGACGGTCCGACCTATGACGCAGTACTGGCCGCGTTAAAGGCAGGATATCGTCATATCGACAGTGCGGCGGCCTATTTTAACGAAGAGGATGTGGGAAAGGCCGTCCGTGACAGTGGGATTCCCCGTGAGGAGATTTTCGTAACAAGCAAGCTCTGGCTGCAGGATCACGGATATGAAGAGGCAAAGAAAGGAATCGCGAGGTCACTCCGCAAGCTCGATCTCGGATATATCGACCTTTATCTTATCCACCAGCCTTACGGTGATGTGGTGGGCGCATGGAAGGCAATGGAGGAAGCAAAGGCGGAAGGTAAGATCAGGTCTATCGGCGTCAGCAATATGTCTCCCACGATCTGGAAGAAATATATCCCCGGATTCGGGACAAAGCCTGCTGTCAATCAGGTGGAATTCAATCCGACCTTCCAGCAGAAGGAGCTTCGCACATTGATGACTGAAACAGATACAAAGCTGGAGGCGTGGTATCCGCTCGGTCAAGGCGACAAAACACTCCTCTCCCAGCCTATTATCGTGAAGCTGGCTGAGAAATACGGAAAGAACGCCGGACAGATCATTCTCCGTTTCGAAGTGCAGGAAGGTGTGATCACGCTGCCGAAATCTACGAATCCGGAGCGAATCATGACAAATCTGGATATTTTCGATTTCTCGCTGACGGACGAGGAGATACAGGAGATGCGCGCATTGGATACAGGCAAAGGAACGCATAACCCGGACGCTCCGGGTGTCGAGGAGATGCTTCGCAGCGCATTTGTAATCAAGGACTAAGGAGGATGTAATAA
>CALGGM010000147.1 GCA_937915925.1 uncultured Clostridia bacterium | reverse complement strand
GACTCCAATCGTTTCAAATACTGCTCGTCTTTTGGGTTGATCACAAGCGGCATCAACAGTGTAGCTCCAATAACCCTTCCACCATTCGCTTTCCCCGCAAGTGCAAAGCGTAACCCGTCCACTGAGAACACGGTGTTCACCTTCAGTTTTCGTGCGCCGATAGGCAGTTCGATACGGTCTACCGCTTTTCCAAGAACCTTTTCAACCGCTTCCTTTGCCGTCACTTTTGGATCTTTCTCGAATTCCTTCTCACGAAGCAGTTCGACCGGCGCAATCATGATATCGCTCTTTTTGCCGGCAAAGAATTTTGCAAGTACAAAGAATGAAGCTGTCGGCTTGCGATAGCCGCCGTAGCGTTCCACCGGCAAATTCTTCTTTCGAGGGAGGAGTTCGCTGTCCTCTGCAGCTTTTCGCGGCATTTGATCGAAGAACTGCCCCCTTCGACAGAATGCATATCGCGTCACATGAATATGATTCTTCCGAACAATATCCTTGATCCGTCCGAGATCGGATTCGCCTTTCCAGCAGCACGTTCCATTTACATAGACAGGACGTCCGAACACCTGCTTTGTATTCAGGCTGTATTCCTGATCGATCCTGAAGAAGTTCTTGTTAAAACGTTCGTGATAGATATTTCCGACGACGATATTGAGATACGCGTCCTTCGCATGGTGCAGGTCGTTTACAGTACGTGATTTCAAAAGATCATACTCGTGACGGAATTCCGAAACGAGACCCGCTTTGACATACACGATCTCCGTGTTTGGATACCGTTCCTGTAGCAGTGTTGTGATTGCTTTTGTCGACTGCCGCGTCTCCACCAACTGCCGATCAATAAATCCATATTTTTCGGCATCGGTGAACGGTGTTGCGCGGGTAAGACGGCGGAACTTCTCCTCCGTGATCAGATTGTTCTTGCGAAGCATCTGCCAATATCCGTACATTGTCTGTCGCCATTCAGCGGGAACCGGATAGGTGTCGCTCTTATCACCGTTGTATTTTGACAACACAAGCACCTTATTGTTCAGAACGCTGTCGTCCTTTACGCGGCACTGCGGATAGATATGATCCACATCATAATACTTGTTGTCGTTCAGATGTTCCAGGTCGATCGGCTTCCCGCTGTACATGCATCTTCCAAGCTGCATAAAATACAGATACAGTTTTTCGCTCTGCAGTTCGTTGTCCGTTTTCGATTCCAGCAGTGCGGCAAGCTCTCTCGCATCTGCTTCCGAACAATTCTTATACAGTTCCAGAAGCTGACTTCTGCGTGATTGCGTCCGTTTGCCTTTCGTCTCCTCCGTGCCGCCGCGCGCCATTTCCACAAAAATCTTTTTCGGCGCATGACCGGTTGCTTTGACCACATCTTTCACAATGTCTAATGTGCGATAGATCGGGCGGCGCACCGCATTGGACAGATACAGTTCGTCCATGCGCTTGTCCAGTGAAGAAGGCTGTTCACGATAATACTCCCGCTGTTCCTCGCGAATGACATTTGCAAAGGTGTATTGATCCGACTCCACGATCTGCATCAAATTATCATTCGTCTCCCACAATGCCTGCAAAACAGTACAGACCTCTCCTGTCTGCTTGTTCACACCCTGCAGTTCACAGAGAAGGCGATGTGACATACGTCCGAAGTCCTTGAACTTCAAGCGGGAAATATACTTGCGGTCTTCTTCGTTCAATTCCGGGAATTGTTTATCCAGCCAGCGGCGCAGACGAATCTGGTCCTCCGTGCAGGTAATGCGCTCGATGATCCTTTCAACCTGCTCCTCAGAAAGCACGCCGGATTCCATCAGGTTTCTGAACGAAAAGAACGGCGCCAGCGTGGATTTTATCCCGCCTTCGGTATCGATGCCGCTGAGAATGCCGTCTGCGGGCATAAAGCCTTCGCTGATACAATAATTGCGCAGCGCCTTTACGGTCGGCTTTTTATATTTGCAGAAAACACCGCTATATATCGCTTGTTTTTGCGCTACCGTAATCGGCACGCTGTTGATTTTCAGCGTGTTCAATTCATTCAATACCGTGAATTTTGCGTAGCACAAGGCATTCGCGGGAACAACGGACTCGCCCGGCAGATAGGTGCAGCGACCGGTCATATTACGAATAAACGCATTCTCGCTTGCATCGAGGTCAACCATCTGTGCAAAGTTCCACGGCGTGATTCTCCCTTCCTTTCTGGAAAGCCAAGCCCGATCGCTCTTTTGATTCAGTGGCCCGACAAAATACGGAATCCGGAAGCGGAAAATCTGTGTAATCTTCTCAGCTGCGCTCTGACCATTTTCGTCTTTTTCCGAAAGAAACGGCAGATAAGCGGATGCGTGCTTCAGAATATCCCGCAATTCAACGGCATACAGCTGATACGGAATGACACGATTGTCAGTATCTTTCTGCTTCGGCAAAAACGTGTTGGCATCCAATCTCGCCATCATATCGTCATATTTCTGCCGATCCGCTTCATCAACAGGGATATCCTTAACGATCTTCTTCAGGAAATCGCTGAACTCCGCTTTAGAGGCTTTTTTCGTTCCGGTTTTGCCGTCGGAAGGATGATCGGTATACGCCGGATAGTTTCCTTCCTGCGCTGCTGCAAACACCCTATCGTATTGATCCGGCACATATTTCTTTATAAACGTTTTCAGCCATTTCAGATCCTGTTTATGCTGTTCATATGTTTTTACCTTTGCGGCAGAGATAGAGGTTTCCCCACGCAGCACATCCGAGAGCACAGCCCAATCGTACAATGCTTTCAGTCGGATCACCAGTTCTCCGTCTTCCTCCAACCCGGGCAGAATTTCTTCCAATTCCTCTTCTTTACCGCCGAGCGAGAAGGATGAAAGCTCCGCGTATCTGTCGGCTTTGTATGGGAACAAATCTTTCGGGACAACTTTCCCGCCGCAAAGCAATCGCAGCATCATCACGCGAGAAACGGCAAATGCATCCGGATCATCCGGATCGGAAAACAGATCGGACGGCTTTTTTCCTTCATACAAAAGTGCATAAAACTCTTTTTCTTTATCACGAACAGATCGCCGTTTCTTCAGAACAGAACCGAATGCTGCAGGATCCGCATCCCACGGCTTTACTTCATCGAACCAATCCATCAATGTCTGATACGGAATTGCGATATCTACCGCTTCTCTGATATTGTCTTCCTTGACGGGGCTGAGGAAATGCCCTCTGTGCGCAACCAACCATGCGCACGCAAGGTAAACCAACCGTACATCATGTTTTTGTGTGGACTGCATTAAATCGCAAATCAGATGATGAATGGTCGGATATTTCTTGTGGTATTCCTTATCGGTAAAGCCATCGTCGCCAAAAAGCGCGTTTGGATCGTTTGGATCGGACTTGTCTTCACACCAAAGTGCACTTTCAAGAAGGCGCATAAAGAACCGCGGATCAACTTTCGTGATCGCTTGTGCAAATACTTCCTGCAACAGCTGTACGCGCTGCTGTCTGCGATGCAGTCTTCTGCGGTTGGTACGGTTTGTCCTTCGATCCGTCGACAGCGAAGCGGCGTCAAACGTTGTAATACCCATCATCGGCTCACCCTTGAACCGAATCGGATGATACTCCGTATCCGTAACCGCATATCCGACAGAATCCGTACCGCAATCCAAGCCGAGATAGTATTCCTGCTGTTTCATATTGACAACCTCCTTAAAGTGTGCTATTGTTTATTTGTAAGGCAGACCCCTCTGACTTACACAGCAAGTTCAAATAAGAATTATCGAAATCGCCGATTCATTCGGCCGCACAGGTGTGCGATCTTGGATGCCGTAAGGCATCTTTTTTATTTCATTTCATATACTATCACATCCATTTCACTTTGAAAAGCGCAATATTCGAAGCAATCCATGATAATGTACATTTTATCGTCACTTTTGCGTTACGCCTCCTTCTCCACAATCTTCGCTTCCGAAAAACCGAAATCGACGCCGAGATAGCATTCGAAGGCTTTGCCGATCTTGCGGATGCGCTTCAGAACTGCGCTGTGCGTTTTGAACCCCAGATGATCCGCAATTTCCTGCAACGGACGCTTTTGCAGGCGCTGCACAGGAATCTTACGATCTGTATCTGCTAACGTTTTGCAGAACCACTGCACATCAAAGGCATCCCAGATATGATCTTCAAAGCATTGCCCATCGTCTATTACCTCCGTTCCGCGGACGGCGGCACAGGTGCGATTGACGTCCGCCGACAGGATCGTCACGATCTGTTTTCTTGTTTCCATTTTACACAATCCTTTCTTTTTAATCTGCTGCCTAGGTTCGTATGAAATTAAGCTGTCCATTATATAATCATAGCTTTCATGCCCAAATTAATTTCCAACTTGATCAACGTTATTGATTAAGTAAAACTCTTTCATAAATACAAACACATTGTTTTAGTAAATTCATCAGGTTAATCACGTCATTGATTAATAAATACGACTTATATCATTCAATAACGAAGTAATTAGTGATGAAATGGCATTTGCCATCTCCAAAAAACAGTTCTCCATTCTTACAGGGTCATATATTCAAAAACTGCTATTTTTTTGCGCATCAAGATGAAGTTCTTGTTATAATAATAGTAACTCTTGAGTTTTCTATATGCACCCTTCAACATTCTGATGTTTTGAGTTACATCACCAAACATATCAATTTCTCCTTTTGAAAGACTATCATTTATGATGTTGCTTACCGTTATCGCAAACGCCAAAGAAAACCATGATACCTATATAGACACCACAGAAACTATAAAAGTCCATTCTTTCTACAAATTATTTAAAAAAGAGTACGGATTTTCTTATCCCTTCTTGTACATCAAGTCCTTCGTCAGCTCGGTTTCCAGTTCCTCCAATGTGATCTTACCCTCTAGACAGGCATCACGAAGATCCATGGCTTTTGCAGACCAAAGGGCAAAGTCCTCTTTGGTCATGTGACCGTTGCGGATACGAGCGTGGTGGGTTTTGTACGCACGCTGAAAGATCTGCAGCGCGGGACTGTCCTTAACCCGACGTGCAAAGGTGTTGCGCGCCCCTACCTCCTTGCAGGTCTTGTCCGTTTCGCCCGGGGCAGGGTTGTCACAATACTCAACCTCATATCCGCCGCGCGGCATGAAGAATCTTCCGCAGTTGGCGCAGCAGCGCGGAACGCGGTTTTCCAGCAAGCCGGTCATCAGTTCCGTGTAGAGAAATGCTCCGGGAGAGCTGTATTCCGTTTCCCGATAGATTTTGCCGTCCTCTCCGAGTGCATAGATTGCCGTCATTTGACCTCCGTAATTTAACTGCAACGGACTACTATCAAGAATCCAATCTCTTTGAAACAACCTCTTCAAAGCAGCTTGCTTATCTCCGCTTTGGTATTCCTTCAGAAAGGGTTGATAAAGCTTTTTAACCCGTAAAAATTCATCTATCAGCGTTTCAAATTTATCCCTGTTTGCTCGAATCTCATCGTTGAAAGCATAAATCCTGTCGTGATTCTTAAACTGATACTGCGGTTCAAAAATGGCCTCGGACATTTCAAAATGCGGAGAAGAGTCTTCCTCCAACGGTTGAGGGCTTCCGTCATCTTCCTCGTCCTCAATGGGTTCGTCATACCCGCGCAAAAGCATTTCGTTTCTGTCCATAATATCATGCAGCTCACCTGCAGCATGTGTAAAGTCGCGTTCCGGCACCCCGGCATATAACGGCTGTTTCTTTAAAAAAGAAAGGAGCTGCTGTTGTTTGCGAAACGCTTTCTCCAAGTGTTTTCCATAGTTGCCTATGTTTTGATAATTAATGAGCAGTTCAAAGCTGGCGCGCCCAAGCTCCATGCGCAGTTTCTCAAGCTTTGACATGTCCATATTCAAGTAGTATGTCAGCATCTCCCCTCGTTCAAAGGGCGGAGCATCCACGCCGCTCAGCCAGATTTGTTGATCCCGTTCTCTCACCTTAAAAGGCACCATACGATTTCCCTCCCGAAATAGAAGATCACGTTTTTCAATTTAGATAATATCTAATTCATTATATATTACCTATTGCCAAATGTAAAGAGGTTCGCTATAATTTTCGTTAGAAAATAATAATTCTATCTAAATTACCTAATTTAGGAGGGTAAAAGAATGTAGTACGAAGCACCTTGACAACTTCATATCGTTCTGCCGCCGAGGATACGGCAAACAACCGGGCCATTCGGCAAGGTCACGGGCACAGCCCGCTGCGGCAACGCGGTGCAAGACAGCGCAGGAACGCAGGCGGTCATGAGAACGAGCAAGCAAGAAATATGCGGAAGGGTTTTCTTCAAAATCTGCTTTGTCCCTTCCGGACAGCAAAATTCATTTCATAAGGAGAAAAACAACATGAAAAAGGCGAACGAAAGCTACAAGACGATGGACGTGATCAGCTTTGCCGATTTTTGCCGCTGCATTCAGCAGGCAAAGGTCGAGAACCCGAACATCACAGAGGAAGAACTGGACGCACTGGCAAACGACCTGATTATGACGGTGCCGTTGCTGGATGATAAAGAGACGGAACCTATGGATGATGTACCGATGATCGGTGTTCTTTCACGGGAAGGTGCTGATCCCGATCCTGTTCTGGATGAGGTTTTATCCTCGATGGGCACGCTTTTCAAGCCCCTGCCGTAATTGACCCTTTGCAAGCTCTGAAACTTTGATCTGCGTTCTTTGCGGGAATGACCGCACCACGGAAGCAAGGAAGGAAGAACGCCGCAAGGAAAACTGCGGAATGTACGACCTTCCTTGCGATACCCGCGGCGAGCAGAATCGGTGGGTTGACCCCGGCAATCCCCCGCTGTCGCCGCCCCGCGCACGGATCGGCTGACCGGAACGGCAGCCGAAAAGGTTGCCGAGAATGGTGACGGAAAGCGCGTTATTCGCCCCGAAGCTGTACTCCGTACTGCGAGAGGGCGAAAACGCGGTTCATTTGCGGCGAAACGATAGAAGAAAAAGGCAACCGCCTTTTTCAACCTATCGGGAAAGAGATCAAAATGATTGCCGCAAATGGTCCGGTGCCGTTATACGGCAGCCGAAAAGCCCCCTGCAAGGGCACACCACCTACATGCAGGTGTAGTGTGTTATACTGCACCGCCGCGGCAGGAAAAGCGGATGCTTTTGCCTGCCCTGTGCAGTCGGTTTTCGGGAAAAGCGACTGCACAGAGAGCCCGAAGGAGCGCACCGCGATCCGGCAGGGCTCGACCCTGCGGCGATGCAGGATTCTATAAATCATTCTACGGAAGGAAGTCCGCAATTCACATTGTTTTCGATGCGGCGTTCTTCCTTCCGCACCCATCAAACGAAAGGAACAGGATTATGAAAACAAAGCAAATCACAACAACACAAGGAGGAGGTGAGACCGGATGAGCCAATACGCAATCATGCGATTTCAGAAATGCAAGGCAGGCGGCGTCGCCGCGCGAAACCGACACAACGAACGCAAGAAGTCAGAATACAAGAGCAATCCGATCATCGACCGGAGCAGGTCGCATCTGAACTATCATCTGGTTCGACCGGAGGGAACCTACAAGGAGGCATACGAAAGCCGCGTCAAGGCGGTCGGCTGCCGAACACGATCCAATAGCACGGTGCTGGTCGAAACGCTGATCACCGCGACGCCGGAGATTCTGAACGTCATGACGCCGGACGCACAGCGGCAGTTCTTTGAGCGCGCCGCCGCATTTCTGTATGAGCGGATCGGCAAGGAAAACGTGATCTCGGCGGTCGTCCACATGGACGAAACGACGCCGCACATGCACCTGTGCTTTGTACCGATCACGAAGAACGGACGGTTGAGTGCAAAGGACATTCTCGGCAGCGCGCAGGGGCTTTCCAAGTGGCAGGACGAGTTTCACGCATGGATGTCAGAGCGCTA
>CALGGM010000146.1 GCA_937915925.1 uncultured Clostridia bacterium | reverse complement strand
GCGCATACTCGAACATGTAGGAGCTGCGTCTCGTGTCCTTGCCGATGACGACCTTCGCCTTCTTGTCGAGGCGCACGCCGTAGTACCAGCCCAGGAATCTGCCGATCTTCACCGCATGCTCAAACGTGAGGTTCTTGTTCGCTTCGCCGCGGAAGCCGTCCGTTCCGAAATATTTGCCCATTACCGTTCCTCCTTCGATGCTACCGTTCCGTTGTCCTTCCAGATGCTGTTTGCGGGAACCACGCCGCGCACGCACGAGGTCGGGTACACATTGCTGTGCCGTCCGATCACCGTGCCGGGATTGCAGACCGCGTTGCAGCCGACCTCGACATAGTCGCCGAGCATCGCGCCGAACTTCTTGATGCCGGTTTCGATCTGCTCGGTGCCGTTATGCACGATGACAAGCTGCTTGTCGCTCTTGACGTTCGAGGTGATCGAGCCCGCGCCCATATGGCTCTTGTAGCCGAGGATCGAGTCGCCGACGTAGTTATAGTGCGGCGTCTGCACGTTGTCGAACAGGATGACGTTCTTGAGCTCGACGGAGTTGCCGACGACGCAGTTTGCGCCGACCAGCGCGGAGCCGCGGATGAACGCGCAGTGACGCACCTCGGTTTCGGGTCCGATAATGCACGGCGCGCCGAGGTACGCGGACGGGAAGACCTTCGCCGTCTTGTGTACCCAAACGGTGGGCTGCACCTCTTCATAGTCGTCGCCGAGCGTGGGACCGAGCGCAAGGATAAATTCCTTGATGCCCTTCAGCGCTTCCCACGGATAGGTGTATTGGGAAAGATACTCCTTTGCGAGCGTATGCTCGAGATCGAATAAATCGTTGATCGTATACATCTTAAAGCCTCTCGTTTCTCTCGATGTCGAGGAAGTACTTATAGGTGTCCACGGTCAGCTCGCCGCACGCCGCCTCGTCGCACGCGATGATCGCGCCGTTATGCATCTGCAGCGCGGAGCAGGTCCACTTGTGGCTGACGCTGCCCTCGACGGTCGCCGCAAGTGCGCGCGCCTTGTTGTGTCCGTTGATGAGGATCAACACTTCCTTGCTGTCCGTGACCGTGCCGACGCCGACGGAAAGCGCCTGAGAAGGAACCTTCTCGGGGTCGTTTCCGAAGAAGCGGGAGTTCACGATGCGCGTGTCGGTAGTGAGGTTTCTGACGCCGGTACGCGAGCACAGCGAAGTGAACGGCTCGTTGAACGCGATATGGCCGTCCACGCCGATGCCGCCCATGAAGAGGTCGATGCCGCCGTAGGACTTAATCTTTTCCTCATAGCGCGCGCATTCGCCCTCGGGATCGTCGGTCATGCCGTTTAAGATATTGATGTTTTCCGGCTTCATATCGACCAGATGATCGAAGAAATTGTCGTGCATGAAATACCAGTAGCTCTGGTCATGCTCGTGCGGAAGTCCGAGGTATTCGTCCATATTGAAGGTAACGACGTTTTGGAAGGAGACCTCCCCCGCCTTGTTCATGCGGGCAAGCTCCCTGTATACGCCGATCGGGGACGAGCCCGTCGGAAGGCCGAGTACGAACGGACGCGCTTCCTTATGGCTGTTGATCTTGTTCGCGATATAGTGCGCTGCCCAAAGGCTCATCTTTTCGTAATTGTCCTGAATAACGACTCTCATTGTTTTCTCCTTATTTTCAATTCGCATGCGCTGCGTCCGCTTTGCTTTTATGCAAACGCGCAGGCAAACATGCGTGCGTCGGCATCAAGGTCCGTTCTGTTACGGTTTCGATTCCGCTTTTTGTCGTCCCTCTTTCGACCCGCCGAACTTCGGCCGTGGCAGCACCCGCCGAGTGTTTCGATCACTGCCATCCCTCGTCACCCTCTTTTCGGGGCCAGGCGCTAATCGGCGCTTCTATCCTCCCAAGAACCGCCATTTTACAAAGTTATCCAAGATAACAACCGTATTATATACGATATGGTGTGTCCTGTCAACAAAAAATCTCAACCCCTTGTGGTCAATCTTTCGTTCAAAGAATTCTCTCGTTCGGAACTGTGCAAATATAAAAAAGCCCTCGAAAGGGCTTTTCAGCGTGTCAAAAACCTTTTGACACGCTGAGCAGGCTGTTGATAAGGGTGGCAGAGAGGCACTTTGTAAAGGGTGGTTTTCAACCAAGATAATTTGGCGGAGGGGATAC
>CALGGM010000145.1 GCA_937915925.1 uncultured Clostridia bacterium | reverse complement strand
GCCCGCGCCCACCGAGGCGCCCACGCCGGAGCCGACCCCGGAGCCCGTCGACCCGCTGCTTCTTTACATCGAGGGCATGACGACCGAGGAAAAGATCGGACAGCTGTGCATGTTCGGCTTCTCCGGCACAAAGGAGATCAGCTCGGAGTTTAAGAAGATCCTGCAGGACTATCACATCGGCAACGTGATCCTGTACGGGCAGAACATGTCCCGCACCAACAGCGACGGCGGCTTTTCGCAGTGCCGCAGGCTCAGCGACAGCGTGCGAAACGCAAGCAAAAGCGAGATCCCGCTGTTGATCAGCACCGACGTCGAGGGCGGCAGCGTCACGCGGTTCCATTGGAAGAAGACGCTTTCGAGCGCAAAGACGCTCGGCTCGAAGAACGATCCGGAGCGCGCGGAGGAGCAGTTCCGCTACATTGCGGAGGGGCTTCTTTCCGCAGGGATCAACGTGGACCTTGCGCCGTGTCTCGACGTAGCGAAGGATCCGGACGGGACGTTTCTCGGCAAGCGCATCATCTCTTCGAACGAGCAGGTCGTGTCCGACGTCGGCGCGGCATGCATCGACGGACTGCACGACGGCGGCGTGCTTTCGATCGTCAAGCATTTTCCGGGGCACGGGGCGACGAGCGCGGACTCGCACGAATCCACGCCGGTCGTGAAAAAATCGCTCGACGCGCTGCGCGGCTATGAGCTCGTGCCGTTTTCCGAAGCGGCGCTCGGCGCGGACGGCGTGATGGTCGCGCACATCTCGTACCCGAAGATCGACCCCGACCACATCGCAAGCCAGTCGGAGATCTTCATTACGGAGATCCTGCGAAATGAGATGGGCTTTACCGGCATCGTTATGAGCGACGATTTCCGCATGGCGGGGCTTCGAAAGCAGACGTCGCTATCGGACGGCGCGGTGCAGTTCATTCTTGCGGGCGGCGATCTGATCCTGTGCGGGGCGAACCACTCGTATCAGCGGCAGATCTTGGACGGGCTGTACGCCGCGGTCGAGGACGGCACGGTCAGCGAGCAGCGGCTCAACGAAAGCGTATATCGGATCCTCTCCGCAAAGCTGCGGGTAACCGACTGGGATCCGTTCGAAAATGAGGATTGAGGAGTAAAACATGGCAAAGATCGGATTCGACAACGACAAATACATCTCGATGCAGTCGCAGAAAATCCTGGAGCGCATCGAGCATTTCGGGGACAAGCTGTATCTGGAGTTCGGCGGCAAGCTGTTCGACGACTACCATGCGGCGCGCGTGCTGCCGGGCTTTGCGCCGGACAGCAAGATCCGCATGCTGGAGCAGCTCAAGGATTCCGCCGAGATCATCATCGCGATCCACGCGGGCGACATCGAGCACAACAAGGTCCGAAACGACCTCGACATCGCCTATGACCGCGAGGTGTTAAGGCTGATCGACGCGTTCCGTAAAAAGGGGTTGCTGGTTTCCGGCGTCGTGATCACGCGCTATCATAACCAGCCCACGGTCGACGCGTTCGCGGATAAGCTCAGACGGCTCGGCGTCAAGGTGTACCTGCATTATCCGATCTCCGGCTATCCGCAAAACCCCGGTTTGATCTTGAGCGACGAGGGCTTCGGCAAGAACGAGTTTGTGGAAACGACGCGTCCATTGGTCGTCGTTACCGCGCCGGGTCCCGGCAGCGGCAAGCTCGCCGTCTGCCTTTCGCAGGTCTATCAGGAGTACAAGCGCGGCGTGCGCGCGGGCTACGCGAAGTTCGAGACGTTCCCGATCTGGAACCTGCCCGTATCGCATCCAGTCAACCTCGCCTACGAAGCGGCGACCACCGACCTCGACGACGTGAACCTCATCGACCCGTTCCATCTCGAAGCCTACGGCAAGACGACGACGAACTACAACCGCGACGTCGAATCCTTCCCGGTGCTGAACCTGATGTTCGAGCACATCTACGGCACGTCCCCCTATCATTCGCCGACGGACATGGGCGTCAACATGGCGGGCTTCTGCATCACCGACGACGACGCGGTGCGCCATGCCGCGTGTCAGGAGATCATTCGCCGCTACTACAACGCCGCGTGCGCCTTTAAGCGCGGGCTCATCGACCGCGAGCAGATCGACAAGGCGGAGTTCATCATGTCCCGCGCGGGCGTCACGGTCAACGACCGTCCCGTCGTGGCGGCAGCGCTTGCGCGCGATCGCGAGACCGGCGGCGCGGCGATGGCGATCGAGCTGCCCGACGGCAGCATGATCACCGGCAGAAACGGCTCCATGATGGGCGCGGCTGCCGGCGCGCTGATGAACGCGTTGAAGGCGCTTGCGGGCATTCAGCCGGATATCGACCTGATCGCGCCGATCGTGCTGGAGCCGATCCGCGAGCTGAAAACGAACCATTTCGGCAGCGAGAACCCGCGTCTGCACAGCGACGAGCTTTTGTATGCGCTCAGCATCTGCGCCACCACGAACCCGACCGCCGCGCGCGCCATGAAGGTGCTCGGGCAGATGAAGGGGCTCGAGGCGCACTCCTCCGTGATGCTGTCCCGCGTCGACCTCGAGGTCTACCGCAGGCTCGGCGTCAACCTGACCTGTGAGCCGCAGCGGAAAACCAACCGGCTCTTCGACAAAAACTGACCTATGAAACGCATTTTCATTCTCCTTCTTGCCTGCGTGCTTCTGCTGCTCGGCTGCGCAACGCCGTCCGAGCCGATCCCCGCTGCCGACGCGATCATCAGCCCCGCGCCGGAAGCCGCCGCAGAGGAGGAGATCCTGTTCGTTACGCCCGTTCCGACCGAAGCGCCGACCAAAGAGCCGACGCCGGAACCCACCGAAGCGCCCACGCCTGAGCCGACGCCGGAGCCCACACCCGAGCCGGATCCGTTCGTTTCGCTCGCGCTGCCGGAAACGTCCCGCGTGAAAAACGGCTATACCGCATCGTCCCTGCCGGGCGTGATCCGCAGGGATGCGGACGGCGCATTCTTCGCCTACGGCTCGGTCGGCGAAACGGAGCCGTGCTTCTATCCGTGCGACGAGACCGGCGCGGTCGCCTTGGGCGAAACGCCCGCCGATTTCGTTCCCACCGTGCCGTGGTACACGCCGACCGACGTTCCGAAAAAGAACGGCGAAAAGCTGCTCGTCGTATATCTCGGTTCGCAGAGCGTCGTGGGATATGAAGCGCAGGATGGCGAGTGGGTCGAGCTTCGAGTGATGATCTGCTCCACCGGACGCAAGAACCACGAAACGCCGACCAGCACCAAGTATCGCATTTCCGACCGATACACGTATCACCCGCTCGGCACGGGCGACACGAGCTGCTACGGCTTTTATGCATGCCGGTTTAAGGGGCATTATCTGTTCCATTCCGTGCCGATCAGCATCAATGCCGGACGCGACAAGGCAAAGGCGCACCGCATGTGCGACATGCATAAGTACGAAAAGCTCGGCACGGTCGCGTCGGACGGTTGCGTGCGCGTCACAGTCGCGGACGCGAAGTGGATCTATGACCTGTCCGCGAACGAGAAGGTCTCCGTGCGCGTGGTGAAGGACAACGGACCCGAGCCGCCGAAGCCGCCCGCCGTCATCTGGGAGGAGCCGTACACCGACAAAAACGGCTACGGCTGGGACCCGACCGACCCGGACCCGAACAATCCGTATCTGCTGCTGAATACGGAAAATCCGTAAAATATAGGAGGGGTTTCCACCGGAAACCCTTCCTCAGACTGTCGTAGAAGGGGTCAGACCGTTTGCGGCGAGCAGATTCAAATGAACACTTGCAGGATGAAAGGGCGCGAGAACGCCCTTTCTTTTTATGATTTCGCCGCAAACTATCCGCGTTTTCTCTCGGTCACATACGTTAGTATAGTTCCCTCGCGAAAACGTGGATTCGGAGGCATTCTGCCAAGGGGCATTTCAACAGCACAGTCGGTTTTTGACGGAAACAAACAAACGCCTACCTTCCGGGAAACAAATTTTTCGGGAGGTTTTTGTTTGCTCGCAAGAGCATGTAACACCGCCGCAAGTGGTGAGTAAGTGTGCTCTTCGAGTGCAGTCGTTCTTGCCTCCCCTGTGTAAGGGGAGGTGGCAGCCGTAGGCTGACGGAAGGGTTGTTCCGTGCAGGCACACCGACTTTACAACCCCTCAGTCTCGGCAAGCCTCGACAGCTCCCCTTACACAGGGGAGCCAAGTTACAAAAAGGCGGAGGATTGCCGTATCCCCTCCGCCAAATTATCTTGGTTGAAAACCACCCTTTACAAAGTGCCTCTTCTGCCTCCCTTCCCAACAGTCTGTTTCTTTTCTCTCTTCTCTTTTCTCTTCCCCGGGGCGCCGGGGTCGTCGCCCCCTACAGCAGTAAACGAGCGCCCCCGTTAGGGGGAGCTGGCACCGACAGGTGACTGAGGAGGATTAAAAAACCGACCTGCCGATCGTCGGCAAGCCGGTGATGTTTTTTTCTCAGTCCCAGATGCGGTACGCCATCAGGAAGTGTTCGTTCCAGTAGGCGCTCTTTAGAATGTTCTCAGTGATGCGGACCTGTCCGCGCGAGGACGATGCGTCGATCATCTTGCCGTCGCCGAGGTAGATCCCGACGTGGCCGGTGTCCATCGACTTGCCCTTGAACACGAGGATGTCGCCGCGCTTCAAGCTGCTCATCGCGTTGATGCGCTTATATTTCGAGCAGGTGCGCCAGATGATGCTGGTCATGTAGCCCTGCTTGACGCCCGCCTGATTCAAGCACCAGTACACAAAGCCGGAGCAGTCGAACGTGTTCGGACCCTTTGCGCCGCGGACATACTTGCAGCCGAGCTTTCCTTCCGCGATCTTGATGAGCTTTTCCACGCCCTTCGCACTCGTCGAGGACGAGCTCGGCTTCGGGGTCGGGGTGGTCTTGCCGCCGCTGACGCCGGGCTTCGGAGTCGGCGTCTTTTTGCTGCCGGAGGAGCTGCCTGCCGCCGCCTTTGCCTTATCGCTGTTCAGCTTTTCGAGCGTCTTTGCGTTGATCTCGCCGCTCTGCGAAAGGCTGTTGCGCTTCTGAAATTCCTTGACCGCTTCCTCGGTCGTCTCGCCGTAATAGCCGGTGATCTGATTCGAGTGGATATAGCCGAGCTTATACAGACGCTTCTGCGC
Organism: uncultured Clostridia bacterium; assembly: GCA_937915925.1. Classification (GTDB taxonomy): domain Bacteria; phylum Bacillota; class Clostridia; order Christensenellales; family CAG-138; genus UBA3792. The sequence continues at coordinate 17,771 of CALGGM010000145.1, read as the reverse complement.
GTCCTTGATCGTCGAGCCGCTCATGCCGAGCCGCATCGCGTACGCGACCGCATTCTTCGAGTTGATCTGCTCCATCGTCGCAGGACCGAGACAGCCGTCCCGCACAAGCCCGTTCGCTTCCTGGAACATCTTGATCGCGGAGACGGTCTTGCTGTCCATCTTGCCCTTGCATTCATAGTCCGCGTCGAGATAGCCGAGCTTCACGAGCTTTTTCTGATACGCGACGATGCTGTCGTCCGAGTCGCCGGACTTATAGTAATTGCCGATGACGTCGCCGGAGTACAGCGCGTTCAGCGTCTTTGCGCCGACCTTGCCGTCGACCTTGAGCTTGTTCGCGCTCTGGAACGAGCGCACGGCGGCGGCGGTCTTTTCGCCGAAGACGGCGGTCCGGCTGCCCTTATCGAGATAGCCGAGCTCGTACAGGCGGTCCTGCACCTCCTTGACGTCGTCGCCCTCGTCGCCCTCCTGCATGACATATTCCTTCGCGTCGGGGCTCATCAGCACCGCATAGGTCTCCTCGCCGAGCATGCCGTCCGGAACGAGGTCGTTGTGCCGCTGAAAGCTCACCAACGCGTCGTGCGTCTGATTGCCGAAATAGTCGGTCGGCTCGTCGGAATCCATATAGCCGAGGTCCATCAGCACGGACTGCACGGTCAGGATCAGTTCATCATTGTCGCCCTTTTGAAGAATCCTGCCGTTCAGATAGTTCGTGTCCGGCTGCGGCAGCGGCGTCTCCTCCGGCGCGGGCGTTTCCTCCGGCGCTTCGGCGATCACCGGCTCGGGCGTTTCGGGCGCCTCCGTGATCGGCGCCTCGGTCGGCTTCCGTAAAACGACCGTATCGTTCGGAAGCCCGGGCTGCGCCACCTCCGGCTGCACGTTCATGACCGGCTCTGCCTGCGCGGCGGGCGCCGGCGGCGTTTGCTGACATCTGCCGATCGCCAGACTGCCGCAGACGATCCCGACGATCACGCCGAGCGCGAGCAGCGCCGCGGCGATCATGATCAGAATGCGCAGCGGCTTCTTTGGAATCAGCTCCTGAAATTGTTGCCGGATGCTTTTTACAAGCACCTTTCCGGATGAATGTTCCTGTTGCTCCATACCGTTTTCCTCAATCTTACGATACCATATAAATGTGTCATAAATGCGGACAAATCTTAAACGATCAGCCCTGCGGATAGGTGGAAAGCGCCGAAAGAAGCTCCTCCCTCATCTGCGCGCGCCGCCACGCGGGCGCAAGCAGCGTCGTATGCCTGAGATTTGCCGTTAAAAATTTCCGCACCATCTCCCACGGCGCGTCGATCTCCGCGCGGATCGTCTCGCCCTCCGGACGCATGGTAACCGCCTCGCCGAACCGATCCAATAGTTCGCCGGTCAGATGCCCCGCGCACAGCACGGTGTGCAGCTCGCGCACGTCGGTATGATAGATAGTGCGGTTCACATACGCCTCCACGTCGAGCCCGTCCCTGCATTCGATCAGCGTTTCGGGCGCGCGCGCCGGCTGATCTGAAAGCGTCACCTGCTCCATCAGATCGCAGCGGTAGTGCAGAAGCCTGCCGTACCCAGACATCGACACGATCACATAGTAATACCCCTCCGCCAAAAACAGCGCGTAGGGCGAGACCGTAAACGGCGTTTCGCGCTGCGGCGCCTTCTTGCCGTTCGTCTCCACGACCGCGTACAGAAAGCCGATCTGCCGCTTTTCCGCGATCGCCTGCTTCAAAAGATCGAGCGTTAAAAAGATCGATTCCGGCTGCGAGCGGACCTCGGCTTCGGACACGAAGATGGAGACCTCGTCCTGAAGCTTTAAAATCTCCGCCTCGGAACGGTCGGATCGCGGCGCGCGAAGATAAGCGTCCAGCGCGATCGGATCGTGCTCATGCTTGATATTGTCCGCGTCGGTCTTCAGATAATACCCCTTGCCATTCTCCTGATAGGTGGAAAGCGGGAACCCCATTTCCTGCAGCAGAAGAAGGTTGCGGCCGACCGCCTTGCGCTCGGCGATCATGCCGTGATCCTCTCTAAGCAATTCAATGATATGGCGCGTCGAAAGCGGATTCGCCTTGTTTGCGTGCTGCTCCAATACGCGCAGGATGCACAGCGACAGCGCTTTTTTTCCTTTCGTTTCCGTCATAACGAGCTCCCCTTATTCCTCATAGTAATCGCCGCGGCGATAGTCGTATAACACACCCTCATATTTTTTCGGCTCCTCCAGCACCTTGCCGCAGCCGATCGCCACGCACGCGACCGGATCCTCCGCGACGTAGCACGGAACGCCGATCTGCTCGGCGATATACTGATCGAGACCGAACAGCTGCGCGCCGCCGCCGGTCAGACAGATGCCTCGCGTTGCGATATCGCCCGCAAGCTCCGGCGGCGTCTGCTCTAAAACATCTTTCAAAGCTTCCGCGATCGACAGAAGCGGTTCCGCAAGCGCAAATGTCAGCTCGTTCGAGCCGAGCTCCAAAGCGATCGGAAGCCCGCCGCCCAAGGACCTTCCGCGTACGTCCATTTTCAGCTCGTCCTTTCTCGGATACGCCGACGCGTACGCGATCTTCAATTCCTCCGCGGCGCGCGTGCCGATCACCACGCCGTGCTGCCGCTTTAAATACCGCACGATCGCCGCGTCGAATTTGTCGCCGCCGACGCGCAAAGAATCGTGCCGCACCGCCTTGCCCATCGAGGTCACGACCATGTCGCAGGTTCCCGCGCCGATGTCTAAAACGATATTCGCCTTCGGCTCGTTGATGTCGAGCCCCGCGCCGATCGCCGCCGCCACGGGCTCCTCGATCAGAAATGTGTACCGCGCGCCCGCGCCCTCGGTCGTTTCGATGACCGCACGCTTTTCCACCTCGGTCGCCATCGACGGGACCGCCACGACCGCACGCGGCTTAAAGAAGATGCGGCTGCCGACGATGCGGTTGAAAAACAGCGTCAGCATGCGCTCCGTCGCGTCGAAGTTGGACACCACGCCGTCCTGCATCGGTCGAACGATCATCAGATTATCCGGCGCTCTGCCGACAAGCTCCTTCGCTTCCTGTCCGATCGCGGCAATCTTGCCCGTGCCGCGCTCCACCGCGGCGATGTTCGGCTCGCGCAGAACGATGCCCTTGCCGCGTACATAGGCAAGCACATTGCTCGTGCCGAGATCCAGTCCGATATCCGATGAATGAAACAGTCCCATTTTGATCCTTTCGCCGACTCTGCGGCTCACTATACTTGTACCATAATTGTACCACCTTGTTTCAAAAAACCGATGAAGAAAGTGTAAACGAACATATTGCGAAATGTGAATTTTCACGATATACTGGGCATATGGAAGAACAATTCATCATCAAAAAGGCGGAATTTGTCGTAAGCGCAGGGTTGGAAGGAAACTATCCTTCTCCGCTTCCCTGCGAGATCGCGATCGTCGGAAAGTCGAACGTCGGCAAATCGAGCCTCATCAATCTGCTTGCGAACAATAAAAAGCTCGCAAAGACCTCCTCGCAGCCGGGCAAGACGCGGCTTGTGAATTTCTTTCTGTTAAATAAGGAATTCTATCTCGTGGATCTGCCGGGCTACGGGTTTGCAAAGGCGTCCAAAACCGAACAGAAAAGCTGGGGCGAGCTTTTGGAGCGATACCTCGGAAGCGGGCGGGTCAGGCACCTTCTGATGCTGATCGACATTCGCCACGCTCCGACGCAGGACGATCTTCAGATGTTCCGCTATCTGATATATTACGGCATTCCGTATACGCTGATCGCGACCAAGGCGGACAAGATCGCAAGATCCAAAAGAAAACAGGAAGCAAACGCGCGGGCAAAGCAGCTCGGCGCGCCGCCGTTTGCGATCCCGTTCTCCTCGGAGACCGGCGACGGAAAGGAAGAATTGCTCGTTCGGATCGGTCAGATCGTCAGTGACAGCGAAAAAATCCAAAAAGATTCCGACGAAGCATAAAAAAGGACTTGACAGGAGCCGTCTTCCTTTGCATACTATGCTTTGAAATCTACAGGCGAGGTATTCATATAACATGCTCAGAAAATGCCCGATTTGTGAATTGAACTATATCCGCGGTACGGAAACCATGTGCCGCGTCTGTGCGGCGGAACGCACCAGAAGACGCGCGCCGAAGGCGGAGGACGAAGTCGTGATGTGCAGCGAATGCGGGGAAAATCCGGCGCTGCCCGGACGCGACTTGTGCGAGGAATGCCTGAAGGAACAAAAGCGTCAGGCAAACCTTGAAGTCCTTGCGGATAAGATCCGCGCGGACGAAGCGGAAGATCCTTTGGAAGAGGATATTTCCGAAAACGACGAGGAAGAATAAACCCTTCCTCCTTTATTTTTCAGAAAGCGAGAAGCGTATGCCCCACGTCTATGCCATCGGTGATCTGCATCTGAGTCTGTCCGTTCCAAACAAGGCAATGGACGTATTCGGCTCGCATTGGAAGGATCACGCAAACAGGATCCGTGAGGCATGGCAGGACATCGTAAAAGACGATGATCTTGTTCTGATCCCCGGCGACATCAGCTGGGCGATGTACCTGAACGACGCGATCGCGGATCTTGACATGATCGCAAGCTTAAATGGCACGAAGCTTCTTCTTCGCGGCAATCACGACTACTGGTGGCAGAGCGTGACGCAGGTAAGAAACGTGCTGAAGAACAAAACATACGCGCTGCAGAACGACGTCTTCCGGTTCGGCGATCTGTTCGTCTGCGGCACGCGCGGTTGGACCGTGCCGCAGTCCTCGCATTTCAAGGAGAACGCCGACAGAAAGCTTTATGAACGCGAGCTGATTCGTCTCGACCTTTCCTTGAAGGCTCTTCCAAGCGGCGTCGAATCGATCGGAATGCTGCATTATCCGCCGTTTTCCGAGAATGGCGAGAAGAGCGCGTTTGCCGAACGGTTCGAGGCGGCGGGCGTCAAGAACGTCGTGTACGGACATCTGCACGGCGCGTCGCACCGTTATGCGTTCAACGGGGCGTGCGACGGGGTCATGTATCATTTTGTTTCCGCCGATCATCTCAATTTCATTCCGAAAAAAATTCTATAGAAGAGGGGTATTGCTATGAAAAAGAGGGTCGTTTTTCTTTCGCTGCTGCTCGCTGCATTGTTTCTCCTTTCGGCGTTCGGATGCGGTCAGACGCAGCAATCACAGGTACAGCGCGTCAAGCTGTCCGATTCGGAGGGCGTGCCGGACGCGGTCGCGACAAACTTCATCGTCGGCGTCATGAATCAATCCTTCGACGGGTATGCGTACGTTTCCCATCAAACGAAGCATGACGTATACTCCGAAGCGCAGGACGGCTATCTCTATATCGCCGATTACGCCGACATGGATGTGAGATGCGAAAAGAACGGCGAGCCGTATTCCATCTCGATGAATGCGATCTTCGTCAAAAATCCGGAAACGAACGGATGGGGCTTTTCCTCCATGAGTTTTTCGATGCCCGAAAAGCTCGACGGCGGTGAATCGGACAATATCACGGTCGAAACGCAGAGCGGCGCGCCCGCTTCCTATCCGACGGTACCGGATCAGCCGACTGTAACGCCTCCGACAAAAAAAGAGGATCCGACGCCTACGCCGACCCCGAGCCCGGAGCCCACTCCGACGCCCACGCCTTCGCCGACGCCGACGCCCGCAACCTTCTATTTCGGCGGCGTGCAGATCGAAACCGGCACGACCGAGATCCTCGGCAAGGACGGCGTCAACGGCGACAGCAAGGGACATTTCACGCACATCACAAGGGAAGAGGTCGAAACGCTTGTAACGCTGTGTCCGAACCTCAGAACGCTCGATCTCGATTATGTGTGGTTCGATACGTATGAGCCGCTTTCCAAGCTGACGAAATTAAACTATCTTGAACTGAAATCCTGCGGAACGGATAAGGGCGGAAGAAGGATGACCGACATTGATTGGATTGCCGATCTCAAGAATCTCACGCATCTGAATCTGTGCCACAACGCGATCGACGATATTTCCGCACTGAAAAACCTGAAAAATCTCGAATGGCTGAACCTCGGCGACAACCGGCTGAACAACGCGGATCTTGAAGACCTGACGGATCTTGACGCACTCGATACGCTGTATCTTTACACCAACAGCATCACGGACGTATCGGCGCTTTCCTCGATGCAGTCGCTGATGCTCATAAACGTCGGAAACAACAAGAAGCTGAAAACCGTGAAGCCGCTGACGTCCCTGAAGAATCTGACCGATCTGAAGATCTTCAATACCGGCGTAAACGACCTTTCCTACTTCCCGAAGTTCAAGAAGCTGAAGACCGTCGACCTCGCCGGCTGCCCGCTTTCCTTCTCGGATTATTACGATTACCTGCCGCAATGCCCGAAGCTGAAAACCTTCATCGTCGCGAAGAACGACACTGAAGGAATCCTGGCAGGCGACGCGATCCTGAACGACGGCTATAACCTCGACTATCAGATCAAATAAAGACAATATAAAAAGGATGCTGAGAGCGTTTCTCAGCATCTTTTTTTAACGGACGTTACAAGGTGTATTTTAACCGTAGGGGCGGATCGCATCCGCCCGCCGTGTTTCGTGCGGTTCAATGACACCTCATCACTGCTTCGCGGAGAAGCCTATATATACGCAACCAAAAGCCTTCCCCTTGATGGGGAAGGTGGCTCGGCGAAGCCGAGACGGATGAGGTGGTACGCTGAAAAGCGTCAAGCTTTTCGCGGATCAATGAATCGCACCTTCGGTGCATGAATTGTCCTGCGGACATGAATTGTGCTTCGCACATGAATTGCGCCTGCGGCGCATGAAATGACAACTATGTTGTCATTTTTAATACACGCGCATTGGGACGATCAAGTAAAGATATGCGTCGCCCTGCACGGGACGGATGACGCACGGGCTGATCGGGCTGTTGAATTCGAGATAGACCGTTTCGTCCGAGATGTTGCGAAGAATATTGATGATGTATTTCGGATTGAACGCGATGTCGATCGGATCTCCGACGATGCTGACCTCCATCGTGTCCTCGCCGCGGCCGACGAAGCTCTCGGCGCTCATCGTCAGCGTGTCGCCTTCAAAGTGCAGCACGACGCTGTTGTTGCCCTCGCGTGCGATCAGCTGCGCACGGTCGGTCATCGTGTACAGATCCGCGGTGTTGACGAGCACGCGCGTTTTGCACTCCTTCGGAATGATGCGCTTGTAATCAATGTAATTGCCGTCCAAAAGCCGTGCGGTCAGTCTGGTGTCGTTGATCTGCACGGTCAGATGCGTCTGCGTCATCGACAGCGTGACGTCCTTTTCGGTCTCCTCCGCCATCTTCGCGATCTCGTTTAAAACCTTGCCCTGCACGATCGTGTGCTTGTCGACGCCGGCGTTTTCGGTATGCAGCGAGGTCATCGCAAACTGGAAAGAGTCGGTCGCAACAAAGGTCAGCACGTCCTCCTTCGCTTCCACGAGCGCGCCGGTGAGCACCGGACGGGAATCGTCCTGCGAGACCGCGAACACCGTATGGTCGATCATGTTCTTCAGCTGCTGCGCGTTCACGCGGATATCCACCACGTCGCCCTTTGCGCGCATCGTCGGGTACTCGTCAAACTCGATGCACTGCAGTCTCTGTCTGACGCGTCCGCTCTTGATCTTCAAAATCAGACCTTCCAGCTCCGCGCTCAACGGTTCGTTCGGCAGCTTTCTTAAGATATCCGCCAAAAACTTTCCTTTTAAGATACACGTTCCTTCTTCCTCGACGGTCGCGGGCAGAAAGCATTCCTTTTGGAACATCAGATCGGAGCAGGTCAGATGCAGACCTTCGTTAGTCGCTTCGATCATTACGCCTTCCAGAACGGGCATTGCGGAACGCGCGGGCAGCGCTTTGATCACGGAGAGAACGCCCGATGCGAGGTCTTCCGTTTGCATGGTAAACTTCATAACGATTCCTTTCCGGCGGTTATCCACCATTTGTGCTCATTTTTTTTGATCGGTTTCTGTATTGATTCAGTAGTCGTATCAGTAGGGGTGTGGAAAAAACGGAAAACCGCCGTTTCTCTCCGCGCCGATTGGCTTTTTCGGGTGGGAAACCCTGCGGACGCGGTGTGGAAAGAATCCCTTCTTTTCCACGTTTTCCGTCTTGCCCCCGTTATCCCAAAACCTTCCACTTTACAAACACACGGTTTGTGGAAAAGTCAACCCTCTTTGATCCGGTTCTCGATGCTTTCGATCGTGTTCGCGAAGGACTTGTCCTCGTTGATCATCTGCGCGATTTTATTGCACGCGGAGATCGCCGTCGTGTGATCGTTGCGGTCGAACAGGATCGCGATCCGTTTATAAGGAAGGCTCAAAAGCTTGTGGCAGAAATACATCGCGATCTGCCGCGGCATGACCACTTCCTTGTCGCGCCGCTGCGAAAGCAGGCTCTCGATCGGCACGGAGAAATATTCCGCCACCGTTTCGCGGATGCGCTCCGGCGTGATCTCGATCACCTTTTTCTGCGGAAGCATGTCCTTCATCGCTTCCTTCGCAAGGCTTAATGTGATCGGCAGGCGTTTCAACCTTGCGTACGCCGCGACGCGGTTCAGGCTGCCCTCAAGCTTTCGGATGTTGTCCACAATGTTTTCCGCAATGAAGTTGATGATCTCATCGTCAATCTCGATGTGATCGTTCTGCGCGCGGTTTCTCAAAATTGCGGTACGCGTTTCGAGATCCGGGATCTGAATATCCGCGACAAGCCCCCATTCAAAGCGGGAGGAAAGACGCTCCTCGAGCGCCTTGATCTCCTTCGGCGGACGGTCGGAGCTGATGACGATCTGCTTTCCGGCGTTATGCAGCGTGTTGAACGTGTTGAAGAACTCCTCCTGCACCGACTGCTTTCCCGCGATAAACTGAATGTCGTCGATCATCAGAAGATCGATGTTCCGATACCGCTGCCGGAACTCGACATTCTTGCCGGCTCTTAACGCCTCGATCAGATCGTTCGTAAACATTTCGCTCGTGACGTACACGATGCGCGCCGCGGGGTTCGCTTCCTTCACGGCATGTCCGATGGCATGCATCAGATGCGTTTTGCCGAGCCCCACGCCGCCGTACAGAAACAGCGGGTTATACGCTCTGCCCGGCGCTTCCACGACCGCGAGCGACGCCGCATGCGCAAAGTCGTTGGACTTGCCGACGACGAACGTGTCGAACGTGTACTTCGGGTTCAGCGTCAGCGAGTTTAAAGAGATCTCCTCGTTCGCGGGATGCACAAAATCCCTGCGCTGCGCGGGCAGGATCAGCAGTACGTCCAAAATATCCGGGTCCGTCTTCTGCACGGCGGCGCGGATGTAATCGGAATAGTATTCCGTGATCGTATTTTTCACGACGTCGTCCGTCGCTTCCAGAACAAGGATCCCGTTTTGCACGACGACCGGATCGAGCGCGTCGATCCAGCGGTGGAACGTCACCGCGGAGATCTGCGGGCGAATGTTTTCCCGCGTGTCGTACCAGATTTTTTTGAGTTCTTCCATGGTTTTCCCCAATCTTGCGTGCAAGAAACAGAAGTCGTTTCTGCGACGCTTTTCTACCGTTCTTATCATAACAGAATTCCGGGCGAAAGAAAAGCGCATTTTCCGAAAAAGAACGCAGTTCGCGCAAAAAATATGCCGCTTTTTTGCGGGCTGTTCCCGTTTTTTGGGCAAGCTAAAGAAAAAAGTCGTCCGATTTGCAACAGAAATATGTCCGAAAAGAAAAGTTTTCCGTCGCATCCTTGCATCATGCAGCCTGCGGCGCTATAATCAAATTACGATAAGAGGTGCATTATGAAACAAAATTACAGACCGATCGTCAATTCCGATCTGATCGGAGACTATATCACCGTCGAGCTTCCCGGCTTTCCCGGCGCACAGGAAAAGCCGGAGCCCTGCCGCATCCATTATCTGACGATGGGAAGCGGCGAGCCGCTGCTTTTGGTGCATTCGGTGGCGCAGTCGATCTATACGTGGCGCGAGATCATGCCGATCCTTGCGAAGTCCTACTGCGTCGTTGCGATCGAGCTGCCGGGCTTCGGATATTCGGACCGTCCGCTGTCGCTGAATTATTCCATGGATTCCATGGCGGACGTGATCGTACTGTGCCTCGACGCGCTCGGCGTGAAAAAAACGCACGCGCTCGGCGTGACGATGGGCGCGCTGTATACGATGCTCGCGGCGGCAAAGTACCCCGATCGGTTCATGAAGGTCATCGCGCTGACGCCCGGCGGCATTACGGAAAAGATGCCGAACAAGATCCGTCGGCTCGAACGCCCGCTCGGTCCCTTCTACCGCGAGCTGTACGGGAAAAAAGATTTCCAAAAATATCTGCCGCTGTTCTATTACGACGGCACGGTCTGCACCGACGAGGTCGTCGAGCAGTATTTCAAGACCTGCGACGATCACGCGTCGCGGCAGGCAATCATGTATGCGATCCGAAACTTCGACGAGGAGTACGCGTTTTCCGAGATCCAGAAGGCGAACCGCGAGTTCTTCATCATCTGGGGCGAGGAGGATAAGCTGCAGCCGATGGATCGCCTGTTCGAGATTCGGAAGCTTCTGCCGAACAGCGTCTATCACGGCATCCGCAACACGGGTCACTGGATGCACGAGGAAAAGGCGGCGCAGATCGCGGAGGCGGTCGACCGCTATATCCGCTATCAGGGAGAGGAAGCATGATCGAAACCTTTGCGCTCGGGGATACGGTGCGCATGAAAAAGCCGCACGCGTGCGGTGACGATACGTGGATCATCACGCGCGTCGGCGCGGACGTCAAGATCAGATGCCGCGGATGCGGGCGCGTCGTGATGCTGGATCGGCTCGCCTTTTTGAAGGCGGCGAAGAAAATCATCGGGAAAGAGTCGGAGTAATGCCGGAACGAAAGACCTTGTCCGCTTTGCGGAAGGAAGCGGAAAAACGCAACGAATCCCTCGACGGGGGCACGGTTTGGCGTGCGCTCGATTTTGTGCTGTACCTCATTATGATCGTGATGATCATGGCGTCGATCCGCGCGGTGCTGATCGATCCGGTGCGCGTGGACGGCAGCTCCATGCTCGATACGCTCGAAAACGGCGAGGTCATGATCGTCAACCGCATGTCCTTCGCGTTCACTTCGCCGAAGCGCGGCGACATCATCCTCTGCTATTATCCGGACGTGTATTATGAGGAGCAGGGCTTGAAATACGCGACGCGCGTCAAGCGCGTGGTGGCGGTCGGCGGCGACACGATCGAAACGGTCGACGGCGATCTGTATGTCAACGGCGAAAAGGTCGACGAGCCGTATCTTACTGAGGATCGCATCGGCAATCAGTATATCCGTAAACAGACTATTCCCACTGACAGCGTATATGTGCTCGGCGACAACCGCACCGTCAGCCGCGATTCGCGCTACAACACCGTCGGTCCGATTCCGCTTTCCCGCGTCGTCGGCAAGGTGCGGCTGGTCCTGTTTCCCTTTGATCATTTTCGTCTGATCTGAATATGAAAACGCGTTCCGAACGGTATCGAAAAGAACATCTGAGACAAGGCTTCATGAGCTGGATCTTTGCGGGCGTGCTCGGTCTTTCGATCGTCATGCTCTTTCTGTTCGTGTGGTTTTCGCCGGTGTATATTGACGACGCATCCATGTCGCCGACGCTCATTGAGGGCGATACGGTCTTTTACGATCGGATGTACCGGCATTTTCACGAATATCAGCGCGGGGACATGGTCGTGTTCCGCGATCCGGAAACGGACGCGCTGCTCATCAAGCGCGTGGTTGCGCTCGGCGGGGAAACGGTCGAGGCGAAGGACGGCGTTCTGATCATCGACGGACAGTTCGGCATGGATGAGCGCCGCTATGAGGCGGGCGCGCCGATCGATTTTCCGAAGATCTCGGTGCCGGAGGGCAAGGTGTTCGTGCTCTCGGACGACCGCAATTACGGCGAGGACAGCAGAAAAGAGACCTTGGGCTGCCTTGCGCCGGAGGATATCCTCGGACTTGTGCGGATCCGCCTGCGCGATTTTACCGTTTTTACGCGCTGACCCTTGACTTTATTTTCGGTTTCTGCTATAGTAATCCCGACGCAGGGGCGCCGAACGACCTTCGGCTGAGAAGCACCCTTGGAACCTGTTGGGTCATGCCATCGTAGGAAGCGTAATCATAAGCTTTAAGATGCTGTCCCGACGGGACGGCATTTTTATTTGAGGAGGAGTCATTATGGAAAACACAACAAAGAAGATTACAACACTGCAGCTCGTGGAAAGCGCATTGATGATCGCAATCGCAACGGTTTGCAGCATGGTCAAGATCGACCTGCCGTTCGGCGGCGGCGTCACAATTCTGAGCATGCTTCCGATCGTTCTGATCAGCCATCGCTACGGATGGAAATGGGGCGTACTCGTGGCGTTCGTTTACAGCATTGCGCAGATGCTGCTCGGACTGGACAACGTCGGCTACGCGGATTCGTTCCTGATGGGCGCGGGCATCGTGCTGCTTGACTACATTCTTGCCTACACGGTCATCGGTCTTTCCGGCGTCTTCGGCAAGGAGAGAAAGTCCGTCGCCATCGGCATCGCGGTCACGTTCGTGCTCCGCTTCCTCTGCCACTATGTGGCGGGCGCATGGATCTGGGGCGTCTGGATGCCCGAGGAGTTCATGGGCATGAAGATGGTAAGCCCGTGGATCTATTCCGCTCTGTACAACGGCTGGTATATGCTCATCGAGCTGGTCGCAACCGAGATCGTCGCCATGCTGATCTATCAGCCCCTGAAGCCCTTCTTCATGGGCGAGCAGCTCCAAAAGGCGGACAAATAAGAATGAAATGGCTGCGCCATGAATTGCGCTCCGCGCATGAATTGGCTGCGCCGTGAATTGACAGCTGTGCTGTCATGAAACGATAATTGATGAAGGAGCCGGTCGGTTCTCAAAAGAGAATCCGATCGGTTCCTTTTCTTACTTTTCCACAACACAGCCGGTTACAAAACCCCAATAAATACGTGCATTGTGGATAATTCGGTGGATAAGGTGGAAAAGCTTCGTGGAAAGTGTGACCAATTTATGAACATCACAATCCCAAGGCAAGATGTTTTCAGATCGCCCAGAGCGCAAGCGAGATCAGCGCCGCGCCGAGCATCATCAGAACGAGGCTGCGCTTCCATTTCCCGTTGTAATTGAAGCCGTAAAAGTCCTCCCAACGGCTCGCTTCCGGAGCGAAAACGACCTTGCGAAGGTACAGCGCGCCGTACAGCACCACGGGCGCGACGCCCAAGGCAATGATCCACGCGGGCATGGCGGTCTTTTCAAACGCGAGAAACGACAAGATCGCAAGCGCCGGACAGATGAAATGCAGAAACAGCTCCGGACCCGTAAGCAGTCCCTTCCAGTCGTGCGACACGGGCAGCAGGAACAGAAACACCGTCAGCATCGTGACCGTCACCGCCGCCGTGCCGATGTACTTGAACAGCAGAACGCCGAACGGCAGCCCGCCCAGAAGCTGAAACACGAGAACGGTCAGCGACGCGATCGCGCAGAGCACGTTCGACAGCGTCGTAAAGTAGCGAAACAGCTTCGCCGCCGACTCCGCGCGCCGCAGGTCGACAAGAATGCTGACAAGAACGAACAGTACGGTACAGGCGTTCAGGATCACGGAAGCGATCATGCGGTCTCCTTTCCGTCCTCAGCCGTGCAGCAGGACGTTTCTGAAATACGTTTTCAGCCCTTCGACGGTTTCCGCCATGCCGGAGGGCTTTTTTGCGCTGCCCTGCGCAAGCGTGCCTCTGCCGCCGCCGTTGCCGGAGAATGCCGCGTTGACCGCGCCGATCAGCACGCCCATATCGGTCTTCACGCCGTTCGACGCGAGCAGGTAGGAAACGCGATCGCCCGTGTCGGAAAACAGCACGGTCAGCGCATGCTCCGTCATCGTTGCTCCCGCAAGATTCCGAAGCCGCTTTGCGTCGACGCTTTCGAGCGTCTTTACGATCAGCTTCGTGCCGTTGACGGTTTCGGCTTCCGCTTTCAGCGCGTTTGCAAGGTATTCGTCCAAAGCGGCGTAAGCCTGCCGGAGCGCGCGCTTCGTTTCGGAAAGCTCGTCCGCTTGCTTTTGCACCGCCGCTTCCGCCTGCTCCCGCGCGGTCGAGAATTTCAGCGCGATCGCGGAAACCGTATCCTGCATCTGCTGCGCATGGGAAAGCGCGCGCATGCCGCACAGGAACGTGCAGCGCGTGCCGCCCTTATAGGGGATCGCGTCGATGATCTTGAGCTGTCCGATCTCGCCGGTGCGCCGGACGTGCGGCGCGCAGCAGGTGCATGCGTCGCTGCCCTCGATCGTGACGATGCGAATCGGCGCTTCCAAGCCCTCCGCGTGCTTGCGGAGCGGAATGCCTTTTAAATCCTCCTCGGTCTCATAGATCTTCGCCGTGACGGCGGCGTTCTCGGCGGCGAGCCGGTTTGCGAGCCGTTCGATCTCCGCAATGCCCTCGTGCCCGACCGCCTTGTCGAGATCGAGCGTCGCGTAACTTAACGCGCAGTGGAAGCCCACGTTCTGCGCGCCGAAAAGACGCCATGCGCAGTAGGATAACAGATGCTCGCCGGTGTGCTGCTGCATGATGTCGAACCGCCGCGCAAAGTCGAGCTCGCAGTGCACCGCCGTGCCGACGGGGATTGCCCGATCCGCGCGGTGCAAAAGATGTTCGCCGCGTTCGTTCACGTCCGAAACGACCGCTTCGCCGACCGTGCCGACGTCGCAGGGCTGTCCGCCCTTGTTCGGGAAGAACGCGCTTTGATCGAGCTCGATCAGAAACGCGTCGCGGTCGGGCTCGCACGCCGTTACGACGGCGTCGAACGAGGACAGCATGCTGTCCAGAAGGTATAAACGCTGTGTCATGTCAGGATCCCTCCGAAGAATGTCAAATACAGGAACACGGTCAAAAGCGACAGCACGGTCGTGACCGCGATCAGCTCGCCGGAAAGCTTCACGTCGCCGCCGAGCTCGCTTGCCATCGGCATGCACGACATGGCGGTCGGCGCGGAAAAGATGATAAAGACGGACGCAAGCTCAGCGCCCCGAAGCCCGCCGACGACATACGCAAGCGTACACGCGGCGACGGGGAACGCGACGAGCTTGATGACGCTCACGACGGTGACAAGCTTCCAGTCCGCTTTCAGCGAGCGGAACGACAAAAGCCCGCCGAGCACCAAAAAGCCCAGAGGCGTACACATATTCTTGAAATACTCGATCGGCTTCATAATGACGTGCGGCAGCGTAAGCCCCGTGAGCCGCACGACAAAAGCCAGCACCGCCGCGATCAGGATCGGGTTTTTCAGCGTGTTCAAAAGCACCTTGCCGAACTTGATCTTGCCGCCGCGGTTCAGCTCGTAGCACAGCACGCCGGTGATCCCGAACAGCGATGCGGAGATGACCAGCGCAAACGCCATCGTGCCGGTATTGCCCTCGCCGAGCAGCGCGCTTGCGACCGCAAGACCGAAGATCCCGTCGTTAGAACGGTACGCCGCCTGCGCGATCGTGCCGCGCTTGCTCGGATCCTTTGTGAGCGCGCGCGAAAGCAGCATAGAGATGACAAAGGCAGCAAGAACGCTGACTGCGACCCACACCGCGAACTGCCACCGCGCGGGCGTGCGGTCGGTCACGACGCTGTGAAACACGAGCGTCGGGATGCCGATGTAGAACACGATGCGGTTGATCACGCGAAACGCGTCCTCCGAGACGAGCCCGATCCGCCGGATCAGAAACCCCGTCGCCATCATGAGCACAAGCGGCATGACGATGTTGAATGATGTCCAGAAGTATTCCATATTTCTATTGTACCGTAATTGTCCGTCGATTGCAAGCAAGGCGTCTGTAATAATGACGCCAACGGCGTCAATTCATGTGCGCAGCACAATTCATGTGTGCAACACAATTCATGTGTCGAAGACACAATTCATGTGTCGAAGACACAATTCATTGAAAAAACTGCGCTGTTGATGAATTGGCGTCGCCATGAATTGCTCCTGCGGCGCATGAATTGCTCCTGCGGCGCATGAATTGCTCCTGCGGCGCATGAATTGACCTACGGTCGTGAATTGGCTTCGCCATGAATTGCTCCTTCGGAGCATGAATTGTCCGAAGGACATGAATTGCGGCAAAGCCGCGCGGAACGATATATTCCGCGCGAATTCGTTGACAAGGCGGGAGTGAACCCATATAATGAAGGCGGTAAATCACGTGCAATGCACGATAGGAGGATTGAATATGAAGAAACTCGTTATCGCCCTCGGCGGCAACGCGCTGGGCAACACGCCGTATGAACAGCTTGCGCTCGTGACCAAGACCGCAAAGCCCATCGTCGACCTCATCGAGGCGGGCAACCAGGTTGTGATCGCGCACGGCAACGGTCCGCAGGTCGGCATGATCAACCTCGCCATGTCCACCGCGGCTGCCGCAAAGGCGATCAAGTCCGACATGCCGTTCCCGGAATGCGGCGCGATGAGCCAGGGCTATATCGGTTATCATCTGCAAAACAGCATTCAAAATGAACTGAAAGCGCGCGGGATCCAAAAGAACGTCGCGACCGTCGTCACGCAGGTGCTCGTCGATGAAAACGATCCGGCGTTCCAACATCCCACCAAGCCGATCGGCGCGTTCTATTCGAAGGAAGAAGCGGACCGGATCGCCGCGGAAAAGGGCTATACGATGATCGAGGACGCGGGCCGCGGCTACCGTCAGGTTGTGCCGAGCCCGAAGCCCGTTGACGTCGTGGAAAAGGACATGGTGAACACGCTGATCGACGCGGGTCATGTGGTCATCACCGTGGGCGGCGGCGGCATCCCGGTCGTCGAAAAGGACGGAAAGCTTCTGGGCGTTCCCGCTGTCATCGACAAGGACTTCGCTTCCGCAAAGCTTGCGGAGCTGGTAAAGGCGGACGCGCTGGTTATCCTCACCGCGGTCGACCGCGTTGCGATCAACTGGGGCAAGCCGGATCAGCAGTCGCTCTCCTGCATGACCTGCGAGGAAGCCGAGCGCTACTGCAAGGAAGGACATTTCGCGCCGGGCTCCATGCTCCCGAAGGTGCAGGCAGCCATGAGCTTTGCAAAGACCGGCGGCGAAGCGATCATCGCCTCCCTCGAAAACGCGGCGGCAGCTCTTCGCGGCGAAAGCGGCACGAAGATCGTAAAGTAATCGGATAATAAGGGCGCTGTCTCAAAACTGTTTAACGAGCTGAGATGAGGCAGCGCTTTGTTTGTTCGCGGAGGAATGTGGATAACTTTTGTGAAAAGCAGAGAAATGGCGTAAGATGTCCCAGAGAGTACCGTTCGGATGCTCTCTGGGATATGTGTATTCGGTTGTTTTTTGTTACAAGCCCTTCGGATAATTTTTAGGAATCACAAGCCCCGTTCCCAAGCGACCTTTTTGGAGTTTATTGTGCAGCTTAAGAATGTTATAGGCAAGGCTTAGAAGCGTCCATTCCACGGTGACCTTTATTTGTCCGCGAAGCAGAAAGCGCCGGAAGCTCATGTCCTCCTTTACCACCGCAAAGACGCCTTCGGATTGGATGCTCCGGTTCACACGAAGAAGCTTTCCCTGTTCGGTGTTGATCCGCTCTTCCATCGCTTCCCGTTGTGCGGCGAAGCGTTTGGACACATAGATCACCTTGCTTCGCTCCTCCAACGGCTTCTTGCTCCCTGCTCGGATGCACTTCTCTTTCAGGGGACAGCCTGCACAGTCCTTGCAACTGTATACGGAGGTTGCAATCTCTAACCCGGTTTTCGTTTTGGAATGCTTGTCGTAATCGTAAGTGATCTGTTTCCCTGCTGCACAGGTGTAGCTGTCCGTTT
>CALGGM010000144.1 GCA_937915925.1 uncultured Clostridia bacterium | reverse complement strand
CCTTTCTTTCTATTATTTCGCCGCAAACTATTCGCGTTTTCGCTCAGTCGCATACGTCAGTATAGTTCCGTCGCGAAAACGCGAATTCTGTCACCCCTTATCAACAAGCCTTCTTTATATCAGTTTATGCTTTGTCAATATAAGTACACCACGATCAGCTTCCATTCGCCGTCGATGCGGGCGGAGACGATCTGGATGTTGTCGAGCTCCGTGTCGCCGACGTACAGCGTGCCGCTGTGTACGGTGTAGGCGTCCGCGTCGATGTCGAGCGTGCTGTTCTCCTCGAAGATCGACGAGCCGGTCAGCGTGTCGACGTCAAGGTCCGCTTCGAGCACGGCGTCGCTATTGAACTGCTCGGAAAGCAGGCCGTGCACGTTGTCCGCCATGCGTCCGTAATAGCCGCGCATGACCGCCTCGGCGTCCTCGCCGTCGCCGAACGCCTCGGTGTGCTGTCCCAAGAACGGTTCGGAGACCTTCGCCATCTTCGCAAGCGCGTCGCCGTCGCCGCGGCGCAGCGCGTCGAGCACCGCGTCGGACACCTGCTCGGGCGTTTCAAAATGCGTGCTGCTCGGCTTGCAGGACGATACCGCCACGATGACGACGATCAGAACGATCAAAAGCGCCGCGCCGACGCCGAGCGAAATGAGCAGACGGCGGTTTTTCAACAGCCCCGAAAGATCCGGAAGCTTGAACGTAAGCCGCTTTTTTTGCGTGGGCTCGGGCGTTTGCGGAACAGCGGTACCGCATTTACGGCAGAACAGCGCGCCCTCGTCGAGCGTCGCGCCGCAGTTTTTGCACTTCATGAAACCTCGATTCCGTATCCGTGGGATACATGGACCGCCTCGGCGATCCTTTCCTGTATCGTATCACGGCTTTTCCGTTCGGTCAACAAACGGCGGGCGGTGTTTGCAATGATTTTACATCTTTGAAAAATCCTGCCGCGCATCTTGCGCGCGCAAAAAAATATGATATACTGATACAAAGAACCTTTTTGAAGGAGAACACGCATGAAAAAACGGTTGTTGGCGTTCCTTGCGGCAGTCTTGCTCGCATTGGTCGTCGTTACGCCGCACGCGGGCATCGCGGACCTCGGCGACTTTTCCGGCGGCAGCGATTTCGGCGGCTCGGATTGGGGCGGCTCGGATTGGGGCGGCTCGGACTGGGGAAGCAGCTCCGACTGGGGCGGTTCGAGCTATGTTTCCTCGCGCGGGTCCGGCTCGTTTGACGGCGGCGATATTATATTCATTATCATACTCATTGCCGTGATCGTCATCGTGGCGAGCATTCGCGCAAAGAACAAGAAGAACACCACGACGAGAGCGCCGGGCGCGATCCGCACCGCGGCGTCGATCCTGCGCCCGATCTCCGAGATCAAATCGCGCGATCCGAACTTCTCCGAGGAGGACTTCAAGGAGTGGCTGCAAAACCTGTACATCAAGATGCAGGATTGCTGCGCAAAGCGCGACGTCGAGCCGATCCGTCCGTACTTTGCGGACAGCATTTATCAGCAGTTCAACCGCCAGATGCAGCAGTTAAAGGCGCAGCATCGCACAAACCACGTCGAGCGCATCGCCGTGCTGTCCGTAACGCTTCGCGGCTGCTATCAGGACAAGGGCGAGGACGTCATCGTCGCCGAGGTCTACACGCGCATCGTCGACTACACGACCGACGACAACACCGGCGAGGTGGTCGCGGGAAGCAAGACGGACGAGAAGTTCATGACCTACGAATACTCGCTGTCGCGTCCGATCGGCATGCAGACCGAGAAGCGCGCCGAGGGCGTGACCCAGCGCCACTGCCCGAACTGCGGCGCGCCGCTGTCCGTGAACGAGAGCATCAAGTGCCCGTACTGCGACTCGGTGCTGACCTTCTCCGACCACGACTGGACGGTCTACGCGATCAAGGGCATTTCGCAAAGAACCAAGTGATTTTATCCAAAACAAGAACCGGCAGGCTTACCGCTTGCCGGTTTGTATTTGGGGCGTCCGGAGGACGCCTCAAAAAACAGTGAAGAGTGAAAAGAGAAGAGTGAAGAATTCAGGTAGGGTTTCCGCCGGAAACCCTTCTTTTTCTTTTCTCTTTTCTCTCTTCTCTATTCCCTTCCCCGGGGAGGTTGTCTGCAATGATGACTACCCGCCCACCGCTAACGCGGTCCCCCAATCCCGAAACATGGTCGTTGCGCGTCGCTTCCACTTCGTTACAGCGGTAGATCGCGCGCTTCCCGCGCGTACCATCACTCCTTCAACTCCCTGTTTCGGTCGCAGCTCACCTCGCTCCTCCCCGCACTGCGGGCGCTCGGATCGCTGCCCCGTCACAAGGGAGGGTAAATGGTTACGTCAATTCGACCTCCCCTTGTCAGGGGAGAGATGGCGACGCGCGAGTAACGCGCGACGGCACCATGTTACGCGCGGGAAGCGTGCGAATTCCATGTTATGTAACGAAGCGAAGCGTAGTGTGATACGGCAGCCGAAGGCTGACGGAAGGGTAGTCTTTATCCGTATCACGCCTTCTCCCTGCCGAGATACACATCCGAGGCGTGCTTCGCGAAGTCCCAGACACTCTGCACGGCGGGGGACATGGGGTGCAGGCGGTAGCGCATCATGCACACGTCACGCGTCATCGGCACGTCGGAGAAGGGGATGAGACGGAGGTTGAATGTATCGAGGATCGGCAGCCGCGGCATGATTGCGACGCCCGCGCCGGTCGTGACGGACGCGGCGATCGAGCTGTATTCGTCCGCTTCAAAGACGATGTTCGGCGAGAACGAGGCTTTTTTGAACTTGTCGGCGAGCTCGCGGTAGATGATCGCTTCGTGCGAGATCGAGATGAACTGCTCCTGCTCGATGTCGGCAAACGTGACCGAGGCGCGGTCCGCGAGCCGATGCGACGCGGGGACCGCCAAAAACAGCTCCTGGCTCGAAACCGGCAGGTATTCGACCGAATCGATCTCGGGCTTGCCTGCGATAAGAAGGTCCAAGGACCCGTTCAGAAGCTGCTCGATGAGCCCGCCCGCCATGCCCTGATGGAAGCGGAACGCGGTCTGCCGATTGCCGAGGTGCGCATAGAACCGATCGACAAACGACGGCAGAACCGAAAAGCTGACACTGTAGATATAGCCGAGGTTGATGATCCCGGCGTCCGGCGCCTGCATCTCCTTTAGGCGCTCCTGTCCTTTACTGAGCTCGGAGAGCGCGCGCTTTGCGTAGGGAAGGAATTCCGCGCCGTACTTGGTCAGCGTGATCTGCTTGCCCTGCTTTTCGAACAGCGGCATATTGAGCTCCTTTTCGAGCTTCGAAAGCGCATAGCTTAAACTCGGCTGCGAGATGTACAGAAGCGCCGCCGCGCGCGTGTAGTGCAAAACCTCCGCGGTCACGCAGAAATACCGAAGCTGCTGCAGCGTCATGCGTCCACCTCCCACAGCGCAGAAGACAGCGTGCGCCACGCGTTCAGAAAATACCCCAATGCCAGCATGTCCGCGCACCCACCGGGGGAGAGATTGCGCGCGATCAAATCGGCGTCGAACGCTTCGAGCGCCGCGACGCGTTCGGACGCAGGCAGGGAAGCGATCTCCTTTGCGCGCGCCTTTACATAGCGCAGCCCCTCCGCGCCGCCGCGGTGCAGAAGGTTCGTATCGTTTAAGATCAGCATCATGTCGCACAGCGCGAGCGCGCCGGGGTTGTCCTCATGCGCATGCGCAAGTAACCGATCCGCACAGTACTGCGCGTGAAAGAACCCGTCCGCCGCTTCGCCGATCGCGCCGCGCGCGCCGTATGCGGCAAAGACCCTCGCGCCGTTCGTGCCGCGCGGCGTGCAAAGCCGCTCCGATTCGTCCGCCTTCGCGAGAGCCGCGGCATGCGCGATTGCGTCGCCGCCAAACGACAGCGCATCGCCCATACCGTAGAGCAGCAGACCCATCGAATAAAT
>CALGGM010000143.1 GCA_937915925.1 uncultured Clostridia bacterium | reverse complement strand
GAAACTTTCCTCGAGAGTCTTGCTATTTCTTTCAGGGACTTTTTTAACATCCCCTTCTTTTTCTATTCACTCTTCTCTATTCACTCTTCTCTTTTCTCTCTTCCCTTTTACACGCTCTCCCACTCCGGCGCCTCGGGTGAGGACTCGGGGTACATGCGCATGTAGCGTCTGCGCACGACCATGGACACCGTGAAGTGCGCGATCGCCGTAAGCGACCATGAGATCGGATAGGAAAGGTACACCATCCAAAGCTGCGGGTACAGCGGGAAAACGAAATAGATCCACACGAGCCGGAACACGCAAGAGCCGAGCAGCGAGATGACCGTGGACAGCGTGGACTTGCCGAGGCCCCTCAAAATGCCCGAGCCCACCTCCATGAACGCGAGCGTAAAGTACGGCGCGATGTTGATATAGAAGCGCGTATACGCCGCGTCGAGCGCCATCTGGTTTCCGTTCTGAATGTACAGCCCGAGAAGCGGGTGCCGGAAGATCAGCAGGAGCGCAGCGCTCGCGACCGCGATCAGACCGGTCACGAAATAGCAGCAGCGCATGACGGTTCCGATGCGCTGATACTTGCGCGCGCCGTGGTGCTGGCTCGTGAACGTGACCGCCGCCTGATAGACGGAGTTGGTCGCCACGTACACAAAGCCCTCCAGGTTCGTCGCCGCGGCGTTGCCGTCGATGATCGCCGAGCCGCCGGGGTCCATGGTGTTGTTGATGCCGATGATCGTCGACTGGATCAGCATGTTCGAAAGCGAGAACAGAGCGCCCTGCACGCCCGCGGGAAGTCCGTCCCTTAAAATGTCGCGCATGGCGACGCGGTCGAGCTTCAGCCGCTTCCATTCGAGCCTGCACCAGCCGGTGTCGCGCAGCATGACGACGGCGAGCACGATGACGTTCATCACGTTCGAGAGCACCGTGGCGTACGCAACGCCGTCGACCGACATCTTCATGACGAGCACGAAGAACAGGTTCAGCCCGACGTTCAGAAGTCCCGTCGCGGTCAGCACGTACAGGGGCGTACGCGTGTCGCCCTTGGCGCGCAGGATCGCGATCATGTAGTTCGAGACCGCCATAAACGGCGTGCCGGCAAAGTAGATGCGCGTGTACAGCGTCGCAAGGTCGAGGATGTGTCCCTGATCGCCGAGAAGCTTTAGCAGCGGTCTTGCGATGAACAGCCCGATGCCCATGCACACCGTACCGAAGATCAGCGCCATGATGAGCGACGTATGCACCGCGCGGCGCGTCGCCTCCTCGTCGCCCCTGCCGATGTTTCGCGCGACGACCACGTTCGTGCCGATCGCAAAGCCGGAGAAGATGTTGAGGATCAGATTGATCATCGCGCCGGTCGTGCCGATCGAGCCGATCGCGCCCTCCACGCCGGACATGCCCGCGACAATCATATCCGCCGCGTTGTAAAGCATCTGTAAAAGATTCGTTGCCATCAAAGGCAGCGCAAACAGAAAGACCTTCCCTAAAAGAGGTCCTTCCAGCATTTGTATTTCGTTGGATCTTCGCCCTTGTTTCATATCATACCACGCTCAGATACGGCGTCGCGTTGAGATCGAGCCCGTCGCGATGCCCCCTCATCAACAGATAGAACCCGGCGCTGCCGATCATGGCGGCGTTGTCGGTGCAGTACAGAAAATCGGGACAGCAGAAGCGGATCCCCTTCTTCTTCGCCTTCTTTGCGAGCATCTCCCGAAGCGCCGCGTTTGCGGAAACGCCGCCCGCCAGCACGAGCGTGTCGCTGCACGCGCGCACCGCCTTGTCCGAAAGGATCGTGATGACCTCGTTCTGAAAGCTCGCCGCGACGTCCGCCCGGTTCACGTCCTCACCGCGCTGTTCGGCGGTGTGCAGGACGTTGATGACCGCGGTCTTGAGCCCCGAAAAGCTCATGTCGAACTCGTCCTCGCGCTCGTTGAACGCCGAGCGGAAGCGGTACGCCTTGGGATCGCCCTCCCTTGCGAGCTTTTCAAGCTCCGGTCCGCCGGGGTACGGAAGCCCCAATACGCGCGCGACCTTGTCGAACGCCTCGCCCGCCGCGTCGTCGCGCGTACGCCCGATCAGCGTGCAGCGGTCGTAGTCGTGTACGCGCACGATGTGGCTGTGCCCGCCCGACGCGATCAGCGCCGTAAACGGCGGTTCGAGGTCCGAAAACGTCAGATAGTTCGCCGCGATATGCCCTAAGATGTGATTCGTGCCGATCAGCGGAAGTCCGCTCGCGAGCGCAAGTCCCTTTGCGTAGCTCACGCCCACCAGCAGCGCGCCGACCAGACCCGGTCCGCAGGTGACCGCGATCGCGTCGATCTCGGAAAGCGTCATGCCCGCGTCCGCAAGCGCCTTTTCGACGACCGCGCCGATGCGCTCCACATGGTTGCGGCTCGCAAGCTCCGGCACGACGCCGCCGTATTTCCGATGCAGCGGGATCTGCGTATGCACAACGTTCGAAAGCACCTCGCGTCCGTCGCGCACGATCGCGCAGGCGGTTTCGTCGCACGAGCTTTCGATCGCAAGCACCGTCGCGTGCCCCGATCGAAGGAGCGCGTCATGCTTTTCTTTTGCGGAAGCTTCGTAGCTCATTGCGCGTCCTCCGAAGGATCGGGAGCCGACACCTCGTCCGTCTCTTCCGGACGGGCACTGCCCGTCCCTACGGATTCATTCACTTCCGGTTCTTCCGTCTCTTCCGCCTCTACGGATTCGTTCGCTTCCGGTTCTTCCTCGCCCTTTGCCTTTTTCAGAAGCGCCTCACGCTTGTTCACGGGGATGTTCCTGAGCTTATGCGCGAGCACAAGGTCCGGTCCCTCGATGGGCATGGGCTCGTTTTCGTCATGCTCGATGACCACGATATCCGCCACCGGCGAGGGCTTACCCTGCTTGCGCCACGCAAACCGCACGAGCACCGCGGCGATCGCGACCACGACGATCTCGAGCACGACGCCCACCGCGCAACGCAGCACGAGCGACGGGAAGATCGGCATCAGCATGTTTACCATGATGCTGTCGTTCGAAAGGACCCAGTTGAGGTCGTTCATCGCCTCGACCGTCGCGCCCGCGGACAGGTACTGGAACAGCGAGCTCGGGAAGATGATGAAATGGAACACCGTCCAGAAGCTCGAAAAATCGAGGATCGACCAGATCCCGAAAAAGACCAGCACGCCGCCGAAGATGCCGGTGCCCCAGAACATTGCCGAGGACAGCAGCGCGCGCCGCTTGCCCCGCTCCATCAGAAGAAAGCCGACAAGCAGCAAAACAGCCGCGCCGACCGCGCCGTACTTTGCGAACGATTCCAGCCCGAGGTACAGCGACTGCACCTCCGCCATATGCACGACTTCCTTTTCGTGCCAGAACACGTCGGGAAGGTCCGCGCCGTTCACCCGCGCCTCGACGCGGATGTTCGCGCGCTCGCCGCGCATATAGTCGAGCAGCGCCGTCGTCGCTCTCGACAGGTCCGGCGTGCTCATGCCCATCTGGGCGCTGACGCCGAGCTCCTTATATTTCTGTTCGATATAGTCGTTGTCCTTTAAAATCTGCGACACGGTGAAAAACGCGACGGAGAACAAAAGTACCAGCGTCGCGATGATTGCGCACAGTTTACCGATCGTATTGCGCATACGTCCTCCTCAGCGATAGAACGTGTTGCCGCCGACGAATTCCCTTAAAATGCTCGTGGGCGGGATCTCGTCCTCCACGGCAGCGTCCGAAATGTAGTTCAAAAATTTAATGATGTTCACGACCTCGTCATAGCTTGGGCTGTCCGATTCCACCGCCTGCAGCAGCGGATAGATGTGCTTTTTCAGCACGGCAAGCTCGTACACCAGCGAGGTGTTCATGATCGCGTCCGCGCTCTCCTGATACGGGAAGATCCAGCGCTGTTCGCCGCGCTTGACGGAATCCCACATGCCGAGCGTCCGCTCGATGGTCGCGCCGCGCGTTTCATAATCGCGCACCATGCGCCGAAGCAAGCGCACATCGGTCGTCGGAATGCGGTTGTGATCGTCGAGATTCAGCGTCGTCAGCGCCGACACGTACAGCTTAAAGATCAGCTTTTTGTCGATGCGCGGGGTCAATAACTGCGGGTTCAGCCCGTGCAGCCCCTCGATGATCAGCATCGCGTCGTCGTCCATCTTCACAAAATGTCCGAGCATCTGACGAGAGCCCGTCTTGAAATCGAAGTGCGGGATCTCCACCTGCTCGCCGTTCAGAAGCTTTTCAAGGTCGATGTTGAACTGCGCGACGTCGATCATGTTGATGTGTTCGTAGTCGATCTCGCCGTTCTCGTCCGGCTTTACAAACTGCCGGTCGATATAGTAATCGTCGAGCGACAGAAGGATCGGCGTCTTGCCGAGCACTCTAAGCTGCGTTGCCACGCGGTTTGCGCTCGTCGTTTTGCCCGAGCTCGACGGTCCCGCGATCAGCACGGCGCGCGCGCCGCGGTTCACAATCTCGGTCGCGATCTCCGCAAAGCGGCGCTCATGCAGCGCTTCGTTGACGCGGATCAGCTCACGCACGCTGCCGTTTTCCACCATGTCGTTGAGATCGGCGACGCACCGGCAGTGCATCAGGTCCGCCCACTCGTCCGAGCGCGCGAAGACCTTGACGAGGTTCGGCATATAGACATAGCGCGTCGCGACGTCGGCGTCGGCGTCGGACGGGCGCAGTAAAAACAGTCCGCCGCTTCTGTGCTGCAGGTCGAATACCTTTGCGTAGCCGGTGGAGGGAAGCATCTCGCCGTAGAAATAATCCACGTAATCGCCGTGTGAGTACACGTCAAAGTAGGTGAACTGCCGCCAGCGCAGAAGCCGCACCTTGTCCTGCTGTCCGTCGTTCTCGAAGAAGCGGATCGCCTCGTCGATGTCGAGGCGTTTGCGGATCAGCGGATAGTCCGCCTCGACGATCTCACGCATTTTCGCGCGGATCGCCTCCACGTCGTCGGGCGTGAACTGCGGTTCGAGGTCGACCGAGATGTCGATCGACGGTCCGATGGCATAGTTGACCTTCGCGTGCGCCTTCGGGTACAGCTCGCGCATCGCAAGGAAGAACACGTAGATGACCGTGCGCTCGTAGATCGCCCTGCCGCGGCTCTCCCCGTAGCGGATCAGCTTGACCTCGCCGCTGCCCTTGCGGATCGCCTTGCGCATGCGGTACGTCGTGATGCCGTCGCCCTGCTCCTTCTGCCGCATCGGAATATAGTTGAGCGTAAACACCTCGCCCGCGATGTCCGCGGCGATGGGACGCGTCTTTAAGCTGTCGGTATCGAGCCCAAGGCGCTTTACGATGTCCAGAAGGCTCTCGCCCGGATTGACCTCTACGGGCGTTCCGTCTAATCTGATCTGCATAAATCTTACCCCCAAAGTACGGACAGCGCCGGAACGATCTGCTTTTTACGCGACATCACGCCCGGCAGGAATACCGTGTTGTCCTTGATCTTGACGTTGAACGCTTCCTCGACCGTATCGAGATCGCCGACGGAAAGCAGCACCGTGCCCTCCAGAAGCACGTCGGTGAGCATCAGCAGCACGAGCTCGAACTCGCGCTCCTCCTTGACCTTTTCCATCTCGGCAAGGAACGCGTCACGGTTTTTCAACAGGTCCTGCGAATCGATGCAGTTGATCTGCCCGATGCCGAGCTTATGACCCTCGATCTGAAAATGCTTGAAGTCCGAAAGCAGCATCTTTTTCGGATCGGTCTCGCGCGTTGCGGACGGGGCGTAGATGAAGCGTCCGAGCTCGTCGAGCGATTCGCCCGCGATCGCCGCCATGCGCTCCGCCATCAGCCGGTCGCGCGGGGTCGCCGTCGGGGACTTGAAGAAGATCGTGTCGGACACAATGCCCGCGGCGAGCAGCCCCGCAAGACGGCGGGTCGGCATGATGCCGCGCTCCTGGAACATCGTCGCAATGATCGTACACGTCGCGCCCACGGGCTCGTTGCGCATATAGACCGGCGCGCCGGTCTGCACGTCCGCGAGACGGTGATGGTCGAGGATTGCAAGCACCTCCGCTTCCGAAAGTCCGTCGACCGATTGACTTAGCTCGTTATGATCGACGAGCACGACGCGCTTGCGGTTCGGACGCAGCAGGTGGAAGCGCGACAGCGTTCCCACGACGCAGTCGTTTTCGTCGAGGATCGGATAGCTTCTGTAGCGGGATTTGAGCGTCTGCTCGCGCACGTCGTCGAGATAGTCCGAAAGGTGGAACGACACCACGTCCGTGCCCGTTAAAATGCGCTCAACCGGAACGGACTGGATGACCAACCGCGCCGCGCGGTACGCGTCGAACGGGGTCGTGATCACGACGGTCCTGTCCGCGCGTTCGAGGACAGCGGGGTCGAGCTCCGCCACGCAGATGATGACGCAGGCGACGCCCGCGTCGAGCGCCGCGTTCAGCGTCTCGGTATCGTTTCCCGTCACCACGATCATGTCGGGCTTGAAGTCGGGCAGCTCCCCCGCAAGCGGGACCGCGATCTTGAGCTCGCCCGAAACCGTGGTGACCGCGCTGTTCTTGTCCCAGACCTGTCCGTCGAGGTTCGACACGAGGTTGAACAGCGGGATGTCCTTGAGATGCGGCGTTTCCGAGGACGACAGATCGTACGACGCGATATCGCCCGTGGTGACCATACCCATGAGCGTGCCGTTTTCGTTTGCGACGGGCAGCGAGGCGACCTCGCGCTCGCCCTTCGACATCGCTTCCCATGCGCGGCGCACCGTGACCGCCGCGGACAGGATCGGCGGACGGTCGTAGTTCAGGTCGCGCACCTGCGTGCGCACGTTGTAGATCCGCTCCGGCGCGTCAAAGCCGAAGCGTTCGAGGATCCGCGCGGTCTCGTCGCTGACCGTGCCGATGCGCGCCGCCGTATACCGCCGATCGCCGAGCGCGTTCATCAGCGCCGCGTACGCGATCGCGGAAACGATCGAGTCGGTGTCCGGGTTCTTGTGTCCCGTGACATAGATGGGATTCTGTTCGTCCATATGCATACCCGCCTTTCATGATCGGATAAAAGTCCAGTTTCATTATAACAGACCCTCGCCTTTTTTACCACAATTCGCACTTGACGTTTGAAAAAAGTTAACATATAATGGTTCCGTAAAAGGGAGTAGCCGACGCGAAAGCGTGGCCTGCGGCGTCAGCACGGAGCATATCCCGCTGCCGGTCGAAATGTGCGAGACTTTTATGCATTATTTTTGTGCATAGAAGTCTCTTTTTCTATGCGAAAGGAAGGTATCTATGGTATTTTCTGTCCCCGATTCCCTCTTCTGGACGATCGTTCTGTTCGCCGTCGGGCTGGTGCTCATCTGCGTTGCGGGCGATAAGTTCGTCGACGCGGCGGTCGCGATCGCAAAGCGGCTCAAGATCCCGCAGATCGTCGTCGGCGCGACGATCGTGTCGTTAGGCACGACGCTTCCCGAGATCCTCGTATCCTCCACTGCGGCGTTGGGCAGCGCACAGTCGCCCGACATCAGCGTGGGTAACGCGCTCGGCAGCATCATCTGCAACACGGCGCTGATCGCGGGCATCGGTCAGCTCATCCGCCCCGCAAAGGAAGTCAAGTCGAAGTCGGTCAGCTGGCGCATGATCTTCTTCGTCGGCACGGCGGTGCTGCTGTTCTGCTCGGTGCTGTTCTCCCAGCCGCAGGATTACACCGGCGCGGACGGTATTGAGAAGCACTTTGTCGGCTCCGTGGGACGCGTCATCGGCATCGTGCTCGTGCTCGGCTTCTGCGTGTACGCGTACCTGTCGATCCGGCTCAAGGACAGCGACGGCGAAGCGGAATACGACGAAACCGAAAAGGTCATGCCGCTTTGGGGCGCGCTTCTGATGCTCGTCGTGTCCGCGGCGGCGCTGTTTGTCGGCGCAAACCTGCTCGTGGAAAACGGTCAGCTTTTAGCAAAGGCTGCGGGCGTTCCCGAACGCGTGATCGCGGTCACCATGATCGCGCTCGGCACCTCGCTTCCCGAACTCGTCACCACCGTCACCTCCTCCATCAAGGGACAGGGCGACGTGGGTCTCGGCAACATCATCGGCGCGAACCTCTTTAACATGCTGCTCGTGCTCGGGCTTCCCGCAACGATCACCGGCAATATCGCCTTTACCGCGCAGTCGCTGTATCTTGATCTGCCGCTCGCGCTGCTCGCCATGTGCGCGCTGATCGTTCCGATGCTCGTGCGCAAGAAGGGCTCCCGCGTGCAGGGCGGGCTGCTGCTTCTGGGCTACATCGGCTACTGCGTCTATTCGTTCCTCGCCGCGTAAAGCGCAAGCATATTTTCGGACGGACATTGCTCCGTCCTTTTTTCATGTTGCTGCACACAGGGGGTACGGTGTTATTTGGGAAAGGAGATCCTTCGTCGCTTCGCTTCTCAGGATGGCACAAGTTTTGTTCGCAGCGTACCCTGTTGTGTCATTCTGAGGAACGAAGTGACGAAGAATCTCCCCGCAATGCAAAACGGACGACCGCCGGTCGTCCCTACAGGGTTTTGACACCTCATCACCGCCTATCGGCGGAGCTTCTCCTCGAGGAGAAGCCTTTTATCCCACGAAAAAAGGACGCCGAAGCGTCCTTCAGCGTGTCAAAAAACCTTTTGACACGCTGAGCAGGCTGTTGATAAGGGAGGCAGAATCCGCGTTTTCGCGACGGAGCTATACTTACGTATGCGACTGAGCGAAAACGCGGATAATTTGCGGCGAAATAATAGAAAGAAAGGGCGCCCTCGCGCCCTTTCATCCTGCCAGTATTCATTTATAATATCTCGCCGCAAATGGTCTGACCCCTTTTGCGACAGCCTGAAAGGACGCCGAAGCGTCCTTGTTCTGTCCCGTTGATTATTTCACCGCGATCTCGATGCTGTCGACGATCGCCATGGTCTCGGTGCCCTCGGCGGTGTTGACGCCGGTCAGGCGGATGCTCGCCCATACGCCGTCGGCAACCTCGCCGTAATACTCGACCCAGTTCATGCCGATGTAGTAGTACGCGCGTCCCTGCATCTCGACGCCCGCGACGGTGCGCGGCGTGAGCTCGGTCAGGTTCTCGAAGCTGCTCTTATAGAAATCGATCTTTTCGAGCGACTCCTTGCACTCCACGATGATGTACGACTGGCTCGAGCTTGCCTGCTCC
The DNA here is from genome assembly GCA_937915925.1 of uncultured Clostridia bacterium. Lineage (GTDB taxonomy): Bacteria > Bacillota > Clostridia > Christensenellales > CAG-138 > UBA3792. Next base: position 2,844 of record CALGGM010000143.1, on the reverse strand, counting down.
GCGCTGGGCGTGCACCAGATGCGCACGCTTCCGCTGCGCTCCTCGGCAAACCAGTTCGCCTTCGGAACCGCGACGGTCACGGCAACCTTCGTGTCGGTATAGCCGACCTTTGCGTCGATCGTCACGGACTCGGTCGGGTTCGTGCCCGCGGGCGTGCTGCTGCCCATCTTCGGGAACGCGGAGATGTCCGCCGCGCCGTATTCGTCCTTCGTGATCCCGGAGATCGCGATCGCGCCGCACGTCCACAGCCCGTCCTTCTCCCGGAAGGTCACGGTGACGACGCCCTTGTCGCCGTCCGACCATGTCGCCGCGTGCGATTTTCCGTCGTTGTTCTGCATGTCAAAGCCCTGCTTGCCTGCCGCCGCGCTGATCTGATCGAACGTCAGCGAATAGCGGAAGCCGGACTCCATGTCGTACATCCAGCGGTACAGCGCGGCAAGCGTCGTACGCTCGATCACACCGTCGCTCGAACCGTACGGCGCGCCGGGGAACGCCGCTTCGCCTGCGGGCGCTTCGGTTTCTGCGGGCGCTTCGGGCGCTTCGGTCGCTTCAACCTCCGTCGGCTGCGACGTCTCGGTTGAAACGGGCGCATCGCCGAGACGGAACGTCAGGGTCGCGCCGCCCATCATCACCTGTACGGTTTCCGCGTCGACCGCCGCGATCGAATAATACGGAACGTCGGAGATCGTAATGTCGCCGCCGTTCGTCCAGCCGATGTCATAGATCTGTCCCATGAGGTTCATCACGCCGGTATGGTCCGCGTTCAGAAGCAGCGAGGAATCGGCGATGCCGGTGCTCACGAGCAGGTCGCCTTCGAAATACACGCCGTCGACCTCATAGCCGATCAGCGCATACGTGCCTGCCGCAAAGGCGGGCGGTTCTTCCGTCGGCTCGGCGGGTTCGGGCGTCGCCTCGGGCGCGGGCGTCTGCTCCGACACGGGCGCGGGCGTTTCCGTCGCCGGCTCGTCCGGCGTCGTCTTGTCGGTACCGCCGCACGCGAAGACGCTGAGCGTCATGCTTAGCGCAAGGATCAGGATCAAAAAGCGTTTCATTGGCTTAAACTCCTTTGTGGTTCTTATTTCGGATTATACCATACCGCGTCCGTTTTGCAAGTCCAAAACGCTTTTTTCCTTTTTTCTCCGTCGAATGTTCGCATTTCCGACGCATTTATCGGAAACGCTTGACAAATGCAAAAACCGTGGTACTGTTAAAGAAATCAACCCGGAGGTATGGACCATGACCGATTACAACGAGCTGACGGCACAGGCGGAGGCGCTGATTGTCGGCGTGCCGCACCGCATCGCGAACCTTGCGAATCTTTCCGCGCTGATCTTCGATTCGCTCGACGATCTCAACTGGGCGGGATTCTATCTTCTGGAGGGCGATACGCTCGTGCTCGGACCGTTTCAGGGCAAGCCCGCGTGCATCGAGATTCCCGTGTCCCGCGGGGTCTGCGGCGCAGCCGTGCGCGAGGACCGCTCGCAGCTCGTCTTTGACGTGCATCAATTTCCCGGACACATCGCCTGCGATTCCGCGTCGCGCTCGGAGCTCGTCGTGCCGCTGCATCAAAACGGCGCGATCATCGGCGTGCTCGACCTCGACAGCCCCTCGCCCGCCCGCTTCACCGAAGCCGACCGGCGCGGCTTTGAACAGCTCGCCGCCGCGATCGAGCAAGTGCTGTAAGGTAAAAGACAAAGGAGCCGTTAAGAAACTCGAAAGAGGGACTTGACGGCTCCTTCCTTTTTATTCCTGCGGTTTTCCGTTCTCCCGGAAGAACTGCACGAGTCCGTTGCAGAGCCCCTGCGCCATGGTTTGCTGGAAGGCGTCGGTCGAAAGCAGGGCGTCCTCGTCGGGGTTGCTGAGGTGTCCCATCTCGATGTTGATGACCGGGCGCGTACACCAGTTGAAGCCGGTCTGATCGGAGCGGTAGGTCATGCCGTCCTTATAGCGCATCGGCAGTCCCGTCTCCAGAAGATACGCCGCAAGGACCGTCTTTGCCGCGGTGACGTTATAGTCGTAGAACTTCGTGCGGTTCTCGGTCGGCACAAGCATGAACGCGCCGCGCGTTTTGCGGTCGTCCGATTTGTTGCAGTGCAGTCGAATGCCGAGATCGACGTTCGCGTCGTTGAACATCTGCACGCGCTCGATGTTGGAGATATTGACGTCGACCGTTTCGTGCGTGATCACGACCGTCGCCCCCTGCTCCTCCAAAAGCGCCTTGAGCTTCAGCCCGACGCTCTGCACGACGTCGTACTCATACGCGCCGCTTTTGACGCCGCGGCAGCCGCCCGCGACCTTTTGCTTGGTCTGGCTCGACCCCGGCGCAACGGGCTCCGGCGCGGGATCGTACACCTTCTGGTGTCCCGGATCGATGCCGATCACGATGCCCTCCAACGGCAGCGGCGTCGGCGTGGGCGTCGGCTCCGGCGTAGGTTCGGGCGTCGGCGTCGGTTCGGGGGTCGGCGTCGGCGTGGGCAAAGGCGGCAGCGTCGCAAGAGGCGTTGCGACCGTTTCCACAACGATCTCCGTTTCCACGACCGGTTCCGGCGTGTCCGAAACGGCAGGCGCTTCCGTCGGCACGGACGGTTCTGCCGTCGGCGTGCCGCACGCGAGCATGAATAGAATGAGCAGGATCGCAACGATCCCGATTTCAATGGGTCTTCTCTGTTTCATGCCCGCATTATACCATGTCTTTCCCCGCGCCGCAAGGCGTGTTCGTTTCTCTTTTTGCGAATCGGATTGTGGATTTGTGGTACGATACAGGACATGATCCGTTGAAATGATTTTTGACGGGGCGCCGAGGTCTCTCCATTCCGCTTCGCTCCATTACATAGGTAGATCGCG
>CALGGM010000142.1 GCA_937915925.1 uncultured Clostridia bacterium | reverse complement strand
AACGCGGATAATTTGCGGCGAAATAATAAAAAGAAAGGGTGCTCTTGCGCCCTTTTTTCCGACAAGTATTTATTTGAATCATCTCGCCGCAAACGTTCTGACCCCTTTTACGACAGTCTGAAAGGACGGCGTTTGCCGTTCTTTTTTATTGCGCTGACACTACTTGCGTGGTATAATAAATTGTTAAAATATACGGAGGCAGCTATGAAACCGTTTGTTCATCTACATGTTCATACGCAATACAGCCTGCTGGATGGCGCGTCGCGCATTCCGGAGCTTGTGAAGCGCGCTAAAACGCTCGGGCAGTCCGCGATCGCGATCACCGACCACGGCGTCATGTACGGCGTGATCGACTTTTACCGCGCCTGCAAGGCGGAAGGAATCAAGCCGATCCTCGGCATCGAGACGTATGTGGCGAAGGGCAAGTACGACGCCGTCGATACGCGCGATCGCGACAATGCGCATCTCATCTTGCTTGCGAAGAATCAGACCGGTTATCAGAATCTTATGCTGCTGTCCTCCGAAGCGTTCATTCACGGGTTCTATTATCGTCCGCGCATCGATTACGATCTGCTCCGCGCGCATCACGAAGGGCTGATCTGCCTGTCCGCTTGCCTTGCAGGCGATATTCCGCAGGCGTTTTTGCGCGGACAGGACGAACGCGCCTATGAAATTGCGCGGATGCTCAAGGACATGTTCGGCGAGGATTTTTATATCGAGCTGCAGGACCACGGGATCCCCGAACAGAAGGAAGTTTTGCCGAAGCTTCGCCGTCTTGCAAAGGAGCTCGAAATCAAGACCGTCGCAACGAACGACATTCACTACGTAAAAAAGGACGACGCCGACGCGCAGGATGTGCTGCTGTGCATCCAGACGCAGCGGTTCGTGGACGAACCGGACCGCATGCGCATGCAGAGCGACGAGTTCTATCTGAAATCGTACGACGAAATGCTTAAAGCGCTTCCGGACGATGCGGACGCGCTCGACGTCACCAACGAGATCGCCGAAAAGTGCAATGTGGAGATCGAGTTCGGCGTGAGAAGACTTCCGCATTTTACCGCGCCGGACGGCATGGACAACGACGTGTATCTTCGAAAGCTCTGCGCCGAGGGCATGCAGCGCAAAATGCCGAACGCCGGCAAGGAAGCGCTCGACCGTCTCGAATACGAGCTGTCCGTCATCGAGCGGATGGGGTTCGTCGATTATTATCTGATCGTCTGGGACTTCATCCATTACGCGAAATCGCACGGCATCATGGTCGGACCCGGCAGAGGCAGCGGCGCGGCGTCGCTTGCGGCGTACTTTTTGGACATCACGGACGTCGACCCGTTGAAATACAACCTGCTCTTTGAGCGATTCCTGAACCCCGAGCGCGTTTCCATGCCCGACTTCGACGTCGATTTCTGCTATGAACGCAGACAGGAGGTCATCGATTACGTCGGCGAGAAGTACGGCGAGGGTCATGTCGCGCAGATCATCACGTTCGGAACGATGGCGGCAAAGGCGGTCGTGCGCGACGTTGCGCGCGTTCTGCGCGTTCCGTACGCCGATGCGGACAGGCTTGCAAAGCTGATTCCGAACGTATTGAAGATCACGCTGAAAGAAGCGATCGACATGAACGCAGAGCTCAAAAACGTCTATGAGACGGACGAGACCATGCGGCATGTGCTCGATCTTTCCATGAAATTAGAAGGGCTTCCGCGGCACAGCTCCACGCACGCCGCGGGCGTCGTGATCTCCGGCGTGCCGCTGAACACGGTCGTTCCGCTCACCAGCAACGAAGGCGCTCTGACGACGCAGTTTCCGATGACGACGCTCGAAGAGCTGGGGCTGCTCAAGATGGACTTTCTGGGGCTAAGAACGCTCACCATCATCCGCGACGCGCTCGATTTCATCAAGAAGCAGGGGAAGCCGGTTCCGGACTTTTCGAAGAACGATTTCGAGGATCCGAAGGTCTGGAACATGATCGCATCCGGCGATACGGACGCGGTGTTCCAGTTGGAATCCGGCGGCATGCGGCAGTTCATGATGCAGCTAAAACCGGACTGCTTTGAGGATCTGATCGCTGGCATTTCCCTGTACCGGCCCGGTCCCATGGAGCAGATCCCGCGCTATATTCGCGGCAAGCATGAGGGCAACATCGAATACGCGCATCCGCTGATGGAGCCGATCCTGAAAAACACCTACGGCTGTATGGTCTATCAGGAGCAGGTTATGGAGATCGTGCGCTCGCTTGCGGGCTACAGCTATGGGCGAAGCGATCTCGTCCGCCGTGCCATGTCCAAGAAGAAGCACGACGTCATGGCAAAGGAACGCACGTTCTTCGTCTACGGAACCGACGGCGTCGACGGCGCGATCAAGCGCGGTGTGCCCGAGGACGTCGCAAACCACATCTTCGACGAGATGATGGACTTTGCGTCGTATGCGTTCAACAAGGCACATGCGGCCTGCTACGCGGTCGTGGCGTACCGTACAGCGTACCTGAAATATTATTACCCGACCGAGCTGTTTGCCGCGACGATCAACGGGTATCGGCAGAACACGGATTCCGTTTCCGCGTACGTGTACAGTGCGCGAAGGCTCGGCATCCGGATCCTTCCGCCGGACGTCAATAAATCCATGGCGCTGTTCAACGTCGAGGGCGACGCGATCCGGTTCGGGCTGTCCTCGGTTCGTAACGTCTCCGAAGGCGTTATGCGCGACGTCGTGGAGGATCGCGCGCAGAACGGTCCGTTCAAGAGCTTCGAGGACTTTGTGAACCGCACGCACGGGCTGAATAAGCGCATGCTCGAAGGCTTGATCGCCGCGGGCGCGTTCGATGAAATGGGCTATACCCGAAACAGTCTCCTGAACATTTATGCGCAGGCGCTCGACGCCGCACAGCGCGCGCAGAAAACGCGCGATGCCGGACAGCTTTCCCTGTTCGATATGGACGGCGCGTCCGAGCTGATCGCGCAATCTTCGCTCGATATTCCGAAACTTTCCGAGCTTCCGCACGCGGCGCTTTTGGCAAAGGAACGCGAAGCGACTGGACTGTATCTGTCCGGTCATCCGCTCGACGGATTCGCGTCGGCGCTCGATAAGCTTCCGTATACGGTTTCAGAGCTTTCCGAAGCGGACGGCACCGGCGAGATCAAGGACGAATCCGTCGTCACCGTCGGCGGAATGCTTTCTAACTGCAAGCAGCGCCCAACCAAGAGCGGCAGCGGGCTGATCGGTCTCGGCGTACTCGAAGGGCATTCCGGCTCGGTCGAGCTGATGCTGTTTCCGAAGACGCTGCAGGCGTGCTCCGGGCAGTTCTATGACGAAAACATCGTCACCATCACCGGACGGCTTTCGATCCGCGAGGACCGCGCAAACTCCATCCTCGTCGATTCGTTGAGCTCGATGAAGGACGCCATGCAGACGCTGTACATCCGGCTTCCGTATCTGGACGCCGAGCAGCAGAAGCGCGTGCGCCGCATCACGCACTCGTTCCCCGGGAACACGGCGATGGTGCTTTACGATACGGCAAAGAAGATCGCGAAGGGCGCGCCGAAGGATTGGGCGGTGAACCCGAGCGAGGCTTTATTGAAGCAATTGAAAACCGAATTCGGCGAAGAAAATGTGGTGTTGAAATGAAAGAACAGAATCCGTTTCAAAAGAATCAGGAGCTTGTGCTTGAGATCACAGGCGTGACAAGCGAGGGACAGGGCGTCGCGCGGTCGGAAGGCGTCGCGTTCTTCGTCCCGTTCGCGCTGCCCGGCGAGACCGTGAAGGCGCATATCATCAAGGTGGAAAAGCGCTACTGCATCGCAAAGCTTTTGGAAATCCTGTCCGCGTCGCCCTCGCGCGTGAAGCCGCTTTGCGAAGCGTACGAAAAGTGCGGCGGCTGCGCGCTGATGCATATGGACTATGCGGAACAGCTGAAAACGAAAACGCAGATCGTAAAGGACACTCTCGTGCGGCTCGGCGGGTTTTCGGACGTTACGGTCAACGACACGATCGGCATGAATGAACCATGGCGCTATCGGAACAAGGGCAGCTTCCCGATCGGGCTTATCGAAGGATCGGTTGCGTTCGGCTTCTATGCGGAGCGCAGTCACCGGCTGATCCCGCTTTTTGACTGTCCGATCGAGGACGCGCGCATCACGGCGCTTGCAAGGACCGTGACCGAGTGGGCAAGCCGAAACCGTGTTCCGGTCTACGACGAGCGGACGGGGAAGGGAAGCCTTCGCGCATGCGTGATCCGCGTCACGTCGACCGGCGAACGCACGGTCGTCGTGGTGACAAAGGGCGAGCTTAAAGCCAAGGAATCGCTTATGAAGATGCTCGACGTCGAGTCGCTGTACCATAACCGAAACGACCGCGACACGAACGTGATCTTCGGCGATCGGTTTACGCTTTTAAAGGGCAAGCCGCAGATTACCGAGACGCAGAACGGGATCGATTTTCTGGTCAGCCCGCAAAGCTTTCTGCAGGTCAATCCGATCCAGACGAAAGCGCTCTACGAAACCGCGATACGCCTGCTTGATCCAAAGCCGACCGAAACGGTCGCGGACGTGTACTGCGGCATCGGGACGATCTCACTTGCGATCGCAAAACATGCGAAGCAGGTCATCGGGATCGAATGCGTTCCGGAAGCGATCGAGGACGCGAAGCGAAACGCCGAATTGAACGGGATCGGCAACGCCGAGTTTCTTTGCGGACTCGCGGAGGACGTTCTTCCGAAGCTCGTGCAAAACGGCATGCACCCCGACGCGATCGTCTTCGACCCGCCGAGAAAGGGCTGCGAGGAACCCGTGCTTGCCGCGATCGCCGAAAGCGGCGTCAGGCGTGTCGTCTATGTTTCCTGCAATCCCGCAACGCTCGCCCGCGACGCAAAGGTCCTTGCGACTTACGGCTACACCGTTTCGCATGTTCAACCGGTCGACATGTTCCCGCACACGCAACATGTTGAGACGGTCTGTTTGATGTCAAGGGTTGAAGGAAAATAGGCGCGAAAACCCAGTAATACTGCGGTTTTCAGGCAATCGGGCAAATTTGACATCTGGCAGGCAAAACGCTTCTCGGTAACTTATCCAAGGGCAATCTGGGGCAAAAAGTGTGAGAGTTGAGTTGCCACGATAGATGTCACTATGTTGAGTTGCCGA
>CALGGM010000141.1 GCA_937915925.1 uncultured Clostridia bacterium | reverse complement strand
ACCCGCGCTTCCGCCTCGCTCCTCCCCGCACTGCGGGCGCTCGGCTCCGCGCCCCTTTACACAAGGGAGGCTTTTGGAAACGAATTCGGAGGCCCCCTTGTGCAAAGGGGAGCTGTCGAGGCTTGCCGAGACTGGGGGATTGTCGCCCGGTTACGCCTGTTGCTCTTTGTGCATCACCGCATGCGCACGGGAACCTCGACGGTAATGGGCGCGGGATCCGCCTTCGCCGCGGCGAGAAACACGTCGAGCGGCTCCAACTGAAAGCCGAGGTCCGGCGTGGAAAAGTGCATCGGCACGACGGTTTTCGGCGCGATCCGCTTTGCGATTTCCCACGCGGCATTGCCGTCGACGGTGAAGATGCCGCCGACCGGAAGCATCAGCACGTCGCAGCCGCGGAGCGCTTCGAGCGTTTTGTCGCCCGGCATGTGTCCGAGATCGCCGCAATGCACAAATTTCTGCCCGTCCGCTTCGATCGAGAAGACCGTGTTCGGTCCGCGCTTTGCGCCCTTTACTTCGTCGTGGAAGGTCGGAAACCCGCAGATGCGAAAGCCCGCAAGCGTCTCCGCGTCGGTGGTTTCCTTCACGACCGGGGTCCCGCCGATGCGCTCGACGGCGCAATGGTCGAAGTGCCGATGCGAAACGGTAATGACGTCCGCCGAAACGTCTGCGATCTCGGCGAGCGTTCCCCGGTCCACGGGGTCGGTGACGAGCGCGCGTCCCGCGTCGTTGGTGATCAAAAAGGTCGAGTGTCCGAGCCAGGTCCAGTTCATGGTGTTTTCCTCCGTTCCCATAATAAAATCTTTGCCATGCGCGAAAGCCGCCGTTCCAGCGCCGCGCGCGCGTTTCCGTCGTGCCGCCGCGGGGCGGAAAGCCACCGCTGTTCGGCGTTCGGCGCGCCGAACAGCACCGCGAAAAATCCGTCGAGCAGCGCGGGATCGTCCGGCGTCTGCGCGTCTGCGTGCCGATACGCGATCCAGAGCCGCCGCGCAAAAAAGAAATCGTCGGGCTCCTCGGCGGGCGGCAGCGTGTTTGCGTACGCGTCGATCGCGTCCGCGGTGAAAAAGAACAGCAGCCAGCCGTTTTCGGCGCGCACGTTTGAGAGCAGCGGCGCGTTCAGAAGCGTGCAGTCGGAAGCGTTCGCAAAAAGCCTTGCCGCGATCCCTTCCGCGTCCGAAGTATAGAACGCGCTCGTCGCAAGATGCGCCGCCTTCGACGGCTTGAACGCCGCTTTTACGCCGGTGTGCCGCTCGATAAATTCGCCGAGCGCCGTTTCGATCGTTTCCCGAAATCCTTTCATATATAAATCGTATCGGAAAAACCCGCAAAAGTCAACAGGTATGGAACCGCGCGGCAAAGGAAATACTTGTTTTGCGAGGTGAATGAAGATGCGTAAACGATTTTTGATCGGTTTGATCCTGATCCTGCTCGGAACGGTCGGCGTGCTGAAAACGGCGGCGCCGGCGGTTTCGACGCTCGCGTCAAGCGAGGGGATCCTGCGGCTGCACGTGATCGCCGCGAGCGATTCCGACGCGGATCAGAGCGCGAAGCTTGCGGTGCGCGACGCGATCCTGCCGCTGTTTTCGGCGGCGGAAAGCTACGAGGACGCGCGACAGTTTTTGCTGACGCACGGGCGCGAGATCCAAAGCGCCGCGGAGGATGTTCTTGCGGCGCGAGAGCTTACCTACGGCGTACAGCTTTCGCTCGGGACGGAGACGTTCCCGGACCGCGTGTACGGCGAGACGCTGTTTCCGGCGGGCGAGTACGACGCGCTGTGCGTGCGGCTCGGTCCCGCCGAGGGACACAACTGGTGGTGCGTGCTGTTCCCGCCGCTGTGCATCGTGAGCGAAACGGGCGAGCCCGTCGATCTCGATACCGTGGAGCCGGAAAGCTGGCTCTGGAATCTGCTGAAATCGTTGTTCTGAGGAGGGCGCATGCGAAAGGTTTTACGGAGCGGAAAGATCCTGCTGCTGGCGCTTCTGATCGTGCTGACGGCGCTGCCGGTGCTGTCGGCGGAGGCGGCGTTGAAGCGCGGCTCGCGCGGCGACGACGTCACGGCGGTACAGAAAAAGCTCAAGCAGTGGGGCTATTACGACGGCGCGGTCGACGGCATCTACGGCTACGCGACCGAGCGCGCGGTACGCTGGTTTCAGCAAAAGAACGGGCTGACCGTCGACGGCGTGGTAGGACCGCAGACCGCCGCGGCGATGGGACTGAACCTGTCCTCGACGGTGTCCGGCACGACCAAGCCCGCGACCGGCGACGTGTACCTGCTTGCCCAGTGCATCTACAGCGAAGCGCGCGGCGAGCCGTACAAGGGTCAGGTCGCCGTCGGCGCAGTGGTATTAAACCGCGTCAAAAGCAGCGCCTTTCCGAACTCGATCTCAGGCGTGATCTATCAGCGCGGCGCGTTCTCGGCGGTTGACGACGGACAGATCAATCTCCAGCCGAACGATTCGGCACTGAAGGCGGCGAAGGACGCGATGAACGGGTGGGACCCGACCGGCGGCTGCCTGTATTACTACAATCCCGCAAAGACGACCAACCGGTGGATTAAAAGCCGTCCCATCGTGGTGCGGATCGGCAACCATGTATTTTGTAAATGATGCGAGTAACCAAGAAAATCTGGCTGTTCGGGCTTCCCGCGATCCTGCTTGTCGGGCTTGCGGTGATGACCGTTACCTTTTTTAAACAGCGCAAAACGATCGCGGAGCAGCAGCGCGTGATCGATGCGCAGGTCGAAAGCGCGTACCGTGCGCTTTCGGGCGACCTCAACGACCTGAACGTCGCACTTTCAAAGCTCGAAGCGGCGTCGACGCCCGCAAGGCTATCGAAGAGCTTTGCGGACATCCGAAGATTATCCGCGGGCGCGGTGCGTGCGCTTTCGCTGCTGCCCGCGTCGCACGCGAACGACGGGGGACTGATGCAGTTTCTGACGCGCACCGGCGACTATGCCGAGACGCTGATGGACCGCGTGCTGTCGGGGCAGATGCTCGACGAGACGCAGATCGAATCGCTTGCGGAGCTTCGCGCATGCGCCGCCGCGCTGTCCGAATCGTACGACGGCGGCTGCCGGGACGGGCGTTTTCCCGAAACGGAGGGCGCGGAGTTTTACGGCGAGACCGACGAGGAGAACATTACCAACTATCCGTCGCTTCTGTACGACGGTCCGTTTTCCGAAAGCAGCGAGCAGGCGGAACCCTTGGGACTTCCCGAGGAGACGGTGGATGAGAACGAAGCCATGCGCATCGCGTCCGAGCTGTTTCCCGATCGCACGCTGTCGTTTGACGGGCGCACGGAGAGCAGCATCGTGACCTACGATTTCTCCGCGAACGATGAAAACGGCGAGCTGTGCGTTTCGATCACCGAACGCGGCGGGCTGGTGCTGTATTTTATGGGCACGCCGAAGGGCACGAAGAACGATTCGCCGAGCGACGAAGAAAGCGAACGGCTGCACGCGGCGGCAAGCAGGTATCTCGAGGCGCACGGATTCGGCAGGATGGAGCCGTCCTATGCGCAGTATTACGCGGGCACGGTCGTGCTGAACTATGCCGCGCTGCAAAGCGGCGTGATCCTGTACGCCGATCTTGTCAAGGTCTATGTCGACCGCGACACGCAGGAGGTGATCGGGCTCGACGCGATGAACTACCGCAGCCATCACCGCACGCGCGAGCTGCCGCAGGTGATCATGACCGAGGAGCAGGCGCGCGCCTGCGTGTCCGACGCGCTGCACATCGAGCACGTCGCGCTTGCGCTGATCCCGAAATCCAACACCCGCGAGGTGCTTTGCTACGAGTGCAAATGCACGGCGGGCGAGACGTTTTTCATCGTCTACATCAACGCCGAATCCGGCGCGGAGGAGGAGATCTTCGAGGTCTTAAACAGCGACGAAGGGGATCTGGTTGTATAGCATTCCGACGAAAGCAGGCTTTCGTCGGGTTTTCGCCGTCTGCCTATCGCCGTTCGGCGACCGGGCGGCCGACAGCGCAAGGAGTCAAATGCACCGCGCATGTCGCTGCATTTGACGGATTTGATTGTATCAGGTGCGGGAGGCGGCGATGCGCGACGCATCTGTAATGAGGCGAAGCGGAGTGTGATACGGATCGCACATCCTGTAGGGACGACCGTCGGTCGTCCGTTTTGCCTTGCGGGGAAGATTCTTCGCCGCTTCGCGTCTCAGAATGACACAACGGGGTACGCCGCGAACAAAGCATGTGTCATCCTGCGTGATAACGAAGGATCTCCTTTTCCATATTTCATCTTGCGGGAAAGATTCTTCGCCGCTTCGCGTCTCAGAATGACACAACGGGGTACGCCGCGAACAAAACATGTGTCATCCTGCGTGATAACGAAGGATCTCCTTTTCCATATTTTATCGTATCGCGGGGAGATTCTTCGCCGCTTCGCGTCTCAGAATGACACAACGGGGTACGCCGCGAACAA
>CALGGM010000140.1 GCA_937915925.1 uncultured Clostridia bacterium | reverse complement strand
TTGCGGCGAAATAATAGAAAGAAAGGGCGTCCTTGCGCCCTTTCATCCTGCCAGTATTCATTTATGATATCTCGCCGCAAATGGTTTGACCCCTTTTGCGACAGCCTGCGACGACGCTTTGCGTCGTCTACCGCGTACCATCGCCCCTACGTGGGAAATTCGAGAGCCCCGACAGATGGTACGCGCGAGAAACGCGCGATCTTCCTCCGAAGCGCAGTGAAACGGAGCGGGGCCGATAGGTGACGGAAGGGTAGTCCTCCCATTCCCCGCAAAAAACGACCCGCCCGAAGCGCTCGGGCGGGTCATTGGTGTTCAGCGGTCAGTTGTTGGGATGCGCCGTCTTGTACGCGTTCGCTGCCAGCGAATACGCATAGAGCGCTGCGGCGGCTGTTGCGTCAGCCGTTCCGGCATAGTTCGCAAGCATGGATCTTGCATAGGACAGTGCGCAGACCGTGACGGTCGAGTCGCCTGCCACCGTCGTTGCCGTGACAGTGAACTTCTGGCTCAGACGGTGTGCGGAGATACCGTCGATCGAGACAAGGTATCTGCCGTTGTTCAGCTGCACTTCTTCCTGATTCAGAATAATCTCGCCGTCTGCATCCTTGACGGTGACCTTAAACGTTCCGTCGTACCCCGTTGCCGGTCTGAAGAACACGCGGATCGAGGTATCGCTGTCCATGACGAGCGAATACGTGACAGCCGCAATGTCGGACGTCGTTTCTTTCGAGAACTTATAGCTGTCGAGATCGGTTGCCGAGGTCGAATACGAATCCGTGTAGCATTTGTCGAACTCCGCATAATCTTCCCCGATCGTCCAACCGTTTCTCGCGGACAGGAACTGCTGCGCATAGTATCCGTAGTCCGCCATCGCATGGACCAGCGCTACCGTCGTTGCGTCGTAACTGCTTTGGCTCTTGTCAAACGCCTCGATGTATTCCTTTACGGAATAGGTCTTTTCGATCCTCTTGTCCTCACCGTAATGGAACGTTGCGGTGATCGTGTCCGCCATCTGGATCGAGCTTACATAGCAGGTGAAGCCGTAGTAAGCACCGGTCTGGTTGAGATCTTTTTCATCGAAATTGTCACGCTCATTGACTTCGCCCTTGCCGGAGATCTCGAACGCCATGTAGCTTGCTGCCTTCTCCTCGTCGGTCAGTCCGGAAAGATCCATATAGAAGTTCACGCCGATCTTGCCCGACAGCACAAGGTTCTGCACCTCGAAGGTCGGCACGAACGGTACGACCTCCTTGAACGTCGCAATCACTGTGACGTTGTAGGCGGGCATGGTGAAGGAATTGCCTTCGATCTCGACCGTCTCGAATTCCATCGTGTTCGGCGCGGTCTCGTAGCGGTAAACGAGCGTATCAAGCTCGTACCCCTCGTGCGGGGTGACGGTCACGTTGACGGTATCGCCAACCGCCGCGGTGTCCTTATCGACGGTAACGACGCCGTTCTTATCCGCATCGCTGACCGCCACATAGTATTTTGTTTGCTCCGCATAGATGCAGTTGTCGTGCCAGTCGTCGCCGCCGTCATAGTTCGGACGGAAATAGATGGTATAGACGCCGGAAACCGGAATCTCGCCGTCGTAATCGCCGTAGTTGTTGTCGAAGCCGTCCGGATACCACGTCTGCTTCGTAACGCCGTCGGGCGAGTAGACCGCCTTGACCTGGCTATGGTAGCTGCTCGTGCGGATCAGCTCGACGTTTTCGAACATGTATTCCTCAGTGGACGCACCGGTGCGGGTCATCTTATATTCCGGCAGCACCGCCCACCCGGTCATGGTGCCGACAAGGTAATAACCCGCGTCGGGATTCGGCGTACCGTCGTATACGCTCCATGTGCCGTCACTCGTGCCCGCCGTGATCGTGAAGCAGTTCGTGCCCGCGTCGGGAACGAGATTCTCCGTCTGGTTCCACTTGCTGTCCCACGTGTGCTCCGTGCCGTTCGGATCCATGCGGACGAAGATGACGCCGGTCCAGTCGCCTTCAGGCAGCGCGCCTTCATACGTGCCGTCGTTGTCCGCGTCGGTCAGGGAGACGAACGTACCGCCGTCGTCGTTGAACAGCCACATCTCAAAGCGTGCGTTATCGTTTGTCCACCATCCGGTCGGGACAAAGTAGATCGGGTCGGCGGTGATGGGACCGCAATAACTCCATGTGCCGGTCGCTTCGGAGCTCCCTTCCGGCGCTGAGATCGTAAAGCAGTTCGTACCCGGATCGTTGACGAGATTGGCGACCTGATCCCAAATGGCACCGGTTTCCCAAGAAAAGAAACGATAATCGGGATTCATTCTCATAAAGCTGACGTATTCCCAGTGTTCACCAAATTCGGGATCGGGAACCTTGCCTTCATATACGCCGTCGCCGTCCTCATCTTCCAGAGAGACGAACGCTTCGCCCCCACAATCGTTGAACAGATACATCCCAAACCACGCGTTGTCGTTTGTCCACCAGCCGGTGGGGACAAAGTAGATCTTGTTCGCGGTGATGATGTAGTTGGGGTTATCGGCTTCATGATAGACGACCGCAACGCCCGTGGGACCGACATTGCCGGTGATCACGTGGTTCGAAACGGTGAAGACGTTGCCGGTGAGCTCATCCTCGTAATAGCCGTCGACCATCCATTCGAGCTCCAGCGAGACCGCGCCCGCGCCGTCCAGCTTGCTGATGACGACGCCCGGATATTTGTACGCATCGCCTTCCCGCTCGATCCACGCGACCTTGTTGTCATAGTTCTGATGCAGGTATTCGCGCGTGCCGTCGTAGCGGTTTTTGAACGCGTTGACCGCCGCGACCGCCGGGGATTTCCACGTCGTGTCGGAGCTCGCTTTGCCCATGATCTCGTTCGGACGCGCAAGGTACAGCGCCGTCGAATCCGCTCTTGCGCCGACGATCGCCCACGCCTTTACGATCTTATCGGATTCAATGCCGCTGGACGCGCCGTCCTCGAAGGTGTCGTGCGATTCCACCCAGACCACATTGCCCGAGGGCGTGCTGCAGCGGACGTACGATCCGTCGCCGAGCATGCCGGCGTTCGTTCCGTTGATCGCATCGCGGATGCGTCCGCCGTAGTTGCTGTCGGTCAGCGCCATATAGGTGATGAATTCATCGACCCACGTTTCGCCCGCATTGCCGCTCAGCGATTCGCCGTAGATGAACAGGTTCTCCGCGCCGGCGTATTTGCGGATGCCCATAATGCCGCCGTCCGTGTCGCTGCCGTTCAGAACCGCAGACCAGAAGTCGCTGCCGCAGTCACTGTCGCCCGGAAGCTCGATATGCTTTGCCGCGTCAAATCGGAAGCCGTCGACGCCGCAGTCCACGCACTCCTTCAACAGCCCATAGACCTGTTCCTGAATGAATTCGTTCGACGTGTTCAAATCCGGCATGCCCATCTGGTTCTGGGTCATGTTATAGCGGCTGTCATCGTTGACGCCGTCGGTATTCGCGTGGAAGTATTCGGGATGGTTCTGGTATTCCTCGTCGACCTGCTCGCTGAGGTTCACCTCGCCGTTCAGATAATAGCCGCCGCCGGACTTGTTTGCAAGATGGTTTGCAACGATGTCGACGATAACGTAAATGCCGAGATCCTCCGCCTCGTCGCAAAGCGCGGTAAGCTCCGCCTTGGTGCCGAGGAACGAGGTCGGAACGCCGTCCACGTCAGGCGCGATCTTTAGGCCCAGAGGCTGATAGAGCTTCCACCACTGCCCCTTGCTGTCCATGTAGGACGCGTCATAGTCCTTCGCCTGCTGAACCGGCGAGGTCTGCACGGCGATATATCCCGCCGCCTTGATATCCGGCAGCGCTTCACGGATCTCGTTATACGACCAGTTGAAGCAGTGCAGAATCGCGCCGCCCTGCATCTGTTCGAGCGGAGTCGCCGTCGCTGCAACCGCGGTCTTCGGGGTGAAGACGACGGGCAGGAGGCTTAACACCATCAACAGCGCAAGCAGACCGGACAAAAGTTTTCGGTTGAACTGTTTCATTCCAAAACCACCCTTCCTTTGGCAATGTGCATGGTTATCCCAACACATAATATATTCTATTACGTTTGACGCTAAATCGCAATAGCTTTTGTTCATTTTTTGGAAAAATATTATCGCAAGATTATTCACATTCCGAATGTTTTGCGGTGGGGGCCCCTCAGTCACCTATCGTTGCCAGCTCCCCCTGACGGGGGCGCTCGAATCGGCTAAGTGTTCTACCCTCCCTTGCCACGGGACAGCGATCCGAGCGCCCGCAGTGCGGGGAGGAGCGAGGTGAGCTGCGACCGAAAC
>CALGGM010000139.1 GCA_937915925.1 uncultured Clostridia bacterium | reverse complement strand
AGGGTTTTCATCATGGTCAAGGACGGTTCTCAGTCGATCACAGCGGTATCAGCAGTATCAGCAGTATCAAGCACAGCAGCAGTATCAGCAGACTCCCCCTCCGGCGCAGTCTGCTCCCAAGTCAGCGCCTCAGCCCGGCGTTTACAGCGCAAACGCAGCTTCGGCGGACTCCTTGACCGACAGAATGCGCGCATAGACGCGCTTTTGCCAATCTCCGACCGCCGTATAGGCGGAAAGCTCTTTGCTGCCGACGGTCAGCAGGATATTGCCCTGCGTGCCGTTCAAATACGCAACTGCCGCATCGACGTCGTCGACAAATACGCAGCGTTCCGTATCCGCATCGTCCGACGCGCGCAGTACACGCAGATACTCCGTCTGCATGCGTGCGCATACGGCGTTCAAAGTCTTTGTGACCTCCTTCGCGTACGGGTGTGTGGCATCGATCAGGATCTCCGCCTGCGTCTCTCGGATCAGCGCTGCGATCTCCTCCGCGTTCTTGCGGCCGTGCAGCACGTGAATATTTTCGCCCTGCTCAATCAGCGTTTCTCCGTATTCCGTGGCGACGCTGACCGTGACCGAAACCGGCTGCCCGATCAGGGCCTTTGCAATTTGCCGGCCCTCTGTCGTACCCGCGAACAACAGAATGTTATGCATAGACGTACCCTCTCGGCGTGACCATTTTGCCGTTGACGACTTTCGTCTGCGAGTTTCCGATAAAGACCGTGCAGAACATGTCGACCTCGGTTTCGCGAAGCTCTTTAAGCGGCAGCACCGTAATCGATTCACCCTCTCTGCCGATGTTTCTGGCAATGCCGCACACGGTGTCGGGCGACGCAAACCGCAGGACCAGATCGCACGCGCGCATCAGATAATCTTTTCGCTTGCGGCTTGCGGGATTGTAAAGGCAGATCACAAAATCGGCTTCGGCCGCCGCAAGCAGCCGTTTTTCAATTGTCTCCCACGGCGTCAGAAGATCACTGAGACTGACCACCGCAAAGTCGTGCATCAGCGGCGCACCGAGGATTGCCGCGCCGGACAGTACAGCCGATACGCCCGGGATCGTCTCGATCTCGACCGAAGGATACGCCTTTGCAAGCTCCTCGCAAAGTCCGCTCATACCATAAACGCCGGCGTCGCCCGAGCAGATCATGGCGACGGTTTTGCCGCTTTGCGCCGTTTCGAGCGCAAGCCGGACGCGTTCCACCTCCTGCCGCATCGGGGTGGTTAAAAATACCTTGTCCGCGAAATGCGCCTTTACAAGATCGACGTAGACCGTATAGCCCACGATCACGTCGCAGGTTTGCAGTGCGTGAATCGCCTGCAGCGTCATCTGTTCGTAGCTTCCCGGGCCGATGCCCACCACATACAGCTTAGTCAAACGAAATCGCCTCCTCCCGCTTTGCCAGCGCAAACGTCATCCCGTCTTTTGCAATCTTTTTGACGACAAGACCAGCCGCCTGCCGCAAGCGCCGCCGCACGCTCGCACACATTGTCCGTGCCGGTCTGTTCCTGTACAAATGCCGAATGCGAGAATTCGCCCTTGACCCGCATCAGCGCTTCGGCCGAATAGGTCAGAAACGGCACATGCAGCGCTTCGGCAAGCGCCGTGATCCCTGCTTCATCGCGTTTGAGGTCGATCGACGCAAGGCAGTACACCGCCTCCTTCGGCACGTTCAGAAGCGCAAGCTGCTCGGACACAAACGCTGCGATCGCCTCCGCCTCCTTGCCTTTTCGGCAGCCGAGCCCCACGCAGAACCGTTTGGGCGTCAGATACAGCGTTTTTGCGAACGGCGGAACGATCCGCTTTTGCGAGACGACAACGCCGAGCGGCGCTTGTCCTTTCGTCAAACCGTCGGGCAGCTCGCCCGTGATCGGAACGTCGCTGATCAGCCCGACCGGTTCATGCCGCAGCAGCGCGGCCGAAATCTCCTTACAAAGCTGCATATCCGAAATATGCAGATGATTCTTGGCTGCAAACACGTCGACGGCAAAGCGCGCGTTCAGATCCGTCGCGGTGGTGACGACCGGCGTTGCCGAAAGCTCCTTTGCCAGCGTACGCGCCAGCTCGTTCGCGCCGCCGATGTGTCCCGACAGCAGCGGGATCACAAACCTTGCCTGCTCGTCGACGACCAGTACTGCCGGATCGGTCGTTTTGCTTTTGACCCACGGCGCGATCGCACGCACCGCGATGCCGCTTGCGCAGCAGAAGATCAGCGCGTCCGCGGTTTGAAAGCCCGCCTTTGCCCAATCGACCGCGCGCATGTCGAGCGGCAGATCGCCCTGCTTCGGATAGCGCGCAAAGGTTTCAACCGCATGCATGCCGCGCAGCGCGTCTGCGATCCGGCTTGCGCACTGTTGCCCCTGTTCGGTGTAGGATACGATGCGGATGCGCATGGTCAGCTCCTTGCCGGACGGAACTCCGTCGCGAAATCGGGATTGTAAAGCTCGGAACGCGCATAGCCGCTCTGCGATACCGTGTCGCCCACGATGATCAGCGCCGTCTTTTTGATATCGTGCTCCTTTGCGCACTGCGCGAGCGTACCGACCGTACAGATATAGGTCTGTTCATCGGGCCACGTCGCCTTATAGACGATCGCCGCCGGCGTATCCGACCGATATCCGCCCGCCAGCAGCTCCGCAGTTGTTTGTTCCAAAAGTCCTGTGCTCAGAAACAGCACCATCGTCGCGCCGTGCTGCGCAAAGGACCGGATGCTTTCACGCTCCGGCACGGGCGTTCTGCCCGCCATGCGCGTGATGACGACGCTTTGCGAAACGTCTGGCAGGGTATACTCCATCCGGAGCGCCGCCGCCGCGCCGCAGAACGAGCTGACGCCGGGGCAGTCGTCGTAGGCGATGCCGTCGCGTTCCAATGCGTCCATCTGTTCGCGGATTGCGCCGTACAGACACGGATCTCCTGTATGCAGACGCACGGTCGTCTTGCCTTCGGCTTCCGCGCTTCGCATCACGTCGAGAACCTCCTCAAGCGTCATGACTGCGCTGTTGTAGACCTTGCAGCCTTCTTTTCGATACGCCAGCAGTCCGGGGTTGACCAGCGACCCCGCATAGATGATCACGTCCGCCTCTCCCAAAAGCCGCTGTCCGCGGACGGTGATCAGATCGGCTGCCCCGCAGCCCGCGCCGACAAAATGGATCATGCCTGTTTCTCCTTTGCTATGAGTACGGTATAGTAGCTTGCGTCGTCGGGTAGCGCGCTTGCATCCGCATACACGGTCTGCTGCGGCGTCCCGCAGTTTTCAACCGCCCGGACGCAGAGATCGCGCTTGGCGATCGCGGCTTTCAGCGCGCTGAGTTCGCCCTTCATAAACACCTTCGTTCCCGAAAGATGCAGCGCTTCCTCCGCGCTTGCGCCGCCCGGCAGGATATGCAGCGCTTCGCGATCCGCGCACAGCGTTTCGCCAAGCGCGGCCGACGCCGCACAGAAGGATGTGACCCCCGGAACGAGCTGCGCGTCGTAGCCTTTCGCGCAGACACGCGCATGCAGATAGCCGTAGGTCGAATAGACCATCGGATCGCCGAGCGTCAGAAACACAACGGTCTTGCCCGCGTCGAGTTCACGGATCAGCAGGCTTGCGCCTTCCGCATATGCGCGTTCGCGCAAATCCCTGTCACGCGTCATGGGCATGTCGATCTCGAGAATCGGCTTCGCCTCGATCTCCGGTACGGCGGCGCTTGCAATGCGCAGCGCAAAGCAGCGTTCCTTTTCCTTGTGCGGAACGGCAATCACATCGCAGGCTCGTATCAACCGCACCGCTTTCATCGTAATGAGCTCCGGATCGCCCGGTCCGACGCCCACGCCGTATAAAATGCCTTTCATTCCTGTCCTCCTCCGGCTTCAGCGATCCAATCCGCAGCCGGACCGATCGTGCAGAGCGTTCCGTACACGTTCGAGAAAACCAGAACACCGACGGTAAACTGTCCCTTGACGCGATGATCGAGATAGAACGCAATGCGCTCCCCCATCGATGCGACCGTGCCGTCGAAGACGCCTGCGTCCCTTGCGACTCTCAGCATCTCGTCGGTTGTGACGCAGCCGAGAATTTCCCGTGCCGTATCAGCGCTCGCCCCTGCGCGCAGTGCGCAAGCCGCCATCAGCTCGGCGCGTGCGTCGCCTTCTTTGGAATGCGTGTTCATGATGCCGCCCGCAAGCTTACAAAGCTTTCCGACATGCCCGACGAGCAGCACCTCCTTGTATCCTTCCTCCGCTGCCATATCGAGCGCGTTTCCGATGAAGTTGGAGCATTTGACAAGCTCCCCTTCCCCGACGCCGCACAGCGAACGAAGATAGTTCGCGCCGTAGTTGCCGGGCGTGAGAATCAGCCGTACCGCGCCGAGCGCGCGTTTTTGGCGGATCTCCAGACGGATGCTGTCGATAAGCGCCTGCTCGCTCATCGGTTCGACAATGCCGCTTGTTCCGAGGATCGAGATGCCGCCCTCAATGCCGAGCCGCGGATTGAACGTCTTTTCGGCAAGCGCGACGCCCTCCGGGATCGAGATCACGACCGAAAACCCGCCCTCGCCGTCAAAGTCCGCTGCCGCCTCCTCGACTGCGCGGCGAATCATGTCGCGCGGAACGGGGTTGATCGCCGCTTCGCCGATCGCCTGCTTCAAACCGGGCTTCGTGACCCTGCCCACGCCGATGCCGCCGTCGATCGAAACGCCCGGAACGTCGCATCTTCTTACGCTCGCGTACACCAGAACGCCGTCGGTCACGTCCGGATCGTCGCCGCTGCTCTTTCGAATCGCGCAGACCGCGGCGCCGTTTTCCGCGCGCGGCTCCAGCACCGGAAGCTTCAGCTCGATCCCCTTCGGTGTGCGGATCGATACCGTGCGCGGCGCGGCGTTTTTCAACAGCAGCTCCGTCGCCGCCTTTGCCGCCGCCGCGGCGCAGGTGCCGGTGGTGAAGCCGAACTGCAGCTTCTTGCCGTCCTTTTGTACGTAATACGCCTCGATGCCGGTCTTATCCATGCAGCACCTCCGTGATCGCCTCGATCAGCCGAACGTTTTCCGCGTGCGTGCGCACCGCAATGCGCACGTCGCCCTTTATAAGCCCTCGATAATTTTGACAGTCGCGCACCAGAATCTCCTTTTTCAGCAGTTCTTCATACAGCGTCGGCACGCCGGACAGCAGCAGAAAGTTCGCGTCGCTGCCGTGTACGGCGACGCCGAGCGCCGAAAGCGATTCCCGAAGAAAAACCTTTTCCGTACGGAACAGCGCCCGCGCCTTCTCCGCCCAGTCCGTACAGTCGAGCGCGGCAAGCCCCGCCGCCTGCGCGACGGTCGACACGTTCCACGGCTGTACGCGCTCGGAAAGCGCAGAAAGAAGCGCCGCGTGTTTCGAGATCGCGTAGCCCAGACGCACGCCCGCCATGCCGTAAGTCTTGGTGAACGCGTGCAGCAAAAACACGCGATCGTCCGTTTCGAGCGCCCCCGCGAGCGAAAACGCCTTTTCCGCGTCGCACAGGTCCCAAAAGCACTCGTCGAGCATCAGCCATGTGCGCGTCGCCCGACAGCGCTCCAAAATCTTTTGCAATAAATCCCGATCGACGCAGAGCCCCGTCGGGTTGTTCGGCGAGCAGAGCAGCAAAAGCTCCGTCCGTTCGTCGATCGCGTCGAGAATGCGCGTGTTCACGCGAAAGCCCTCCTCGCGCAGAAGCGGATAGAACACCGGCTCCGTGCCCGCGGCGCGCAAAGCGCTTTCGTAATCCGCAAACGACGGCACGGGCAGCAGCGCGCGCTTTGCCCCGACCGCCGCCGTAAACGCATAGATGAGCTCCGCCGCGCCGTTTCCGCACACGATCCCGTCGGGTGAAACGCCGTGCAGCGCAGAAAGCCGCTCCCGAAGCGCCGTGCAGTACGGATCGGGATAGCGGCAAACGTCCCCCGCAGAAGCGCGGATCGCCGCCTTGACGGGCTCCGGCGTTCCGAGCGGGTTGACGTTCGCGGAAAAATCGAGCGTCACGCGGTTTTTATACACGTCGCCGCCGTGTACGTAGCCGTTTTTCAGATTCACAGCGCACCTCCCAACAGCGAAAGCGGCAGCAGGATCGCCGTAAGCACGGCAAGCAGAAGGATGCTCGCGCCGTACATCAGCGCGCAGGTCCTGTTCACGTCGTCCGGCTCGATCGCGCGGTCCGGATCGCCGATGGTCGGCTTGTCCAGCACCTTTCCGAAATAGCTTGCCGGTCCCGCAAGCTCGACGTGCAGCGCGCCCGCCGCGACCGATTCGGTCTGCGCGGAGTTCGGGCTCGCGTGCTTGCGCCGATCGCGCTTCCAGATCCGAAACGCGTGCGTTCCGTCAAGCTTCAAAATCGGCGCGACCGCGATCATAGCGAACGCCGATAGCCTTGCCGGAAGAAAATTCGCCGCGTCGTCCAGCTTCGCCGCGGCGCGTCCGAAATACAGATACCGTTCGTTTTTATAGCCCACCATCGAATCCATGGTGTTGATCGCCTTATAGAAAAAACCGCCGACCGCGCCGAACAGCAGCATAAAAAGCATCGGGGCGATCACGCCGTCCGACGCGTTCTCGGCAACGGTCTCGACCGTCGCTTTTAAAACCTGCTCTCTTGAAAGCGATTCCGTGTCGCGCCCGACGAGCATGGAAACCTGCTTCCGCCCGGCTTCGAGCCCGTCCGCTTCGAGCGTCTTTACGACCTTTTTCGCCTCCGTTTTAAGGCATCTTGCCGCAAAGCATTGCCAACACATGATGCTGCTCATCGCAAAATACGCCCACGGGGAAAGCTTCCAAAGCCCGAAGAGAATCAAAAAAGTGACGCCCGCGCTGATGAGCGGCACGAGGATCGCCATGAAAAGCCCTGCAAAAAACGCGCCGCGATCGGTGTTTTGAAACACCTTTCGAAGCCCCTTTTCAAAAAGCGAAATCAGCTTTCCGATCCCCACGACCGGATGCGGTAGCCAAGCGGGATCGCCGAGCACGCAGTCGATCAGAAATCCCGCAACCACCGACAAAATCGTAAACGTCCAAAGGGTCATGCGTCGACCCCCTTTAAAACGGCGTCGAGCGTGCAGAGCAGTCCGTTCGCCTTTGCCGTCTCGTACAGCCTTCGATTCGCGGCGTTCGTTTCGCCGAACGTCTCCACGGTCGAAACGACCCTGCCGATCGCCTTCATGCGTGCTTCGGCGGCTGCCGCCGTCTTTTCATCCGCAGCGGCGAACGCGGAAACCTCGATAAGCTCTACGGCGAGCGCGCGCGCGACGGGATAATCGAGATCGCTTTTCGGAAGAATGCCCGCGGCAAACGGAACGCCATTTCTCTGCAGGGCGCGGTACGCGGGAATGCCGCTGCCGCCGCCGCCGATGACAAAGACCTGCGGCGCGCCCGGCGTCTTTTTCAACTCCACGCTTCCGAACAGCGCGTTGAAGCTGCCGTTTTCGATGCCGTACAGGGACGTGATATAGTCGTCCTTGAAGATGTTCTCCGGCGTGTCGCAGCGGTCGATGCGGTTATGCGCGACGCACACGACGCGGTCGGAGACCTTTTCGGCAAGGTCGAGCTCGTGCAGCGACATTATCACCGCGACGTCCCGTTCCTTGACCATGGTTTTTAAGATGTCCAAAAGCTCCAGCTTATGCCTGACGTCGAGGAACGACGTCGGCTCGTCGAGCACGATGATCTCCGGCTGCTGGCAGATCGCCCGCGCAAGCAGAATCCGCTGCCGCTGTCCGTCGGAAATCTCATTGAACGGCTGCTGCGCAAAATCCTCCGCGTGCACCGTACGGATCGCGGCGTCGACGATCGCGCGATCCTCGTTCGTGAGAAGCCCGAGCCTGCCCGTGTACGGATAGCGTCCGGTCGAGGCGACGTCCCAGCAGGTCATCAGCTCGCCCTTGATGCGCTCGGTCATAACGATCGCAAGCCGCTTTGCGATCTCGCGCTCCTTGAGCCCCTGCATATCGCGCCCGTCGAGCACGACGGTTCCCGCGACAAGCTTCAGCTCCTTTATCATGCTTTTCAGAATCGTGGACTTGCCCGATCCGTTCGGTCCGATCAGCGTCAGGATCTCGCCGCGGCGCACGCCGATTTCGATGTTCTCGATCAGCGCTTTGCCGCCGTAGCCGACGGACAGGCGCTCGGTGGAAAGATAATACGTCCCGCTCATCTTGCGCCCTCCTTCTGCCGACGGAGCATCACAAGGATGACGATCGGCGCGCCGAACACGGCGGTGACGGAGCTGATCGAAAGCTCGTTCGGCGCAAACGCCGTGCGGGCGATCAGATCGCAAAGAAGGCAGAACACCGCGCCGCCTAAAAAGCACGCGGGGATCATCACGATCGGCTTAGCGGTCTTAAACAGCCGCCGCATCAGATGCGGCACGGCGACGCCGACAAAGCTGATCGGTCCCGCAAACGCGGTCACGCAGGCGGAAAGCACGCCGGAAAGAAGAATCAGCGCGATCCGAAACGCCTTAATATTGACGCCGAGGTTTTTTGCGTACACCTCGCCGAGCTGATACGCGCCGATCGGCTTGCTCATGAAAAACGTAATGACCAGCGCGGGCAGCACGACGGCGGTCATGACCGCGACGTTGTCCCACTTGATGCTCGCAAAGCTGCCCATCGCCCAATCGTGCAGCTTGACGATATTCGAATCGTCGGCAAAGCGGATCACGAACTCCGTGATCGCCGAGCAGATGTACCCGATCATGACGCCGCAGATGACGAGCATCGACATGCGCTTGACCTTCGCGGAGATCGCAAGCACAAAGCCCATCGAAAGCATCGCGCCTAAAAACGACGCGGCGATCAGCGTCACCGATCCGACCGCGACGCCGCGGCTCAAGAACGCGATCATCGTGATCGACAGCACGAGCTTCGCGCCGGACGAGATGCCGAGGATGAACGGACCCGCGATCGGGTTCGCAAAAAAGGTTTGCAGTAAAAAGCCGGACAGCGCCAAAGCGCCGCCCAGCAGGATCGCCGGAACGATGCGCACCATGCGCGCGTTCATCACGATCGCGCGGTGCGGGCTTGCGGCGTGAAACAGTCCGTCGAACACCTCGGAAAGCGTAAGCTCTGCGCTTCCCGCGACGATGTTCCAAAACATGAGCGCGATCAGCGCAGCGCAAAGGAACGCGAAGCCTAAGGTAAGCCGCGTTCTTTGGGAGATGCCGGTCCTTGCGCCGTCCGCGTGCATGTCAGTTTCCTCCGTTCAGCTTATGCAGATAGGTCAGCTCCGTTTTGTCCGTACCGGAAAGCACCTCGTAAAAGTCCCCGATGAGCTTGCCGAGCCCCATCGGCGCCTGAAACAGGTTCTTGCCCGTACACCACACGTCGCCGTTTTGCACCGCCTTGAAGTCCTTCAGGAGCGGGTTCTTGTCGAGCAGCTCGTCAACCGTGAAGATCTCCCCGTCAATCGAGCTGTTATAGATCAGTACGTCCGCGTCCTTTGCGCCGACGTAAAAGCTTTCCATCGTCATGTTCACGGTGGAAAGGGTGTTGCCGCTGTCCAGATCGGGGAACGCGTAGCTGCCGCCCGCCGTCTCGATCATCTTCACGACGTAATCGCCGCTCTTGCGCACGTTCACCGCGCCGGTTCCCGTGATGTAAAAGAACGCGACGACCTTGCCCGTCTTCGGCTGCGCGCCGATCGCCTCGACCGAAGCGACCTCCGCGTCGAACAGCGCGCTCGCTTCGTCCTCGCGGTTGAGGATCGCGCCGTATACCTTGATCCATTCCATGCGTCCGAGCGGGTCCTCTTCGTAGCTCGACCGCTCGATCATTACCGGAACGCCGTAATCAATCAGCTTTTCGGAGATCGCAGGCGAATGGTAGATCATCGTCGATTCGATCGCGAGATCGCAGTGCTCCTTTAGGATCAGCTCGTAATCGGGCGCGCTGTACTTGCCCGCAAACAGCATGTCGCCGCGCGCCATCGCCTCCTGCGCCTCTGGGATCGTCCAGCCGTCCTCCTTCGTGCCGGACAGCCGAACGCCGCCGATCCCGTCGAGCGCGCGGAAAAAGTCCATCGCGCTCGTCGCCGCAAGGTAGATACGGTCGATCGGACGGTGCAGCACGAGCACGTCGTCGGGAAGTCCCTTCGGCGTTCCCGCACCCTCCGGCACGAGCAGAAGCCTGCCCGTTGCGGGGATCTCGATGAGTTCGTACCCGTCTGTATACTGCGTGATCGAAAACTCCGTCGCATAGCGCACCGGCGTTTCGGAAACGACGGACAGCGTTTCCCACGCGGGTCCGTCCGCCTGCGCCGTCGGCTCCTGCGAACAGCCGAGCGCAAGGAACGCCGCGCAGAGGATCAGCGCGAGGATGCGGCGTTTTACGTGCTTCATGACGCGGGCGTGAGCGACGCGGCGTCGAACGTGACCGTGTAATCGATCTCGTGCGGCGTGCTCATCGCCGTGGTGTCCGCCGTGACTGCAAGCGGCGTTTCGAGCGTATCCACCGGGATCGAGAACACGGAATGTCCGTCGATGTATTCCGGTGTGAACTTCGTTCCGTTGACGATCATATAGTCATACTTGTCGCTGCTCCACTTGACCGTCAGCATCATTTTGCCGTCCGCAACAGAAAGCGCCGCGGGCGATTCGATCTTCGCCTTGCCGGACCCGCCCTCAAGCGTGACCGCAACCGTATAGTTCCCGTCTGCGGACAGCGCGTTTTTTGCGCCGCAGGCAACGACCGTAAAAAGCATTGCGGTCAGCAGCATCCATGTGATGATTCGTTTCATAAGCTTTTCTCTCTTCTCTGTTCTCTCTTCTCCGGGAGGTCGAGGTCGGCCTCCCCTACAGGGGGGTGACTGTCGGGCGGATGCGATCCGCCCCTACGGAAAACTTCCACGGGGCGCCGAGGTCGGCCTCCCCTACAGGGGGTGACATCTTTCTTGGCTCCCCTGTGCAAGGGGAGCTGTCACCGAAGGTGACTGAGGGGTTGTCTCTCCGAAACAAGAAAAGGCGGCGCGGCATCTTTGCGGATTCGCCGTGCCGCCTTACCTTATCTTATTTTACACATATCCGCGCAGAAGCGCAAGCATTATTCCTGCGGCTGCGGGTTCTGCACGCTGACCTTATGATCGTACCACTTGCCCTTTGTGCCGATGTTCGCAACGTCGAACTCCTCTCCGATCGCGAAGACCGGAATATCGAAGCCGTACACCTCTTCGGAGTCTCCGTCGTCATACGTCACAACGTCGACCGTCGGCTCTATGAGAACAGCGCCGTCCTTTTTTGCGTCCTCTGCTTTGCCGAGGAACAGATTCACGATCGATTTTGAAACGAGACTTACGTGGATCGTTGCTTTGCCGTCCTTTACGGTCAGCACACCGAGACCCTTGTTCGCTTCGTTGACGCGGAACATCGTGCTGTCGGTCTTAAACTCCGCAAGGTATACGCCGTCGGGAAGGTCGATCCTGCTTTCCGGTTCCGCGGGTGCTTCCGTCGTTTCCGGCTCCGCTGTCGTTTCGGCTTCTGCCTCAGCCGCCGGCTGTTGTACCGGCGCTTCGGTCGGCTGATCCGCCGGCATTTCCTGCGCTTTGTCCGTGCAGGCGACGGCTAACGCCGCCGTCAAAAGAACGACCAATAAAAGAGCTGCAATACGTTTCATGGTTTTTCCTTATCTGTCACTCCGCGTTGATGACTGCGCCCGCATGCTCGACGTAGATCGCCTGCACATCCTCGATCCTGCCGAGGCCCGCGATCTGCACCTTGATATCAACGAACAGACCCGCTGCCGTAAACTGCGAGATCCAGGATTCCGGATCGTCCGGATCCGCCATATCGTTGTTGGCATGATCGCCCGCAACGACCATCAGCGGACGAAGCACGACCTTGTCGTAACCTGCCGCATGGACTGCCTCAATGATGTTCTCGCACGCGGTCTCCTCCGGCTCGCCCTCAACGGTGCCGATAAACACGTTCTTATAGCCGAGCGTATTCATCATGGTCTGCATCTGCGAATAGGTGACCTTCGCTTTGTGCGAGGTGCCGTGTCCCATGAACACGAACGCAACGCCGTCCGCTTCCGCAGCTTCGAGCGTCTCATAGCCCGCCTCCGCGACGGCTGCCGCGGTGACTGCCTTCGCTACGCGTTCCTTATCGGTGTTCACTTCCGTCGCGTCCGCGCCGACCTCGCCCAGAAGCGGCTCCGCGATCTTGACGGATTCAAACTTGTCCGCATACGCGTTGACCGCAGCGCAAAGCTCGTCGTATTCCGCGCCGTGCATCAGATGCGTCGGCTGGATCACGAGGTTCTTAACGCCGTTATTGACCGCGCGCTCCAAAGCCTGGTCCATGTTGTCGATGAACTCGCCGTCACGCGCCTGCACATGGTTGATGATGATCTGCGCGGTGAACGCTCTTCTGACCGACCAATCGGGGAACGCCTTTTCAAGCGCTGCCTCGATGCCGCCGATGTCCTCTGCGCGGCTTCCGTTGAACGACGTGCCGAAGCTGACGACCAGCAGCTCGTTCTCGCCGATCTCGTTCGCGTTTCTCGGGTTGTCAAGGCTTGCGTCGCCGGTGTCCCTGCCGAAGTAATCGGGATCGGCTTCCTCGCCCTCGACCATTTCCTTCTGCGCATCGGTAAGCGCATCCCACGCCGCCTTCGCCGCTGCGCACTGCGCATCGGTTTCCTCCGTGCGCTCCTGCACATAGATCGCGTCGATCAGCGCCGCAACGTTATCCGCCGCTTCCTTGTCCGGATCCGCCGCGTTGATGACCGCGCCCGTATGCTCGACGTAGATCGCCTGCACGTCTTCGATTCTGCCGAGACCGGAGATAAGGCACTCGACGCCGTCAAAGTTTCCGCTTGCGAGGAACTGGGAGACCCAGGATTCCGGATCGTCCATATCCGCCATATCGTTGTTGGCATGATCGCCCGCAACGACCATCAGCGGCCGCAGAATGACATTCTTATAGCCAGCTTCCTTCACCGCGTTGATGACGTTTTCGCAGGAAGTCTCCTCCGGCTCGCCCTCAACGGTGCCGATGAACACATTCTTGTAGCCAAGCGTATTCATCATGGTCTGCATCTGGGAGTAGGTGACCTTCGCCTTGTGCGAGGTGCCGTGTCCCATGAACACGAACGCATAGCCTTCCGCCTCTGCCGCTTCCAGCGACGCAAAGCCCTTGGCTTCCACCGCGTCCGCCACGACGGCCTTCGCAACGCGTTCCTTGTCATTGTTGGTAACTGTCGCATCTTCGCCGACTTCGCCCAAAAGCGGTTCCGCGACCGTTACGGATTCGAACTTGTCCGCATACGCTTCAACAGCGGCGCAAAGCTCGTCGTATTCCGCGCCGTGCATCAGATGCGTCGGCTGGATCACGAGGTTCTTAACGCCGTTATTGACCGCGCGCTCCAAAGCCTGGTCCATGTTGTCGATGAACTCGCCGTCACGCGCCTGCACATGGTTGATGATGATCTGCGCGGTGAACGCTCTTCTGACCGACCAGTCGGGGAACGCCTTTTCAAGCGCCGCCTCGATGCCGCCGATGTCCGCTGCGCGGCTCTCGTTAAACGACGTTCCGAAGCTCACGACCAGCAGCTCGTTTTCGCCGATGCCGTCCTGATTTCTCGGATTGTCAAGGCTCGCGTCGCCGGTGTCTCTGCCGAAGTAATCGGGATCGGCTTCCTCGCCCTCGACGAGCTCCTTCTGCGCGTCGGTGAGCGCATCCCACGCCGCCTTCGCTTCCGCGCAAAGCGCGTCGGTCTCCTCCGTGCGCTCCTGCACATAGATCGCATCGATCAGCGCCGCGACCTTATCCGCCGCTTCCTTATCCGCCGCTGCGGTGTCCGCGGGCTCTTCCGGCGCCGCCGTCGCTTCCGTCGCGGGTTCCGCCGTCGGCTGCGCTTCGGTACCCTGCGTACCCGCGCACGCGACCGCGATCGCCGCGAACATTGCTATTGCCAGCAGCAAAGCAACTGTCTTCTTCATACTCTTTTCCTCCTGTTTGCATTCGAAACGTTTCCGTTCCCGATGTATGTGATGACTACACATCGCAACATTCCACGGCACGAAAAAAGCCCTTTACCGAAACGGCAAAGAGACTGCGTACAAAATGCGCCCCCATATAGGAGCTTCGGTACGATCAATCCCTCGTGATCTGGAAAATACTTTTCCCGTACCCACAGGCGGCAGGTTTCCCGGCTCGCGGCATATGGCGCGGTCGCCTTCCCGATTGCTCAGTGGCTGCTTTCGCTTGACAGCGCCGATCCGCTTACGGTGACGAGATCGCACAGGCGTTTCACCTGTTTCCCTTTTACCCGCCGAAAAACGGCGGCACCGTCTGCGTTTATTCAATTCGGCTATATTATAGATTCTTTTTCCGAAACTGTCAATGTTCGCAAAGAATATAATCCATCATGACGGCTGTGCCGTCAATTCATGTGCCGTACGGCACAATTCATGTCCTTTGGACAATTCACGGAGCGAAGCGAGAATTCATAAAGGAGCCGTTCAGATCCTCCGTCGAGGTCCAAACGGCTCCTTCCGTTCGTTATTTTTACTTTTTCCCTTCGATCGCGAGCTTCACGACCTCGTAACCGCCGTTGTAGACGCCGAAGTTCTTGAGCTCCACGATGCGTTTGCAGAGCTGCTTTAAGATCGCCTTGTCGTTTAAGAGCGTATCGATCATATCGCACAGCGCCGCGGGCGTTTCGCACTCGAAGGTCGAGTCGCCCATCTCTCGCGCGTAGATCGCGCCGTAGACCTCGTGACCGCCGATGTGCCGCATCATCAGCTTCGGCACCGGGTAGAACGCGAGCTCCGAGGGCTTTGTGATCAGCACGTCGCACTTGCGCATCAGGAGGTTCGTGGAATACACCGCCTCGAAGATGTCGGAGTTGCAGAACACGGTGACGCCGCCCTTGCTCGGCGCGTCGAGCGTTTCCGCCCAATCGGAGAGTCCCTTGTAATCGTCGAAGTACGTCTTTGCGCCCGACACAAGCTCCGGCAGCTTGTTTTTGAACACGTCCCACATGGTGAGATGGTCGCCGAAGTTGATCCAAAGCTCCGCCTTACCCGCCTTCACGTACGGCAGCAGGTGCTTCGCCATCGCGAGGTACAGGTCGCCGCCCGCGCCCGCGCCGCCGACCGTCATGAGGAAGCGGATCGGCTCGCCGGTTTCGAGGCGCTCCACGCGCTTTGCGCAGTCGTGCTCGACGTTCTCGACGAGCTCATGGTCGATGTAGTGACCGACGAGCTTCAGGTCCCCGTCCGGCATCGGCTTTAACGCCGTCTTTGCGAAGCCGTTCAGCTTCTTATA
The DNA here is from genome assembly GCA_937915925.1 of uncultured Clostridia bacterium. GTDB lineage: Bacteria > Bacillota > Clostridia > Christensenellales > CAG-138 > UBA3792. The sequence goes on along the minus strand of CALGGM010000139.1, from coordinate 2,396 downwards.
GCCGAGGTAGGCAAACGGCGTCTGCACCGCGTGGATCGAGCCCTCCGCAAGATGCAGACCCATCGGCCAGTTGTCGGGGATCGCGTTGACGACGTGGGTAAGCCCCGCGTGCACCGCGCCCTGACTGGGCCACACGTGCGTACCGATATACGGAACGTCCTTCGGAAGATCGTGATAGAGCGGCGCAAGGAGCTCGGAGTTTTTCTGATCCGCCGCGTTATAGGTGATCTTTTTGAAGCCCTCGCTGTTCATCGGCTCCCACACGAGCTTGTTGAAAAGCCCGATCTTCTGCGAGAGCTTAGAGCCCAACGAATACAGGTCGTTTTGGCTTCTGATCATCTTGGAGCCGGTCGCGTCAAACGACGCAAGGTCCATCCAGATCGGCGTTCTGCCCAAAGCCTGCGCGCAGGATGCGATCGCCATCGCGATGCGGTAGTGACCGAAGCCCATGCGGATGTTGCCGACGATGACCGCGTTGTCCGGAAGCTCCAAGGGCTTATCGGCAAGCACGAGATTCTGGATCTTGATCTCCTTGATCTCGTCGATCGGCTGTAAGCCGAGGTGGTATTCCTTCTTGGTATCGTCGCCGAACTTCTTGATAAAGCCCGCCTTTTTCTTTTCCGCGTTCTTGACCGTCTTCCGATCGATCGGATTGCCGAAAATGACGCTTGTCTTATCCATGGCGTTCCTCATTCTTCGACGTTCGCTTTCAGATCCTTGACCTGCTCGGCGATCTCAAGAACCTTCTCGTCGGTCAGGATGAACTTCTTGCGGAACCAGAAGATCGCAACGACCAGACCTATGATCGGGATGATCGTCATCGTCATGCGAAGACCCATCTTCTGCGCGGTGGTAACGCCTGCCGACCAGTCGATCGCCTTCGCCTCTTCGGTGACCTCGGTGCCCTCCTGGAGCTTTGCGATCTGGAGGCAGATCGAAGCCGCGAATGCCGCGATGCCGCTTGCGAGCTTGACGACGAAGGTCTGCATCGAGAAGATGACGGATTCGTCGCTCGAACCGTTCTTCAACAGACCGTAGTCAACGGTGTTCGCAAGGAAGACGGTGGTAAGGATGTTCAGAAGTCCGCTTGCCGCGAAGATGAAGAAGCCCGGGATGAACAGCACGAACACGTTGCTCATGCCGAGGATCGCGAGCGCCAGAAGCACCGCGTAGCCCGCAATGCCCATCGCGAGGCAGGTGTAGAAGATCTTCGTGTTGCTCAGCTTCATCGCGTTGCGCAGCACCGGGTACAGGATCATCATCGAGAGGATCTGCACGGCGCCGCCGAAGATGTTGAACAGCGTGTAATCGCCGAACCAGCTGGGACCGCCGAAGTCATACTTGAAGAAGTAAATGACGAGGTTCGAGGTGATGTAGATCGCGGTATTGATGAGGACGATCGCGATAACGACAGTCATCGCCTGATCGTTCTTCACGAGCGCCTTGAACATCTGTCCCACGGAGACCGTCTTCATCTCGGTCGTGGACTTTTCCTTGACGAAGATGCAGGTGAGGATCGTGAAGACGATGAAGATCACGGCAACGATCAGCGCGAACCACTTGAAGCCGACGATCTCGATCTCCGTTGCGTTCGTCCCGCCGAACGCGTTGCCGAGGAACTGGACCGCGAGCATCGTGACGATCGTGATGATCGCGCTGCCGACGCCTGCGCACGAACGCGCCAGCGTGGTCAAGCCTTCACGTTCCTTGCCGCCCTCGGTGAACGCCGGAATCATCGACCAGTAGGGGATATCCATCATCGTATAGGTCACGCCCCAGAGGATATAGAACACGGCTGCGTATGCCACGAGACCGCCCGCGTCGAGCGTCGGCGGACAGGAGAACATCAAAAACAGAATGACGGCGTTCGTCAGCGTGCCGATCAGCAGCCACGGACGGAATTTACCCCATTTCGTCTTGGTCTTTGCGACGACAACGCCCATCAGCGGGTCGTTGAACGCGTCAAAGATACGCGCGACCAGCAGGATCGTACCCATCGCAACAGCGCTGACGCCGAGCAGATCCTGGAAATAATACAGAACATAGCTTGCCGACAGCATGTAGACCATGTCCTTGCCCACTGCGCCGAGACCGTAGGAGATCTTGCTCATGAGCGAGAGTTTCGGTTTGGTTTCCATCTCTTTTCCCCCTTAGTGAACCTGATTCAAACGTTCCGCGCGCACAAAAAACAGCGCATGCGGATAGTTTGAATATAGTATAATACAGATTTCAGGAAAAAGAAAGGTTATTTTTTCATAATTGTACAGATTTGGGAAAAAACATGCGGACGTGGAATGGGGGCGCCTTTTGGCTGCGCCACGCATGTTTGTTAAGATGGACCGTAGTATTATGTAACATCTATTACTTTACATACTGGCAAGAACGTGGTATACTGA
>CALGGM010000138.1 GCA_937915925.1 uncultured Clostridia bacterium | reverse complement strand
CTTCGTCGCTGACGCTCCTCAGGATGACATTTCGAGACTTTCTTAACAGCCCCTGCATCTTCTTTTCTCTTTTCTCTCTTCACTTTTCACTGCTTTCTCCGCCGCTTGAAGCGGCGGGAAAGTAACAGACCTTGCTTCCGTTTCTGCGGTCGAGCTGCACATGCAAATCACCGTCGCCGTTCATCTGCGCGAAGAACACGGAGCCGAGCGAAAGGCCATTGCGTTTCAGGATCGCTTCGACCTCGCTTGCGGAAAGATGCAGGGTTTTAAGCCCGCTCTTTTGGACCTTGCCCTCTAAAATCAGCAGATGCGAGAGCGCCGCGGAGCCGGGCTCCACATGAAGCTCGCGCTTGTTCGGCTTTTGAAACGCCGCCTTTTCGAGAACGCTCACCGTGCCGTTCGTTTCGAGGATCGCGTACGCGACCTCGCCGACGTCGAAGATGTCCTTCGATCGCAGGCTGTCCAATAGATCGCGCACCGTGTAGTTCGTGCGCTGCATGATCTTCTCCTGCAGGACGCCGTCGAGGATCAGGATCTGCGGCGTTCCGCAGATGAGGCGACGGATCGCGGAGGATTTCAGCGAGAGCTTCGCCAGGATCTGCTGCACGAGGTACAGCGCAAGGATCGGCACGACGCTGTACAGAAGCGGGATGTCCGTATCGGCGATCGCCGTGCTCGCAAGGTCCGCGATGATCAGCGTCATCAAAAGATCGTACGGCTGCAGATCGCTTACCTGCCGCTTTCCGGTAAGCCTTAAAATCAGCAGCACGAAAAGGTCTAAAAAGACCGCGCGTAAAAATAACGTCAGCATATGAACAGGATGCGCAGTCAAAAAGGAATCTATACCGGGATTGATATAAGATTTTAATATAGGAGCCATTTAATAACGGTAAGAGGAAACAAAGGTTTTTCGTCGAATATAAAAGTAAGAGGGAAAGATTGAAATATAGTCTTCCCAAATCGGATGGAGGTTCATTATGTTGTTTGCAGAAGAGAGTACAGCCGGTCTGAACTTTCAGGGCGGCGCAGCGGCGACGTCGACGCTGATCACGTTTCTGCTTGGGCTTGGGATCGTCTTCATCGGGCTTGTAATGCTGATCGTCATCATCAAGGTGATGGGCGCGATCATGCGGAACGTCAGGTCGAAGAAGGCGGAAGCGAAGCCCGAACCTGCGCCCGCCGCGGAGGAGACCGTGCCGGAAGGCGACAGGGGCGAGATCATTGCGGCAGTATCCGCAGCCATTGCAACCGTGCTGGGCGAGAGCGTCAGCGGAATTCGTATCGTATCATTCAAAAAAGCGGAATAAGGGGGAAAAACACCATGCGTAAATTTTCAGTCAATGTCAACGGAACCAGATATGAAGTAGAAGTCGAAGAGATCGACGCGGCGGCGGTCGCGCAGGCGCCCAAGAGCTCGGAACCCGTAAAGGCGGCTCCGGCGGGCGCAGGCACGGAAGTCAGATCCCCGATGCCCGGCAACATTCTGCAGGTCAACGTCAAGCCCGGCGATACCGTCAAGGAAGGGCAGCAGCTGATGATCCTCGAAGCGATGAAGATGGAAAACGAGATCCTCGCGCCGTGCGCGGGCAAGGTCAGCTCCATCGGCGTTGCAAAGGGCTCCTCCGTCGAGAGCGGCGCGCTGCTTTGCACGATCGCGTAATCGGAGGGTATTATGGAGGCCATTTGGGAAACCATAGCCGGCTTCTTTACGGAAACCGGTTTCGCCAAGTTCTTTGCGGACGGCAACTGGCGCTGCCTCATCATGATCGGCGTCGCGTGCTTTTTGCTGTATTTGGCGATCGTCAAAAAGTTTGAGCCGCTTCTGCTCGTTCCGATCGCGTTCGGTATGCTTTTAACAAACCTGCCCGGCGCGGGGCTGTTCCATGAGGAGCTGTTCGGGCTCGGCGCTGACAATCCGAACCCCGGCGTGATCCAGTGGGCGGCTTTGGGCGATATCCATAAGACGGGACTTCTGGACTATCTGTATCTCGGCGTCAAGCTCGGCATCTATCCGTGTCTGATCTTCATGGGCGTCGGCGCGATGACGGACTTCGGTCCGCTCATTGCAAACCCGAAGAGCCTGATCCTCGGCGCTGCGGCACAGCTTGGCATCTTCATCGCGTTCGCACTGGCAATCCTTGCGTTCCAGTGGATCCCCACGGACGGAACCGCGATCCAGAACATCGCGGCGTCCATCGGCATCATCGGCGGTGCGGACGGTCCTACGGCGATCCTCGTCACCTCGCGGCTTGCGCCGAGCTATCTCGGACCGATCGCGGTCGCGGCGTATTCGTACATGGCGCTGGTGCCGGTCATTCAGCCGCCGTTTATGAAGCTTCTGACCACCAAGAAGGAGCGCATGATCGAAATGGCACAGCTTCGCCCCGTGTCGCAGACCGAGAAGATCCTGTTCCCGATCGTGGTCACCATCTTCGTTGCGCTGCTGGTTCCGTCCGCGGCGTCGCTCGTCGGCTGCCTCATGCTCGGCAACCTCTTTAAGGAGTGCGGCGCGACCGAGCGTCTTTCGAAGACCGTGCAGAACGAGCTCTGCAATATCGTCACGATCTTCCTCGGCGTGTGCGTCGGCGCAACAGCGACCGGAGCGACGTTCCTGCAGCTTTCCACGCTCGTTATTGTCGCGCTCGGCGTCATCGCGTTCATCGGCGGCACCTGCGGCGGCGTGCTGCTTGCGAAGTTCATGAACCTGTTCTTGAAGCAGAAGATCAATCCGCTGATCGGCTCCGCGGGCGTTTCCGCCGTTCCGATGGCGGCGCGCGTTTCGCAGGTCGTGGGGCAGAAGGAAAACCCCAAGAACTTCCTGCTGATGCACGCGATGGGTCCGAACGTGGCGGGCGTCATCGGCTCCGCGATCGCGGCGGGCGTATTTCTGACCCTGTTCGGTCATTAAGGAGGCACCTATGGGAAAACTGTTTGTTACCGATACCATCCTGCGCGACGCGCATCAGTCGCTTGCCGCGACGCGCATGACCACGAAGGAGATGCTCCCCGCCTGTGAAATGCTCGACGCGATCGGCTACTGGTCGCTCGAGATGTGGGGCGGCGCGACGTTCGATTCCTGCCTTCGCTACCTTAACGAGGATCCGTGGGAACGCCTAAGAACGCTTCGGAAGGCGCTGCCGAACACGAAGCTGCAGATGCTCTTCCGCGGACAGAACATCTTAGGCTACAAGCATTACGCGGACGACGTCGTCGAGCAGTTCTGCCGCAAGGCGATCGAAAACGGCATCGACGTGATCCGTATCTTCGACGCGCTGAACGATCCCCGTAACCTCGAAGCCGCGATCAGGTACACCAAGAAGTACGGCGGCTTTTGCGAAGCGGCGATCTCCTATACGACCTCGCCGGTGCACAGCGAGGAGTATTTCGTAAAGCTTTCTAAAGAGCTTGCGCAGATGGGCGCGGATTCGATCTGCATCAAGGATATGGCGAATCTTTTGCTCCCGTACGACGCATACTCTCTGGTGAAAAAGCTCAAAGCGGAGGTCGACATTCCGATCCATCTGCACACGCACAACACCACCGGTACGGGCGACATGGTGCTCTTGAAGGCTGCTGAGGCGGGCGTCGACATCGTGGACACTGCGCTCTCTCCGCTCGGAAACGGAACGAGCCAGCCTGCGACCGAATCGCTCGTCGCAACGCTGAAGGGACAGGAGCGCGATACGGGGCTGGACCTCAACGCGCTCAGTGAATGCGCGAAGTATTTCCGCCAGGTGTACGAGCGTCTGAAGCAGGACGGGCTGATTTCCGACAAGTCCCTGCACGTCGACACGAACACACTTCTGTATCAGGTTCCGGGCGGCATGCTCTCGAACCTCATCAAGCAGCTCAAGGACGCAGGCGCGGAGGATAAGTATTATGACGTCCTCGCGGAGATCCCGCGTGTCAGAAAGGACTTCGGCTATCCGCCGCTCGTCACGCCGACCTCGCAGATCGTCGGCACGCAGGCAGTGTTCAACGTGCTCGTCGGTCGCTACAAGACCTTCCCGAACAACTCGAAGGCGGTCCTTCGCGGCGAATACGGCAAGCTTCCCGGACCGGTCAACGAAGAGGTCAGAAAGCTCGCGATCGGCGACGAGAAGATCATCGAGTGCCGTCCCGCGGATCTATTGGAGCCCGAGCTTGAAAAGTACAAGGCGGAGCTCGGCGACCGCGCAAGAAGCGAGGAGGACGTATTAAGCTATGCGCTGCTGCCGCAGGTTGCGATGAAGTATTTCGATTGGCGCGATGAGCAAGAGCGCAAAAAGAATGCGCCCGCGCCCGCGCCGGAACCCGAAAAGAAGCCTGCCGCAGATCCGAACGCGGTCCGCGAATTGTATGTGGAGGATGTCAGCATCTGAATGAAACATATTCCCAATATTCTGTCAACACTGCGCATCGTGATGGTCGGGCTGTTCGCATGGCTGTTCTGCTCGGCGTACCCGGCGCATCCGATGCGCTACTGGATAGCACTCGGCGTCTACGTGATCGCGTTTCTCACCGACGTGCTGGACGGGTTCCTTGCACGGACGTTCAATTGGATCACGCCCGCGGGAAAGCTTTTGGACCCGCTTGCGGACAAGCTGATGGCGATCACGGCGCTCATCGTGATCCTGATCGGCAAGGCGCAGCAGGACGATCTGTTCGGCATCTATCTGACGCTTGTGATCCTCGTCGCCGTCAAGGAGACGCTGATGGTCATCGGCGGCATGATCATGCTGAAGCACCATAAGGTCGCGTATTCCGACTGGTACGGCAAGACCGCGACGGGCATCTTCTCGGCGGGCGTCGTGCTGACGCTTTTGAGCTTTCCGATCCCGGCGATCGAACCGTGGAACATCGCGGTGCTGTCCGCGGCGATCGGACTTTCGTACGTTGCGCTTGCGCACTATGCGCGCACACAGCTGTTTCAGCCCGCGCCGGAGGAGACGAACGAGGACGAGGAACGGCTGTTCGAGAAGTTCGACCGTTTGGCGAAATAATGCTTGCATTCTCGAAGAGAGTGTGATATACTGCACTTGTTGGAATGTTGAACTTGAAGGAGTGGGGTGACCCACTCTTTCGTTTTGAGAGAGGACGAAGTATGAAAACGACCGAGATCTGTGAGAATCTTTGCAGGGCGACGATCGAATCCATGGGGTTCGAGCTTTGCGACGTCGAGTACCAGAAGGAGTACGGCGACTGGGTGCTGACGTTTTACATCGACAAGCCCGAGGGCGTGACCATCGACGAATGCGAGACGGTGAGCCGCGCGATCGAGCCGATCATCGACGAGGCGGATCCGATCGAGCAGGAATACGTGCTGTCGGTCTCGTCGCTCGGGATCGACCGTCCGCTCAAAAAGACGCGCGACTATGAGCGCGCGATGGGGCAGGAGCTTGAGATCAAGCTGTACGCCCCGCAAAACGGGAAGAAGCTCTGGATCGGAACGCTTTCGGCGTTCGACGGAGACGGCTTCACGGTCGAAACGGAATCGGACGGAGCGCAGACGTTTCTGAAAAAGGACTGCGCGCTCGTTCGCCCCTATATCAGGTTTTAATTGAGGCTTAATAAGAAAGGAAATACCCATGAACGCAGAGTTTATCGAAGCATTGAACGCGCTGGAAAAGGAGCGCGGCATCAAGAAATCCGTGCTGATCAACGCATTTGAATCCGCCTTGATCGTCGCCTACAAGCGCAACTACAACTCGACCGGCAACGTCCGCGCCGAGGTCAACGGCGACACCGGCGAATACCACATCTACGCAAGCAAGACTGTCGTCGAGAAGGTCGAGGTCCCGTCGCAGGAGATCTCGCTGGAGCGCGCGAAGAAGGTCAATCCGCTGTACGAGCTCGGCGACGTGCTCGAGGAGGAAGCGTTCACGAAGGATTTCGGACGCATTGCGGCGCAGACGGCGAAGCAGGTCATGGTGCAGCGCATCCGTGAGGCGGAGCGCAACAACATCTACGACGAGTACATTGAGAAGGAAAACGAGATCCTGACGGCGATCGTGCAGCGCGTGGAGAAGGGCAACGCCTATGTCGAGCTCGGCAAGACGGACGGTATTTTGACCGCGAACGAGATGATCCCGGGCGAGGAATACGAGCAGAACGAGCGCATCAAGGTATACGTGCTCGAGGTCCGCAAGGAAAACAAGGGACCGCAGATCGTGGTCAGCCGTACGCATCCGAGCCTTGTCAAGCGTCTGTTTGAGCTTGAGGTGCCGGAGATCATGAGCGGCACGGTGCAGATCAAGGCGATCGCGCGTGAGGCGGGCTTCCGCACCAAGGTTTCCGTGTTCTCGACCGATCCGCAGGTGGACGCGGTCGGCGCATGCGTGGGGCCGCGCGGCGCGCGCGTGGAGCGCATCGTCAACGAGCTGCACAACGAGAAGATCGACATCATCGAGTACGACACCGACAGCGCGATCTATATCGCGAAGGCGCTGAGCCCCGCGAAGGTGCTGATGGTCTACGTCAACGAAGAAGAAAAAGCGGCGCGCGTGGTCGTGCCAGATTCCCAGCTCTCGCTTGCCATCGGCAAGGAGGGTCAGAACGCGCGTCTCGCGGCGAAGCTGACCGGCTGGAAGATCGATATCAAGAGCCAGTCGCAGGCGGACGCGGCGGTCGACGCGGCGCAGGCGGAACGGGACGCGGAGGAGTAAGCGATTGAAAAAGATCCCGATGCGGATGTGCGTCGCCTGCCGGGAAATGCGGGCGAAGAAGGACCTGATGCGCGTGGTGCGCACCGCGGAAAACGGACTGCAGCTTGACAAAACCGGAAAGCTGAACGGACGCGGGGCGTATCTTTGCCGGAGCGCGGAATGCTTTGAGCGGGCGATCAAAACGCGTGCCTTGGAGCGCGCGCTGGAAGCGCCGCTGAACGACGAACTCAAGGCGGCGCTCAAAGCGGAGATCGGACATGACGGACCGGCTGTATAACGCGATCGGGCTTTGCCAGAGAGCGGGGAAAGCGCAAAGCGGCGCGTTTGCCGCGGAGAATGCGATCCGCGGCGGAAAGGCAAAGCTCGTGCTTTTGGAGGAGACCGCGTCGGAGGCGACGAAGACGCATTACGAACAAATGTGCGCGGCGCACGGCGTGCCGATGAGGATCGTCGACACCGTCGGGCGCGCGATCGGAAAGGAGTCCCGCATCGTGATGGCGGTGACGGACGCAGGCTTTCGCGATATGATCGAACGCGCAATACAAAATACCGATGAAAAGCGGGGATGAGTATGGCAACGAATTTTTTGGAAACTGCTAAAATTTTAAAGGATGAGATGCAGGCGCTTCTTCGGAGGCTCGACGAAACGAAGGGTACGATCGGTACGCTTCTGGACGCCGCGCGCCGGACGGAGGGCAGCATGATCGACCGCGAGGAAAAGGAGAAGCAGGAGCGCGAAGCGCGCGAACGCGCCGAGCGGCTCAAGGCGCTGCTCGAAAGCGAAACCGATCTTGCGGCGCATGCGGGCGGCAGCGAGGAACCGCAGGAAACGCCCGAAGCCGAACCCGTTGAGCCGGAGAAGCCGACGGAACCGCAGCCGGAGCCCGTCAAGCCCGAACCGCGGCGCACGGAGGAGCAAAGACCGCAGCGCACCGAGGCGCAGAAGCCCGTGCGCAGGGACGATCAGCGACAGGACCGTCCGCGTCAGGACCGTCCGCGTCAGGACGGACCGAGACAGGACCGTCCGCAGGCGGGAAACGATCGTCGTCCGAACGACGGACGTCCGCCGCGTAAGGACGGAAACGCCGCAACGAGCCGCGCCGTGATGATCAATCCGGTGGGTCCCGCGGATACAGGCAAGAACAGAACCGACAAAAAGAAACCGTTCGAAACAACGGATAAGAAAGCGAAGAACAAGAAGACGATGATGAAGGAAGCAGGTCCCACCGCGCGCGGTTGGGAGGACGATTCGCAGATGGGCAATCGCCGCAAGGTCAAACGGCACGAGCAGGAGGCGCAGCAGCCGAAGCCCGCGCCGGTCGTGATCGACCACGCCGTGATCACCACGGAAACGATCACGGTAAAGGATCTTTCTGAAAAGCTCGGCAAGCCCGCAAACGAGATCTTAAAGAAGCTTCTGATGCTCGGCATCATCGCTAACATCAATCAGGAGCTGGATTTCGACACCTGCGAGCTGATCGCGGGCGAGTTCAACATCACGCTCGAACAGCAGCTTGCGAAGTCGTTTGAGGACGTGCTGATGGATTCCGCGGACGACGTCGACGCGCCGGAGACGCTGAAACCCCGTCCGCCGGTCGTTACGATCATGGGCCACGTCGACCACGGCAAGACGTCGCTTCTGGACGCGATCCGAAATTCCCACGTCACCGCGGGCGAGGCGGGCGGCATCACGCAGCACATCGGCGCGTATACCGTCACCTTAAACGGCAAGCAGATCACGTTCATCGACACGCCGGGTCACGAGGCGTTCACCGCCATGCGTGCGCGCGGCGCGCAGGTCACGGATATCGTTATCCTCGTGGTCGCCGCGGACGACGGCATCATGCCGCAGACGATCGAGGCGATCAACCACGCGAAGGCGGCGAACGTACCGATCATCGTCGCGATCAACAAGATCGACCGCGACACCGCGGATCCCGAGCGCGTCAAGCAGCAGCTCACCGAGTACGGTCTCGTCACCGAGGAATGGGGCGGCGACACGATCTGCGTGCCGGTTTCGGCGAAGAAGCAGATCAACCTCGATTCGCTTCTGGAAATGGTCCTGCTGCAGGCGGACGTTCTGGAGCTCAAGGCGAATCCCGACCGTCTTGCAAAGGGCACGATCATCGAAGCGCAGCTCGACAAGGCACGCGGTCCGGTCGCGACCGTTCTGGTGCAGAACGGCACGCTGAAGAAGGGCGACACGATCGTCGCGGGTACGGCGTACGGCAGAGTCCGCGCGATGATGGACGACAAGGGCAGAGCCGTGAACGCGGCGGGTCCGTCCATGCCGGTCGAGGTGCTCGGCTTCAACGAGGTCCCGGCGGCGGGCGATACGCTGTTTGCCGCGGACGACGACAAGCTGAACCGTCAGGTTGCCGAGGAGCGCCGCGACAGATTGAAGGCGGCGCAGGTCAAGCAGGCGCAGAAGGTCTCTCTGGACGATCTGTTCAGTCAGATGGCGGAGGGCGAGCTCAAGGACCTCAACCTCATCATCAAGGCGGACGTGCAGGGCTCGGTCGAGGCGGTCAAGCAGGCGCTTGAAAAGCTTTCGAACGACGAGGTACGCGTGCGCTGCATCCACAGCGGCGTCGGCGCGATCACCGGATCGGACATCATGTTCGCGTCCGCGTCGAACGCGATCGTCATCGGCTTCAACGTGCGTCCGGATTCCACGGCGCGCGCTACAGCGGAAAAGGAAAAGGTCGACGTTCGTACCTATCGCGTCATCTACAACGCGATCGAGGACGTCGAGAACGCAATGAAGGGCATGTTCAAGCCGGTCTTCCAGGAGGTCGAGCTCGGACGCTGCACGGTGCGCAATACGTTCCGCATCTCCGGCGTCGGTACGATCGCGGGCGCGTACGTCAACGAGGGCAAGGTCACCCGTACCGCACAGGTGCGCGTGGTGCGCGGCGGCATCGTCCTGCACGACGGCAAGATCGCTTCGTTGAAGCGCTTCAAGGACGACGCAAAGGAAGTGCTCGCGGGCTATGAATGCGGCATCTCGATCGAGAACTTCAACGACATCCTCGAAGACGACGTGATCGAATGCTATACGATGGAGGAAGTGAAGCGCTGATGGCAAAGGTCAGAAACGAACGGCTCCGCGAGGAGCTCAAAAAGACGGTCAGCGCGATCATCTTTGACATGAAGGATCCGCGCATTCCCGCGGTGACCTCGATCACCGAAATGGAAGTAACGCCGGACCTGAAGTACGCCAAGGCGCATGTATCCGTGTATGACGCGGACGAGAACGCGGCGAAGACCGCGGTCGACGCGCTGAACCACGCGGCGGGCTTTATCGCGCACGAGGTCGGCAACCGCATGACGATCCGGCGCGTTCCGTCGATCCGCTTCGTCGGCGACGACTCGATCGCCTATTCGGTGCATATCTCCGAGGTGATTCGCTCGCTGCATAAGGACGAAACGCCCGCAAAGGAGGAGGACGAATGAACCTCGATCGGGCGGTGCAGTTCATACAATCGCATCAATCGTTTTATCTGGCAGCCCACCAGTCGCCCGACGGCGACGCGCTGGGCTCTTGCCTTGCTTTGCGCGAAGCGCTGCTTTCGCTCGGCAAGGACGCCGTGGTCGTCTGTCCCGACGCTGCGCCGAAGAACCTTTCGTTTTTGGAGGGGATCGACACCGTGATCGGAGCGGACGGGCTCGAACCGCCGAAGGAAGCGGTCATCTTCATCGACTGCGCCGATCATAAGCGCACGGGAAAGCTGCAGGCGACGCTGGAATCCGCGCCGTATCAGTTCTGCATCGACCATCACGGCACGAACCCGCGCACGTCGAAGGACGGCGATTGGGTCGAGGAGGTCGGCGCGACGGGCGAGCTGATCCTAAGGCTTCTGGAAGCGCTGGGCGTTTCGCTGACGCACGGGATGGCGGTCGCGCTGTACACCGCGATCAGCACCGACACCGGCAATTTCTCGTATTCGAACACCTCCGCGGACGTGTTCCTGTCGGCGGCAAAGCTCATGGAATTCGATATCGATCTGCCGGAGCTCAACCGCGTGCTGTTTCGCACGATGCGGCTGTCCAAGGCGAAGCTGCTTGCTTATGCGCTGCAATCGATGGAGCTGTCCGAGAACGGTCGGCTGAACGTCGTCGCGCTGCCGAAAAGCGTGCTGGACGGCTTCGGCGCGGACAAGGAGGACCTTGAAGGGATCATCGATTATCTGCGCGACATCGACACGGTCGAGGCGGCTTGCGTGCTGAAGGAATCGGACGACGCGATCCGCGTAAGCATGCGCTCGAAGCGTCTTTGCGACGTCGCGGCGGTTGCGCAGAAATTCGGCGGCGGCGGTCATCAGCGCGCCGCAGGCTGCACGCTGCATACCACGCTTTCGGAAGCGACGCGGCTTCTGACCGAAGCGCTGAAGGACGCTCTGCAATGATCGAAGGGATCGTAACCGTTTTAAAGCCGCCGGCGATGTCGAGCTCCGACGTCGTCGTCGATGTGCGGCATATCTACGAAACCAGGCGCGTCGGTCATCTCGGGACGCTCGATCCCGAGGCGGCGGGCGTGCTGCCCGTATGCGTCGGACGCGCGGTCCGGCTGTTCGATTATCTGGTGGACAAGCAGAAGACGTATCTTGCCGAGATCGCGTTCGGCGCGTCGACCGACACGCAGGACGCGCAGGGAAAGGTCGCCGAAACGAGCGACGCCGTGGTGACGGAGGAACAGCTCGACGCGGTTCTGCCGTCGTTTACCGGCACAATCGTGCAGCGTCCGCCGATGTATTCCGCGTTGAAATTCAACGGACAAAAGCTGTATGACCTCGCGCTCAAGGGGAAGGAGATCCCCGACAAATCGCGCGAGGTGCAGATCGTTTCGCTCAAAAGGACCGCGACGCTCGGACGGAACCGGTTTTTGCTTGAGATCACCTGCTCGCGCGGAACGTACATCCGCACGCTGTGCAGCGACATCGGCGAAGCGCTCGGCGTGCCTGCACACATGGCGTTTCTGCTGCGCACGGCGTCCGGCATGTTCACGCTCGACCGCTCGCTTACCGTCGCGGAGCTGGAAGCGAAGAAAGCGGAGGGGCGTCTTTCCGAAACGCTGATCTCCTGCGAGGAGGCGGCGTCGTTCCTGCCAAGGCTCGATCTCAAAGCTGACCGCAGAAAGCCCGCCATGAACGGGCTTCCCACCCGCACGAACGCCCCGGACGGCCTTTGCCGCCTCTACTGCGACGACTTCCTGGGCGTCGGCGCCGTGCAGCACGGCAGCGTCTCCCTCAAGGTGCATCTGTACGGGGAGTGACGGACTACCCTTCCGTCAGCCTGAAGGCTGCCGTATCACACTTCGCTTCGCTCCGTTTTACAACATGGAATTCGCACGCTTCCCGCGCGTAACATGGTGCCGTCGCGCGCTTCCCGCGCGTCGCCATCTCTCCCCTGACAAGGGAAGGTAGAAGGTTAAGCAATTGACCTTCCCCAGATGGGGAAGGTGTCGCCGACAGGCGACGAAAGGGGTGATTCGA
>CALGGM010000137.1 GCA_937915925.1 uncultured Clostridia bacterium | reverse complement strand
TCATCAACAACCTCACCGGCGAATGGCAGCAGAAGATCGCCATCATCGGCGCAGGTCCCGCGGGTCTGTCCGCGGCATACTACCTCGGCACGATGGGCTACCGTCCCACCGTGTTCGAAAAGAACGCAAAGCCCGGCGGCATGATGACCTATGGCATCCCGTCGTTCAAGCTCGAAAAGGACGTCATCGACGCGGAGATCGACGTGATCCGCGCCCTCGGCGTGGACATCCGCTGCGGCGTCAAAGTCGGCAAGGACGTGACGATCGAGGAGCTCAAGAAGCAGGGCTACGAGGCGTTCTACATTGCGATCGGCTGTCAGGGCGGCAGGCTCCCGGGCGTTCCGAACGAGCGCGCCGAGGGTACCGAGATCGCGGTCAGCTTCCTTGAAAAGGCACTTTCCGACAACAGCCGCAGGCTCGAAGGCGACGTCGTCATCATCGGCGGCGGCAACGTGGCGATCGACTGCGCGCGCACCGCGCACCGCTTCGGCGCAAGCACGGTCTCGATGTTCTGTCTCGAATCGCGCGAGACCATGCCCGCTTCTCCCGAGGAGATTCAGGAGGCCGAGGAGGAGGGCGTAAAGATTCAGCCCTCGTGGGGACCGAAGGAAGTGCTCGTGGACGAAACCGGCAAGGTCAAGGGCATCGCGTTGAAGCGCTGCGTCTCTACGATCGATCCGGAGACCGGAAAGTTCTCCCCGAAGTACGACGAGAGCGAGACCGTCACCGTCGACGCAAAGACCGTCGTGTTCGCGATCGGTCAGGCGATCGAGTGGGGCAAGCTCTTAGAGGGCACGAACGTCAAGTTCCATCACGGCAACTACCCTGTTGCGGATAAGTTCACGTATCAGACCGACGATCCGATGATCTTTGTCGGCGGCGACGTGTTCACCGGTCCGAAGTTCGTGATCGACGCGATCGGACAGGGCCACGAGGCGGCGGAATCGCTCGCCCGCGCCGTGTCGAAGAACAGCGTGAACCAGACGCTCGGCAGAGACCGCCGGTTTTTCAAGGAGCTCAACAAGAACGATATCGCGATCGACGAATACGATCACGCGCAGCGGCAGGTCCCGCCGGTCGATCCCACGATCGATCCGAAAAACGGCTTCAGGGATCCGCGGCTCACGCTCACCGAGGAGCAGGTCAAGATCGAGACCTCGCGCTGCCTCGGCTGCGGCGCTACGATCGTGGATGCAAACAAGTGCATCGGCTGCGGTCTTTGCACCACGCGCTGCGAGTTTGACGCGATCCACCTTCTGCGCGATCATCCGCAGAACTCCGACATGCGCCGTGCGGAGGACAAGGTCACGGGACTGCTTTCCTACGCGGCAAAGCGCGGGATCAAGATCCTTTTGCACAGCGGCTCGAAGGAAGCGAAGATGATGCGCGCAAAGCGCAAGGCATACAACAAGGCGACCAAGGAGTTCCATAAGACGCACCCGCATACCGGTAATTCGATCAGCGTCGAGGAGCTCATGAAGGACTGATATGCACGAGATGGGCATCATCCTGCATCTGGCGAAATCCCTGGAGGAAACCGCCGAGCAGGAGCAGATCAAAAAGATCACGCGCGTCGCGCTGGAGGTCGGCGAGGTGTCCGGCATCATGACGGACTACTTCGTCGATTGCTGGAACTACTTCCGCAAAAAGCATCCGGTGTTGGAAACCGCAGAGCTGGAGCTACTTACCATCCCCGCCGTGACATGGTGCGACGCGTGTAAACAGACCTATCCGACCGTCCAATACGGGCGCACCTGCCCGCACTGCGGCAGCGGTGAAACGTGGCTCTTAAAGGGCAACGAGTGCATCATCAAGGAAATCGAGGTCGAAGACGAATAGCGTAAACGAATAAACGAGCCGTCCGGAAAACCGGGCGGCTCGCGTTTGTTATCTCATTTTACCGGAAGGACGGTCCCTCTCCAACAGATAATCCAATGACACATCGAAATAATCGGCGATCTTGATCAGCGTTTCGTAATCGGCTTCGCGCTGATTCGTTTCGTATCGGCTGATGGAATTTTGACTCAAATTCAGATCCATCGCAAGCTTGACCTGCGGAATGCCTCTTTCTGTTCGCAATTCTTTCAATCTCACATCAGCATACCTTTTGACATTAGTATACCGATTCGGTATAATCCAGATATCCCAATTTGGTATATTGCGCAATCAATCAGGAAAGAACTGCAAAACGCGTATTTCTGAGATGAGAAAGCACCGTAAGTCTGCAGGGCGTTGTTTCGAAATAAACAGGAATGTTTATCATAATCAATCAAACAAAGGAGAATGAAACCATGAAAGAACAATACGAAGCGGCAAAGGTGGAAGTCGTTGTGTTCGAAACCGCGGACATCCTCACTGCCGGCGGCGATCCCAACGAGGGAAAACTCGACTGATCCGCGTAAAATGCGGCGGGACGCCGGAAGCGACGTCCCGTAAACCGCGCCGCGGTCACAATCGCAGCGCGTCAAACTCCATTCATCCGGCGGGAGAAATAACGGAGGGGAGCCGTTAAGAAACTCGAAAGAGGGACTTGACGGCTCCTGTTCATTTGCTGAA
>CALGGM010000136.1 GCA_937915925.1 uncultured Clostridia bacterium | reverse complement strand
AGCTGTATGCGGTCGGCAAGATCCCCGGCGGCTTCATCAAGCGCGAAGGCCGCCCGACCGAAAAGGCGATCCTTACCTCGCGTCTTATCGATCGCCCGCTGCGCCCGCTGTTTCCGAAGGGATTCTACAACGACGTGCAGGTCATCGCGACCGTTCTCTCCGTGGAGCAGGACATTCAGCCCGACGTGCTGGGCATGATCGGCTCCTCCATCGCGCTGTCCATCTCTCCGGCGCCGTTCATGGGACCGACGGGTTCCGTGGCGGTCGGCATGATCGACGGCGAGTACATCTTAAACCCAGACTGTGCGCAGCGTGAAAAGAGCCGCCTTGCGCTGACCGTCGCAGGTACGCGCGACGCGGTCATGATGGTCGAGGCGGGCGCAAACGAAGTCACCGAGGAGGAAATGCTCGGCGCGATCCTGTTTGCGCATGAAGAGATCAAGAAGATCGTCGACTTTATCGCGGGCATTCAGGCGGAGATCGGCAAGTCCAAGATGGAAGTCAACATTCACGTTCCGGACGAGGACCTCAATCGCCGCGTGCGCGAGTACGCGATGGACAAGGTCGTCTGGCAGATGGACACCTTCGACCGTCACGAGCGCGAGGTGCGCACCGAGCAGGTCAAGGAAGAGACCAAGGCTGCGTTTGCGGAGAGCGATCCCGGCTCCGAAAAGGACGTCGACGCGATCCTCTATCAGATGCAGAAGGAAGTCATGCGCGACAAGATCATCAACAAGAAGATCCGTCCCGACGGACGCGCGCAGGACGAGATTCGTCCGATCTGGAGCGAAGTGCATATGCTCGAGCGTCCGCATGGCTCCGCCGTGTTCACCCGCGGTCAGACGCAGGTCATGACGATTGCGACCCTCGGCACCATCGCGGAAGCGCAGATTCTCGACGGGCTCACCCTCGAAGACAGTAAGCGCTACATGCATCAGTACAACATGCCGCCGTATTCGACCGGTGAAACGCGCCCTGTGCGCAGCCCCGGCCGCCGCGAGATCGGTCACGGCGCGCTCGCAGAACGCGCGCTTCTGCCCGTGCTTCCCTCTGAAGAGGAGTTTCCGTACTGCATGCGTCTTGTGAGCGAAGTCATCAGCTCGAACGGTTCGACCTCGCAGGCTTCGATCTGCGCGAGCACGTTGGCGCTGATGGACGCGGGCGTCCCGATCAAGAAGCCGGTCGCAGGCGTTGCGATGGGCCTCATCAAGGACGTCGAGTCCGGCAACATCGCGATCCTCACCGACATCCAGGGCCTCGAGGATTTCCTCGGCGACATGGACTTCAAGGTGGCGGGTACGCGTGAAGGCATTACCGCGATCCAGATGGATATCAAGATCAAGGGTATCGACCGCGAGATTCTGACCCGTGCGCTTGAGCAGGCAAGAAAGGGCCGTCTGTTCATCCTTGACAAGATGGCGGAGACGATCGCAGAGCCGCGCGCAGAGCTTTCGCCCTATGCGCCGCGCATCCTGTCGTTCAAGATCAATCCGGACAAGATCCGCGACGTCATCGGCAGCGGCGGCAAGACGATCAACGGCATCATCGCGAAGACCGGCGTCAAGATCGACATCGAGGACGACGGCAGCGTGTTCATCGCGTCGCCCGATCAGGCGGCAGCAGAGGAAGCGAAGCGCATCATCGACGGTATCGTCGAGGACATCGAGGTCGGCAAGGTCTATCTCGGCACCGTCGTCGGCATCAAGGAATTCGGCGCATTCGTGAACCTCAAGCCCGGCACCGACGGACTCTTACACATTTCCCGCATCGCCAAAGAGCGCGTCAACAAGGTGGAAGACGTGCTGAACCTCGGCGATCAGGTGCTCGTGCGCGTGTTCGAGATCGATCCGAAGACCGGCAAGATCGGTCTGACCCGCAAGGATCTTTTGCCCGACACGAAAAAGAACGCGGATAACGAGTAACAGATCGAACAGAATAAATAGGAGCCGTTAAGAAACTCGCAAGAGCATCTGAACGGCTCCTTGATGAATTCTCGCTTCGCACCATGAATTGTCCTACGGACATGAATTGTGCCATACGGCACATGAATTGACGGCACAGCCGTCATGATATGTGGATTTTCCGTACGGAAAATCTTCCTTTCATGACAACCGTAGGGGAAGATATCATCTTCCCGTTCCGCTGTTATGGCGGGCGGATGATATCCGCCCCTACAGGGAAAAAACCGATCAATTCATGCCAAAGCATGGTACGCGATAGACGACGCTTGCGTCGTCGCGCGATCTACCGCTGTAACGAAGTGGATTCATGGCGAAGCCAATTCATGCGGCAGCGCCGCAATTCATTCGAGGGATGCTTATAATCGCACCCCTTCTATATCTCGGAGGTACGTAATTATGATCGAACAGTTCCGGCTGAAAAATGGGATCCGCGTGATGGCGGAGCATATGGACTCCGTGCGCTCGGTGGCGCTCGGCGTCTGGGTGAACGCGGGGTCGGTTTTCGAAACGGGGAAGAGCGAAGGCATTTCGCACTTTATCGAGCACATGGTGTTCAAGGGCACGGAGCGCAGAAGCGCTTCGGACATCGCTGCGGAGATGGACGCGATCGGCGCGAACCTGAACGCGTTTACCGCCAAGGAATGCACCTGCTTCCACGTCAAGGCGCTGGACGAGGACCTTCCTAAGGCGGTCGACATGCTCGCGGACATCGTGCTGCATTCCACGCTCGATCCCGAACAGATGGAGCGGGAGAAGGGCGTCGTGATCGAGGAGATCGCCATGACCGAGGACAGTCCCGAGGATATCGTGTTCGACCGCGCGAGCGAACAGCTCTTCGACGGAACGCCGCTCGCCTCCGAAATCCTCGGCGCCGAGGAGAACGTGCGCGCGTTCACGCAGGCGGATCTTCGCGCATACATGGATCGGCATTATACCGCCGAGAACACCGTGATCGCGGTCGCAGGCAGCTTTGAAAAGGAAACGCTTTTGAAGCTTCTCGAAAGCAGCTTCGGCGCCGCAAAGCGCGGCGAGCGCCGCGGCGCGCCGGACGCTTCGATCCGTAACGGCTTTCGGACCGCATTGGTCGAAAAGGACGTCGAGCAGATCAACCTTTGTCTTGCGCTGCCGGGCGAAGCGCTCGGGACCGACGCGTACTATGCGCAGGCGGTGCTGTCGAATGCGCTCGGCGGAAGCATGAGCTCGCGCCTGTTTCAGCGCATCCGCGAGGAACGCGGGCTTGCGTATTCGGTCTACACCTATCCGATGGCGTACCGCGGCACGGGCAGCCTCTGCTTCTATGCGGGCTGCACCGAGGGACAGGCGAAGCAGGTGCTGGACCTGATCCTTTCCGAGATCGCGAACGTTCGTAAAAACGGCATTTCGGAGGGCGAGTTCGTCCGCGCAAGACAGCAGTTGAAGGGAAGCTATCTTTTAGGCATGGAGTCCACGATGGCGCATATGAGCGCGATCGGCAAGACCGCTCTGCTTTTGGAAAAAGATTATGATTTAGAGGCTACCCTAAACCGCATCGAATGTGTTACAATGGAAGATGTGAGAACCGCCGCAGAGCGCTTGTTCACGCCGAATGCCGCCGCGTTCTGTGCGGTCGGCAGGCTCGGGCGCGTCGGGGAAGCGTTGAAACGCGCGGCGGAGGAATGGTGGAAGGAATATGGAAGACAGGCTTGAAATGATTTTCCGGCTGCAGAAGTCGCTGGATGAGGATATCATGGAACGGCGGCATCTGGAGTTCCCCTATGAGGTGTGGATGCAGAAGGACATCCTCGCCTGCATGGACGAGCTCACGGAGCTTTTGAACGAGCTGAACTGGAAATGGTGGAAGAACGAAAAGCCTCTGGATCACGGGGCGATCCAAGGCGAGCTTGTGGACGTGCTGCACTTTTTTGTGAGCATGTGCATCCGCAGCGGCATGTCTGCCGAGGATCTTTTTAAGGGCTATATCGCCAAGAACAAGGAGAACTTCGACCGCCAGTACGGCAGATCCCGGAAGACGGGCTATGAGGTGAATACGAATGGAACGGGGCTTTCGGGCGACTAAACGGTTTTATCTGCTCCTGCTCGCCGGCGCGGTGCTGCTGGTGGTATTTGTCGTGGGCGCGATCTATCTGATGAACCGCGTCACCGGCAATATCCGCAAGCTTGAGCAGATCACGCTGTACACCGAGGTGGAGAGCGAAGCGGTCGTGGTGCGCAGCGAACGCCTGTTCACCGAGACCGCGAGCGAAAGCCGCATCCTGCTCGACGAGGGCGCACTCGTGTCCGAGGGCGACGCGATCGCCGTGCTGTACCCGTACTCCTACGAAAGCCAGCTTTCCGCGATCTGCACAAAGGAAGCGACGCTGTACACGAACCTCCAGTCGCTTCTGCGCACCGCAAGCGGCGACGGCTCGCTGCCCGCGGGCGTGATCCAGTACAACGAGCGGATCAACGCGGTCACCGAACAGATGCGCGCGGCGGCGAACGGCGAGATGGATCCCGTTGCCTACGCGGCGCTCGAATCGCAGCTGATCCGTCTGCTTGAGGAACGCAGAAACCTCATGGTCAGCTCGCTGCCCGACCCGTCGGTCGTCGCGGACGCCGTGGCGGAGATCGACACGCTGCGCGCCAATTTCGAGACGAACAGCGCGCGTACCGTGCGCTCCGAGTATAACGGCTACGTCAGCTTCTATTCCGACGCGAACGAGGACAACCTGCGGGACGTCGCACAGCTGACCGTTCCGCTGATCAAGCGAATCTTAAACGCGCCGTCGATCAGCATGGACAACGAAAGCTTCAGCTACCGGATCGTGACCGACCGCTCGAAGTTCTACCTTGCGTTCGTGCAGGGCGGCACGAGCGCGGACCGGCTGATGCCGGGACAGACGTATTCGTTCACCGTCAAGGGGATCAAGGGCGCGTATCAGGGCAGGGTCATTGCGGAGCGCGACGCGGCGCAGGGCGTGCTGTACGTCATGCAGGTCGACTCCGACGTGCGTCCGCTATTGACCACGCGCGTCGTCGAAATCTCGGTGCAGAACAACGCAACGGGCTTGTACGTGCCGCTTAAATACATCCAGTATTCGGACGGTACGCCGTATATCTACGTCAAATCGACGGACGGGACCTATCAGAGCATCGCGGTCTATATCGCGGGCAGCGACGGCAAGAACGCGATCGTCGCTGCGCGCGACAGCCATATTTCGCTGTTTGCGGGGCTGAAGGTCCGCATCCCGCCGGAGCAGGAGGATGATTGAGCAATGCGTATAGACGAGAATGTGGAGCATGTGCGCGAGCAGATGGCGCTTGCGTGTCAGAGAAGCGGCAGAGCGATTTCCGACGTGACGCTGATCGCCGTCACCAAGTATGTCGAAACGGCGCGGATCGCGGAAGCGGTCAAGGCGGGCGTGACGGAAATCGGCGAAAACCGCGCGCAGGAGTTCACCGAAAAGTTAAATTTTTATAAACAGAATCAATTACGGGCTCATTTTATTGGACAACTGCAAACGAACAAGGTAAAATATATCTGCGGAAAAGCGGATCTGATCCAGTCGGTGGATCGGGAACCGCTGCTCGACGCGATCGCCGCGTACGCCGAAAAGCACGGCGTCACGCAGGACATCCTGATCGAGGTCAACATCGGACGCGAAGCGCAGAAGGGCGGCGTCGTGCCGGAATTGCTGATCCCGCTGACGGAGCGGATCGCCTCGCTCGACTGCATCCGGCTGCACGGACTCATGTGCGTGCCGCCTGCGATCGACAGGGAATCGGTTCGCCCGTATTTTCGGGAGATGCGCGCATGGTATGAGCGCCTGAAGGAGGCGTATCCCAAGCTTCCGATCGACACGCTTTCGATGGGCATGAGCCACGATTACGATGTCGCGATCGAGGAAGGCGCAACAACGGTGCGCGTCGGGACAGCGATCTTCGGACCGCGAACAATTTAGGAGGATAAACAGAATGGGAAAATTTTTGAATTTCATCGGGCTTGAAGAGAGCGACGAGGAAGAAGTATTTCAGGACGATCAGCAGCCGGAACAGCCGAAGCGCGAGCGCGAGCCGCGTTCCAAGCGCCGTGAGAACGCGCTGGTCGGCGGCGGAGACCCGCAGCCGGTCCCGAGCAATATTGCGTCCATGAAGATGATCGTGTATCATCCGGTGTGCTATGACGACGCGCAGGCGATCGTGGACAACCTTAAAAACCGCCGCCCCGTCATCGTCAATATGGAGGAGCTCGACGGGAACTGCGCACAGCGCGTGCTGGACTTCCTGCTCGGCGCGATCTATGCTTTGAACGGTACGATCAACAAGATCTCGAGAGGGATATTCCTTGTCGCGCCGCGCGACGTCGACGTGGAGGATACCGGCGAGGATACCGGCTATTCCGACATGTAATCTCCCATGATCAAGGCGGAGAACATCGTCAATAAGGAATTTCGAAAAGCCCTGTTCGGGTACGACCGCGAGGACGTGGATCAGTACCTGGACGAGCTGATCGTGCAGCTTCGTCAGATGGAGGAGGAGCGCAAGGAGATGGTCGCGACCATCGAGTACCTTGTCTCGGAGGTCACCGCGCAGGGCGTGAAAAACGCCCGCCGCGAGCAGGTCGTGGGACCGATCTCCCCGCACGCCACGGTCAGCGACGAGGAGCGCAGACGCGCCCAGGACGCCCCCAATCCGTAACATGAAACGATTGCCGATCAACCATATACCGCCGCTCACAGCGGCAGAAATGAAAGCCCGCGGGATCGACGGGCTTGATTTTGTATATGTCAGTGGCGACGCGTATATCGACCATCCGAGCTTCGGCACCGCGATCATCGCGCGCGTACTTATGAGCCACGGGTATTCCGTGGGGATCCTTGCGCAGCCGGACTGGCACGACGTTGAGGCGTTTCGCGCGTTCGGAAAGCCGAGACTCGGCTTTTTAGTGTCGGCGGGCAATCTCGATTCCATGGTCGATCACTACACGGCAGCCAAGCGCAGAAGAAGCGACGACGCCTACACGCCGGGCGGCAGAGCGGGCAAGCGCCCCGACCGCGCCGTGATCGTGTACGCGAACCGCTGCCGCGAGGCGTACCCGCACGTGCCGGTGCTGATCGGCGGCATCGAAGCAAGCCTTCGCCGCTTTGCGCATTACGATTACTGGGACGATCGCGTGCGCCATTCGATTTTGTATGACGCAGGCGCGGACCTTTTGATGTACGGGATGGGGGAGCGCAGCGTTGTTGCGATCGCCGACGCGTTGGACGCGGGTACGCCCGTGCATGAGATTCGCAATATCGCAGGGACATGCTTTCGCGTGAACGACCCGTCCGAATGCCCGAACGCGATCCTGCTTCCGTCGTACAGCGAGGTCGCTTCCGACAAGCGCAAGTATGCCGAGGCGTTCAAGACCCAGTTCGAGGAGCAGGACGCGATCCGAGGGAAGCAACTCATGCAGGCGCACGAGAAGGGGTATCTTGTGCAGAACCCGCCGCAGCCGCCGCTTTCCACCGAGGAGATGGACGCGGTGTACGCGCTGCCGTTTACCCGCCGTCCGCATCCGTCGTACCGCGAGAAGATCCCCGCCATCGACGAGGTGCAGTTTTCGATCGCGTCGTGCCGCGGGTGCTTCGGCGGCTGCAATTTCTGCGCGCTGACGTTCCATCAGGGACGCGTGATCTCTGCAAGAAGCCACGAATCGATCTTGAAGGAAGCGCGTGCGATGACAAAGGATCCCGACTTCAAGGGCTTTATCCACGACGTCGGGGGACCCACTGCGAATTTCCGAAAGCCCGCGTGCCAGAAGCAGCTCAGAAGCGGCGTGTGCAAAAACCGCTCGTGCATCGGCTATGAGCGCTGTCAGAACTTGGAGGTCAGCCACGAGGATTACGTCGCACTGTTAAAGAAGCTTCGCGCCGTGTCGGGCGTGAAAAAGGTCTTCATCCGCAGCGGCGTGCGCTTTGACTACGTGCTGTACGACAAGAGCGACGCGTTCCTTCGTGAGCTGTGCGAGCACCACGTTTCGGGGCAGCTGAAGATCGCGCCGGAGCATATCGCGGACCGCACGCTCTATTACATGAACAAGACGCCGCACGCGCTCTATGAGGAGTTTATCCGTCGCTACGAGCGCATGAACGGGCGGCTCGGCAAAAAGCAGTATGTTGTGCCGTATTTGATGAGCTCGCACCCGGGCTGCACGCTTTCGGACGCGATCGAGCTTGCGCTCTATCTCAAGAAGACGGGACACCGTCCGCAGCAGGTGCAGGACTTTTACCCGACGCCGGGGACGGTTTCGACCTGCATGTATCACACCGGGCTCGACCCGAGAACGATGCAGAAGGTCTATGTGCCAAAGGACCCCGACGAGAAGGCGATGCAGCGTGCGCTGATGCAGTATTTTCTGCCGTCGAACTTCCGCACGGTGCGAAAGGCATTGAAGCTTGCGGGGCGCGAGGATCTGATCGGCACGGGACGGGACGCGCTGGTCCCGCCGGAGCGGACGCGCGAACCCGATCCTCGCGGACGGAATTCGCAAAAGAGAGGCGAAATCCCGAAGAAAAACGGAAAACATGCGAAGAAAGCTGTTGACAAACGGCGTCGGAACGGTTAAAATAACGTTTGGTTCATTTTGAGGTTGCATATGGTTGTATCGGTAAATGAAGCATTGCGACGCGTGGGCGAACCGTTTCCCATCTCGTGGGAAGGTACGCTCGATCCGCAGGAATACGCGGGCGAAACCGTCACGTTTGTCGGGACGGCGAAGCTTGTCGGATCCTACGTCTACGACGGAAAAACCTTCCGCGTGGATGCGGACGCCGAGGCGTCGTACGAAACGACCTGTGCGCGATGCGGTAGTCCGATGGTCAAGACGCTTGCGTTCTCGTTTACCGAGCGGTTCGTCCGTTCGATCTACAAGACCGCGGACGACGAGCTCTATCCCTACGAGGGCGAAAAGCTCGATCTTAAGGAAGCGTTTTTCGACAATCTCTTTTTGGAGATGCCGATGACCGCAGTCTGCAGCGAATCGTGCAAGGGGCTTTGTCCCGTATGCGGCGCAAACCTGAACCAAGGGCAATGCGATTGCCAAAAATCCAGAATCGACGCGCGGCTGTCCGCGCTCGGATCATTATTGAACGATAATAAGGAGGTGTAATCATGGCAGTACCCAAGAGAAAAACGTCGAAGGCGAGAAGAGATTCGCGCAGAGCGAACAATTCCAAGGCGTTCGCGCCCAACCTCGTCGAGTGCCCGAAGTGCCACGAGCTGAAAGCACAGCACACGGTCTGCAAGAACTGCGGCTATTACGATGGCAGAGAAGTCATCAACATGGAAGAAAACGCGTAAGTCCATGATTGCCCGTTCGGAGCATACCGGATCGGAGCTTCCCGAGCGGGAGCACCACAAAGTTTGAGGGTGTTGGGATTTTCCCAACGCCCTCGTGTTTTATGTACGCCGAAGGCGTATATCGTTCCGAAGGAATATCGTGCCCGCAGGGCATATCGCGGCGAAGCCATCTCGTTTTTTGCAGTGCGATATGCTGTCAGCACAGCACGATATGCGGGTCATCCGCACGATATATTTGCTTCGCAAATGCGATATGCCGCATATGCGGCGTGAGAACTACCCTTTCGTCAGCTGACGCTGAGCAGGCTGTTGATAAGGGTGGCAGAATTCGCGTTTTCGCGACGGAGCTATACTGGAGTATGCGACCGAGCGAAAACGCGGATAATTTGCGGCGAAATAATGGAAAGAAAGGGCGTCTCTGCGCCCTTTCTTCCTGCCAGTATTCATTTGTAATATCTCGCCGCAAATGGTCTGCCCCTTTTGCGACAGCCTGACACCTCCCCTGACAAGGGGAGGTGGATATGGTATCCTTCTGACCCTCCTTTATCGGGGAGGGCGCCGAATGAAATGAGGCGGGAGGGTAGTCAAAACGTGATAGAAAGGAGCATTCTATGGAAAACACTTACGGACCCGACATGTGCGTCCCGTGCGGGGACGGACTTCTGAACATCCGCGTCGGCGCGATCATCGTCAAAGACGGCAGGGCGCTGATGGTCAAGACCCAATTCGGCGATTACTGCTATTCGGTCGGCGGGCGCATCAAGTTCGGCGAAACAGCGGAACAGGCGATCGTGCGCGAGGTCTTCGAAGAGACGGGGTATACGCTTTCGGTCGATCGCCTCGGGTACGTCAACGAGGTCTATTTTATCAACGATAATCCGGAGAAGTTCGGCAAGTCGGTCTATGAGCTCGCGTTCTATTTCTATATGAACGTGCCGGAGGACTTTGCGCTCAAATCCGATCACATCGGCGACGGCGTCGAACGCTTCCAATGGGTCGCGCCGGACGATCCGATCACGCTCTACCCGGACTTCATGCGCGAGGCGATCACCGACCCCAAGCCCTATGTCATTCACACCGTCCGCGACGATCGGAGATAGACTACCCCTCAGTCGGCTGCGCCGCCAGCTCCCCTTGTCAGGGGAGCTCGAATATTACCCAGTAGGGGCGGATCGTATCCGCCCGCTGCGTTACAAAACAACGGCGTCGGTCCTGTTCCGCTCCTTTGTGTGTCATCCTGAGGCGAAGCCGAAGGATCTCCCCGCAATGCAAATACGGACGACCAATGGTCGTCCCTACAGGATGTGCGGAATCGTAGGGGGCGTCCTCCGGACGCCCGCACCCTCGCACAAACACACCCGGAACAGACAGCAAAAAGGGAAGAGCGCATCTTCCCTTATCTCATATCATCTGGTCGCTCCCCGCTGTCGCTCGGCAGGAGCGGTTTGACGGAGAAGACAATGTCGCCCGCCCACGACGCGACGTAGACCGAACGCATATCGTCCGTAAAATACAAACACCCGTGTTCGCCGTAATAGTATCCTTCTATGTCGCACACCGATTGAAAATCGGATTCGCCGTGGCGATACTCGTATTGATCCACAAGCGTGTGATCGAACGGTTTCAGCCCGCCCCAGCTTTTCACGGAGCCGTCGGGATTGTAGCCGACATAGCCTACCGCGCAGTAGCTTAACCCGAAATCCGTTTCCGCTTCGTCAAACACGATCGCAAGCACTTCGCCGTCCTTTTGATACATGCGCAGGATATCGTAGTTCTCCTGCTCGCCGACCGGCGTCCATCCGCCGCGGGTCAGATAATAATCGGCAACGATCTGATCGACGCCCATGACGGACGTATAATCGCCTTTCTCAGACATCGCATAGTAGGCTTCCTCATCCCGCGTGATCCAAAGAACGCCCGTCTCCGTGTTTCCATACCATGCTTTCGGCATCGCCGTGCCGAATGCACAATACGCCGGACGCAGCCGCAGGGAGGAATAGTTGTATGCTTTTTCGTTGTAATAGTCCGCACCGACATTCTTTCCGAACAGCAGCACCTCGCCGTAGCCGTCCTCGCCATATGTCACGATCGCTGCGGCGGTTCTGTTCGTCAGAAGCGCGCAGGGCGTCACGGATTCCGATGGGGTTTTTCCTCCGTCGCGGACGATCCCGTGCTCCCATGTGCCGCGCACCAGACCGTTTTCATCGCTGTGCAGAAGCAGCAGATCATCCTTTTCTCCGATATTGACCCACATCTTCCAATCCGTATTCGGCTGTTCTCCGGGGTTATCGGACGGATAGAGGGAGGGACCCCGATATGGATGGTGTTCCCGATACGTCTCCAGATGGGAAAATCGGAGATCGTCGCCATTCAGCTCTGAGAATACGCCGTAGGGGTCCTCAGCGATTTTTGCGCGAACCGACGTGCCGTCCGAAAACAGAAACAATTTGGCAACGCGCAGTCCGTACACCGGCGGGCTGTAACGATTCTCGGAAAGCTCCACGGTCAGCGCACAGGCGTTGTCTTCCGCTTGCGTGAGGGCCATCCAAAACCCGTTGAACCGCATCGTTGCCTGTCCGTCCGGATCGATCTCCAATTGCTGCACTGCGTCCGCCCAAACGGTGTCGCAGTGCTCCGAAAGAAGGAACGGAACCGCTTCGGCTCGCACCGTCGTTTCCGTCGATGCAGATCCGCAGCCACAAAGCAGCAAAAGCGCAAACACGGCGCAAAGAATTCGTTTCATCATCATGCCCTCCCGTTTTCCCGATAATGGCATTATAGCTAATAGATGCAACAAAACTGTGTCACGCGTGTAAACACTGACACAATTTGGGAAATATGCGGTTTTTTAACGGATGAAAAAATCGAAGGGCTATTTCATCAATGCCTCGAAGGTCTTGGAGATTTCGAGGTATTCCTTTTCCGTCTTTTCAAGATAGGCGCGTCCTGCGTCCGTGATCGAATAATAGCTTCTTGCTCTGCCCTCGGCGACCTCGGTTGCGGAGATCTCGATATATCCCTGCTCCTCAAGTCGGTACAGGACGGGGTATAGAATGGAGATCATGTACTTGCCGTCGCTGCGGGTCTTGAGCTCCGCGGAGATCTCGTAGCCGTACATCGGTTTTTCGGACAGAAACCGCAGCACAACAAGCGGGCTTGTCGCTCGCTTGAAATACGATATGAACGAATGACCGGTATCGGGCAAGTGTTTCTTTCGCCTCCGACCCACAGTATACTCCGAAATCCGCCGCTTTGGCAACAATTTCTTTTTAATGCCGCTATCATATCACAATATTTGTTAAAAATCAATATATAGCATTGACAACTATGCGCGGATATAGTATAACAGAGGCAAGAGGAGAATGCATAGGGAGGTGACACGATTTGGATATCGGAAAACGGATCTTCAGAAGACCGGTCATAACGGCGGTATGGCTTGCGGTGATCATGCTTGCCTCCGCGATCGTGGGCGTCGGTGTGTCGCTCTTTGCTTCGGCGAAGGGCGTGCCGGACGCGTTGGAGAAGAGGCAGACCACGATTGCCCTGCAGAACGCGAAGCTGGAGAGGGGCGCGGACGGCACGTTCTCGTTCAGCCCCGGACGGTTTTTGCTCTATGAGGAGGATATCGAGTATCTTCGCTCGCTGCCGCAGGTAAAGAACGTCGATTTACGGTACTTTTCCGGCGCGTATATTCCGGCGCTGGACGCAAGGATCGGGCTCGAGGATTTCTTCGGCAATTTCAGAAACGAAGGGAAGGGCAGCGACAGCTATCGAAATGTGCTCATTCTCGGCACGGTCGAGCGTGTATGGGAGGCGCCGTATGAAAGCACCGCCTTCAACGATCTTTCCGCATTCGGGCACGGCGCGCGCGTGGGCGAAAAGTATTGCTGCGCGCTTCTGAACGTCGACGACGTCCTTTCCATGCATCCCGATTACCCGCTGTTTCCGAAGACCGTCAAGGATGATGCGCTCTACACCGGAAAGGTGCGCGTGCGATTCCCCGTGTTCGATGAAACCGAGGGCGCCTTCTTCAAGGTCGGTTCGCGCTACGTGATCTACGGAGAATACGATCCGGTGGTCTGCAGCATGGATGAGGACCCCATGCCCGATCAGGGCGTGCCGCTCGCGCCGCACATCCTGTATGAGAATGCGGCGGGCGGGCTGTTCAGCTGCTTTGAAGAGGGCGATTCGCTCGTCTGCTATCGGTCCGAGTACGAGCTGTCCATCAACACCGTGCCGGAGCTGATTCCCGAACGCGGCGAGGATCCCGCGGTCGATATGGGCGCGGAAACAAAGCTGCTCACGCGCGAAAACCGCACGCCCGTCGCGGCGGAATGGACCGGCACCGTGGAGGAACTTTTGGAGGATCCCTATTGGGGAGCGCTCGCAAACAGGAATGAGATGAGCCTTCACAGCTTCCCGGTCCTCGGCACAAACTGCATCGAGAGCATGTACAGCTTCGTCACAGGCAAATCGAACATCGTCGAGGGCAGGACGTTCACAAAGGAGGAGTACGAAACCGGCGCTAAAGTTCTGATCCTGAACGAAAGCGTCGCGCGCGCCGCGGGGCTTTCCGTCGGGGACACGCTGACCGTTTCACAGTTTCGGGCGGCGGTCGGGACCGAGCAGGGCAACAGCTCCGTATTCTCGAGCTACGATCAAATCGAGCGCAGCGGAGAGAACAACCCGGGGCTTGGGCAGATCCCGTTCTACAACGAGGAGCCGCGGGCAGAGGAATCCTTCACCGTCGTCGGGCTCTATCGGCAGGAGAACGAGTGGGAGGACAGCCTTTGCTCCTTCACGCCGAATACGGTCTTCATGCCGCGCGGCGCGCAGATCTCGGACGCGCTCGGCGGACCGTCGATCCTTTT
The DNA here is from genome assembly GCA_937915925.1 of uncultured Clostridia bacterium. GTDB lineage: Bacteria > Bacillota > Clostridia > Christensenellales > CAG-138 > UBA3792. The sequence continues at coordinate 9,307 of CALGGM010000136.1, read as the reverse complement.
GGGCTATGAGGAAAAAACGCACACAGGCTATACCGTGGACGCAGACGGGAATATCCTGGAAAGCGGGACATTGACGGTCGAGGAGCCGATCATCGTCCCCGGCATGGTAAACGGGCTGTATCTGTCGATCGTTCTGAAAAACGGCAGCATCGAGAGCTTTACGGAGCAGATCGCTGCCGACAGCGAGTACGTCGAGCATGAACCCGTTCCCGGGAAGATCATCCGAACCTATACCAAAGGTCTTGGCGAGCACACCTTTCTCTGCTTCGATCAGGGGTATGACAACGCGAAAAAGGCGATCGACGCGATCATAGCTTCCGCACGTAAGCTTGCCCTGATCGCGGCTTTCGGGGCGGTGCTGATCTTTGCCGCGTACATGCTGCTTTATCAGGGGCTTGAGAGAAAAACGCTCGGCGTGATGCGATCGCTCGGCGCAAAGCAGACGGAGGCGCGGCGGTACCTGTTCGTCAGCGGACTGATCCTTGCCGTGCTCGGCGTCGTTCTCGGCACGGCGCTGTCCGGCGTCGTATCGGAGCTCGTGTCCGATCGGCTCGCCGCACTGACCGTATCGCAGGCGAAGCTGTCCAGCTCCGACGGGCTCTTTTCGGAAATGCTGACCGAGAGCAAAACGGAGGTATGGATGCTTGCGCTTGCCGCCGCCGTGGAGATCGCTGCCGCCGCGCTTGCCCTATGGGTGCAGGCGGCGTGTACGGCGAAACAAACCGTCAGAAAGCTGTTGAGGAAATGATATGAGTCCGTTTGCATTGAAACGTATTCTGCGCGCGCCGGGAAAGCAGACCGTCGCGCTGCTCGTCTGCGCGTTCCTTGCGGCGACGGCGTGCTATCTTTCCGCCTATCGGCAGAGGCAGGCGCAGTCGCTGTCAAACGCTTACGATTCCGCAGAGGTGCTTTGCGTCGTGACCGACGTCACCGGTACGCAGGCGGACAATCTGCGCATGGGCTACGGCGCGGTCTCGGCTGTGACGGACGAAAGGTTCTATCGGCTGCCCGCGTACGTAAAGGAGCCGCGCATCACGAAGAATCTGCTGTGGAACGATTCGGTCCCGCTCATCGCCGTTACACGGCAGGAATGCGCGGACAGGCTCGATCCGGCGCGCGGCGGAGGCGTTACGCTGTTTTCGGAGGATTTCTTCGAATCCGACGAGGATATCTGCCTGATCTCCGAGGAGGCGTATCTGGCGCTTTCGGGCGGGACCGTCTCCGGCATGGTACGCGACCCGCGCGCGAATCATCAGTTTGTCAAAGAGACGTCAATCCGGGTCGATCTGACCCCGGCGGGCTACTATCGCGGCACGGGCGAGGAGATCTTTATCCCGTTTCAGACCGGCATGCGGCTTTGCGAAACCGTTTCCGATGGCGGCAAGGTCGATGCGCTGTCGTTCCTTGCAAAGGACAACACGAAGCTCGATGAGCTACGGGAAGCCGCGTCGGAGGTGTTCGATGCGGTGGATCCGTACGCCGAGGCGCGGACGCATTCCTTTGCCCTGACCGTGCACGACGGGGATCTGAAAACGACCGTGGCGGCGATCGAAAGCAACATCCGGCGCGCGGGCTATCTGATCCCGATCACATTTGCGCTGGCGCTTGCCGCGGGTCTGTTGCTCGGCTTTATCGCGACGCGCAACGAAAGCAATACCTATGCGCTGATGCGAAGCGTCGGCATGACAAAGCGAAGGCTGATCCTTGCGGCGCTGTCGGAACAGCTGACCTTGCCGCTCGCGGCATGCGGAATTGCGGGGGCGGCGTTCCGCGCACCGATCCCGGCGGTTGCCGTGTTTTTACTCTATGCGCTCGGCTGTACGGTCGCCGTGCTCCGCGCCGCGTCGGTTTCGCCGACGAAGCTTTTACGCGAACAGGAATGATCCGGAAAGGAAAAAACGATGGAAATCTTAAAAGCTGACAATGTTTCATTCTCCTATGTAAACCGCTTTCAAAAGGTGGACGCGGTGAAAAACGTCTCCTGCGCGTTCGAGACCGGAAAGGCGTACGCAATCGTCGGCAAAAGCGGCAGCGGCAAAACGACGCTATTGTCCATGCTCGGCGGGCTCGAACACCCGACGGAGGGCGAGGTGCTGTTTCGGGAAACGCCGCTTCGCACGCTCGACTGCGACGCGTACCGCCGCGACAGCGCCGCGATGATCTATCAGAGCCTGAATCTGTTCCCTCTGTTGACGGCGATCGAAAACGTGATGTACCCGCTGAAGCTCAAAGGCGTCCCGTCGGCGGAGGCGAAAAAACGCGCCGAGGACGCGCTGCGCTCGGTCGGCATCTCAGACGCGCAGTTTACGCGCCTGCCGAGCCGTCTGTCCGGCGGCGAGCAGCAGCGGGTGGCGATCGCAAGGGCAATCGCGTCGAACGCCGAGCTGATCCTTGCCGACGAACCGACCGGCAACCTCGACATCACCAACGGCGATCAGGTTGTTTCGATCCTCCTGCGTCTTGCGCATGAGGAGAACCGCTGCGTCATCATCGTGACCCACGATCTCGAGATCGCCGCCGAAGCGGACGAGGTGCTGATGATGAAGGACGGCAGGATGGAGCAGGAACCGTAAAACGGTATCAAACGGAAATGCACACGCGTTTCCGTTTTTTCTTGCATTGCGTCGGCGATTGGGGTATAATACTACAGTTAAATCGATTCAGAGAATCGTATCATTTTTATGAGCGAGGGAGCATATGAAGCTTGCAGTTGACGTGATGGGCGGCGACAATGCGCCGAAGTGTGTGCTGGACGGCGTTCTGGCATTCTTGAATGAGAAGGAAGCGGAGGGCGTGAACCTCCGACTGTTCGGAAGCGAGGCGGCGTTGAAGCCGTTTTCGGAGGCGCATCCGGAGATTTCGGACCGCATCGAGACGGTCTATACGACCGAGACGATCGGGATGGGCGAGCATCCGACCGAGGCGATCCGCAAAAAGAAGGATTCGAGCCTTGTAAAGGCTTTGGAATGCGTGCGCGACAAGGAAGCGGGCTGCTTCTTTTCGGCGGGCAGCACCGGTGCGGTTTTGACCGGCGCGACGCTGATCGTCAGAAGGCATAAGGGCATCAAGCGTCCGGCGCTTGCCACGCTGATTCCGACGACGGCGGGCACGGTGACCGAGATCATCGACTGCGGCGCGAACACGGACTGTAAGCCGGGGTATCTTGTGCAGTTTGCTTTGATGGGCGCGGCGTACCTTGAACAGGTCGAGGGCGTCAAGAACCCGCGCGTGGGACTTCTTTGCAACGGCACGGAGGAGGAGAAGGGCAATTTGCTCGCGAAGGAAGCGCATCAGCGTCTGAAAGCAGTCGAGGGGTTGAACTTCATCGGCAACGTCGAGGCGCGCGATCTCACATCCGGCGCGGTTGACGTGCTCGTGTGCGACGGCTTTGACGGCAACGTCATGCTGAAAACGACCGAGGGCGTGGCAAAGTGGATCAGCACGATGCTCAGGCAAACGCTGATGGAAACGCCTCGCGGCAAGCTTGCGGGGCTGATCGGAAAGCCCTCGTTTGCGCAGCTCAAAAAGAAGCTGGACTATACGGAATACGGCGGCGCGCCTCTCTTGGGCATCAACGGCGGCATCATCAAGGGGCACGGAAGCTCCGACGCGAAGTCCGTCAAGGTGTGCCTATTGCAGGCGACGCGGCTCGTGCGCGGCGGCGTGACCGAAAAGATCGGCAAGTTCGCGGAGACGCTGAACATTGAGGATTGACAAAACCGCGCTTTTTCGGTAAAATAATCAAGTCATCGAATCGTCTTTTTGACGGAAGGGAGTTATCATGGAATTCGAAAAAATCTGCGAGATCATCGGCAAACAGCTGGACATTGATCCCAAGACCATTACGATGGAGTCTAACCTCGTTGAGGATCTGCATGCGGATTCTCTGGATGTGGTCGAGCTGGTCATGGACATGGAACAGGAATTCGACACCGAGATCCCCGATGAAGAACTGCCCAAAGTGCAGACCGTCGGCGATATTCTTCGTTATCTGAAGAAATAAGCTATCTTTTGGTCGAACCGAACCCGCACGATCGGTGCGGGTTTTTTGGTAAAGGGAAATGCTGACAAGAGAACATTTAACCGAATTGCAAAACCGTATCGGCTACACGTTTCAAAAGCCGGAGCTGCTTCGGCGCGCGCTGATGCACTCATCCTATGTCCCCGGCGACGGCGGCGACAACGAGCGCATGGAGTTTTTGGGCGACGCCGTTCTGGAGCTCTGCGTGTCCGAGGAGCTCTTTTACCGCTTTCCGAACATGCAGGAGGGCGAGCTTACCAAGAACCGCGCGTCGATCGTCTGCGAGACCGCGCTGTATTCGGCGGCAAAGGAGATCGGGCTCGGGGCATACCTGCTTTTGGGACGCGGCGAGGACGCGAGCGGCGGCAGAGAAAAGCCCTCGATCCTGTCCGACGCGTTCGAAGCGGTGATCGCGGCGATCTTCATGGACGGCGGACTGGAGCCCGCAAAGGCGTTTATCCACCGCTACGTGCTTTCGCTGCTGGATCTTTCTAAACCCGTATTTGAAAAGGATCATAAGACGCGCCTTCAGGAGCTGATCCACGCAAAAACCCACGGCAAGCAGGTGAGCTATCGGCTCGTCGGCGAAACGGGTCCGGATCACGACAAGACGTTTACGATGCAGGCGGTGCTCGACGGCGAGGTCTTAGGCGAGGGCAAGGGACATTCCAAGCAGAGCGCGGGACAGGCGGCAGCCCAGCAGGCGTTATCGAGGTTATCGGCAAAATGAGACTGACACGACTGGACATCTCCGGCTTCAAATCGTTCGCGAAAAAGACTGAGCTTCAATTCGGCTCGGGCATTACGGCGGTCATCGGACCGAACGGAAGCGGGAAAAGCAATATCTCCGACGCGGTGCGCTGGGTGCTCGGCGAGCAAAGCGCGCGTGCTTTGCGCGGCTCGAAAATGGAGGACGTCATCTTCAACGGCACGCAGAAGCGCAAGCCGCAGTCGATGTGCGAGGTCACGCTGACGTTCGACAACAGCGATCATCTGCTGCCCACGGACTTTGAGGAGGTCGCGGTCACGCGGCGCATGTTCCGCTCGGGCGAGAGCGAATACGTGCTGAACGGACGGAACTGCCGCTTAAAGGATATTTCCGAGCTGTTCCGCGACACCGGCATCGGCAAGGACGGGTACTCGATCATTTCGCAGGGCAGGGTCGACGAGATCCTTTCGAATAAATCCGGCGACAGGCGAACCGCGCTCGAGGAGGCGGCGGGCGTCATGCGCTATCGCGTACGCAAGGAGGAAGCCGAGCGCAAGCTTGACAACACCGAGCGCAACATGGAGCGCATCGCGGACACGCTGAAGGAGCTCGGCGAACGGCTCGAACCGTTGAAGGAGCAGAGCGCGACGGCGCGGGCGTATTTAAAGCTTCGCGAAGAACTCAAGGACCTCGAGGTCAACCTCTTTTTATACAACAGCGACCGCATCCGCGAGCGCATGAAGGTGCTTTCGGAGCAGACCGCGGCGATCGACACGGAGCTTTCCGTGAACGAGGAAAAGAACCGCACGCTCGGCGAGCAGACGCTTGCGCTCGAAGCGCAGGTGCGCGAGATCGACGAACGCGCGAGCGCGCAGCAGAACAAGGTCATCGAAATGCTGTCCGGCGTGGAATCGCACGTCGGCGAAAGCAATCTTCTCGTTGAGCGGCGCGAGCATTCCAAAAAGGAGATCGTGCGCGTGGGCGCGGAGCGCGACGGCGCGCTGCGTGCCTGCGAGGAATTAAAGGCGCAGATCGCCGAAAACGAGCGGAGCAACGCCGACGTGGAGGCGCTTGCCGCGCTGACCGAATCGATCGCAAAGGAGACCGAAGAGATCCAGCACATCGACGAGGCGATCGCAAGCCGCGAGGCGTCGGTGGAGACGCAGAAGGCGGCGGTCATGGAGGCGATGAACCGCCTTGCGGACGCAAAGAGCGATCTTTCCCGCTTCGACACGATGGCGGCGGCATTGAAGAACCGTTTGAGCGCGATCGACGGCGAGGAGACCGAAGCGCGTAAAAAGGTCGACGCGCTGAAAGCGGAATCCGAAGCGGCGGGAAAAACGGTCGACGCGCAGGCGGCAAGAATGAACGAGCACATCACCGAGCGCAAGACGGCGCAGCGGGAACGGCTCGAAATGGAATCGGATTTCCTCGCGCTGCAGGCGGAGCTTCGCGTGAACGAGCAGAACGTCGGCGCGCTTTCGTCGCGCGCGCATGTACTGCGCGAAATGGTGCGCTCGCACGAGGGCTATCAGAACAGCGTCCGCGCGGTGCTGCAGGCGTCGGAATCGAACGAAGAATTAAAGCGCTGCATCGTGGGACCGGTCGCCGAGCTTCTGAAAGTGCCGAAAAAAGTCGAAACCGCGATCGGCATGTCACTGGGTGGATCGCTTCAAAACATCGTCGTAAACAGCGCTGAGGACGCGAAAACGGTCATTGAGTACGCGCGAAGGGAAGACCTCGGCAGGGTGACGCTTTTGCCGATCACGCTGCTGAATCCGAACCCGCTTTCCGAAAAGGAGCGCGCGCTTTTAAAGGAGCCCGGCGTGGTCGGGCTTGCGAGCGAGCTCATCGAATGCGATAAGCGGTTGGACGTCGTTGCGGAGTATCTTTTGGGGCGCACGGTCATCACCGAAACGCTCGACACGGCGATCGCGCTGCGCAAGAAATCCAGAAACGCGTTCCACATCGCAACGCTCTTGGGCGACTTCCTGTCCACCGGCGGCACGATGACGGGCGGCAGCCTCAAGAAATCCGGCTTCAACCTGCTCGGGCGCGAGCGCGAGGTCGCGGAGATCCAGAAGCAGCTGAAGGCGGCGGAGAAGGCGGTCGAGAAGAAGCAGGCGGAGATCGAAGCGCAGAAGAAGCAAATGCTTTTAAAAGACACGCAGATCGACGCGTTCCTTGCGGCGGCGCATGGCGACGAGCTGGAGCTGGTCAGATTAAAGGAACAGCGCGAGATCATCGAACGCGATCTGAAAGAAGCCGAGGAAGCGGTGCAGGAGCTTTTGGACGAACGCGAGGACGTCAAGGAAAGCATTCGCGACATCGAGAACCGCCGCGCGTCGGCGGCGTCGGTCGAGGACGATATTCAGAAGCAGAACCTTTCGAGTACCGAGGACATCCGCAAGGAACAGCTTGCGATCGCGGAGGCAAAGAACGCGCGCGAGCTTCGCGTGAACGCGCTGACCGAAAGCCGCATCAAGCTCACCGCGCTCGAAAAGGAAGAGGATGCAAGGCGAACGGAGCATCACCGGCTCTCGCGCGATCTGGCGCTGACCGAACAGCGCGTGCAGTCGTTTGAAGCGGAGCTCAAAACGCTTCAAGACGCGGTGGAGACCGCGAATGCACGGCTGTCCGAAATGGAAAAGAGCATCTCGGGCGAGCAGGAGGAGCTGAACCGCGCCAAGGAGGAGCAGACCAAGCTCGAAGCCGAGCGCATGCGCATCAACGAGCTTTTAAGCCAGTACCGCCGCGAGCGCGACAGCCTCGCGGAAAGCTATCGCACGCTCGGCGAGCGCAAGCATAAAAACGAGCTTTCCGAGAGCCGCATCGAAATGGAGCTCAAGGCGAGCGCGGACCGCATCTGGGAGGAGTACGAGCTGACCTACGAGAATGCGCAGGCATTGCGGCGCGACATCGCGGTCGGCGCGACGCAGCAGCGGGTCAATGCGCTGAAGACCGAGATCAAGGGCTTAGGCGACATCAACGTTTCGGCGATCGAGGATTACCGCACGGTGTCCGAACGGCACGAGGCGCTCAGTACCCAGTACAACGATCTTGAAAAGGCAAAGACCGATCTGTATACGCTGATCGGACAGCTCACCAAAACGATGGAGCAGACGTTCATTCTGGAGTTTCAGAAAATTCAAAGCAACTTCACGGAAACGTTCTCCGAGCTGTTCGGCGGCGGACACGCGGAGCTTCGGCTTTCGGACAAGAACGACGTCTTAAACTGCGACATCGACATCATCGCACAGCCCCCGGGAAAGAAGCTGCAGCTTCTCTCGCTGCTCTCCGGCGGCGAACGCGCGCTGACGGCGATCGCGCTGCTGTTTGCAATGCTTCGGCTGAAAGCGCCGGCGTTCTGCGTGCTCGATGAGATCGAGACCTCGCTCGACGAGGCGAACGTGTCGAAGTTTGCGGACTACCTTAAGGCGTATTCGGATCAGACGCAGTTTATCATCATCACGCACCGCAAGGGCAGCATGGAGGTTTGCGACACGCTCTACGGCGTCGCGATGGAGGAAAAAGGAATTTCGAGCATCGTCTCGGCAAGATTCGGAGAAACGGCATAATGGAAAAGAAAGAAAAGAAGGGCTGGTTTTCCAAGCTCAAGGAAGGTCTGCACAAGACCAACAACTGGTTCTCGACCCTGTTCAACAAGGACGGCATCAACGACGACTTCTATGAAGAGCTTGAGGAAGCCATGATCCTTGCCGACATGGGCATGGAGACCGCGGAACGGCTCTTGGACGGGCTTCGCGACAAGGTCAGAGAGGACAAGCTCAAGGAGCGCGCGGACGCAAAGAAGGCACTTGAATCGCTGATCGCGGACGCGGTGAAAACCGATAAGCCGTTTATGGCTGACGAGGGTCCCGCGGTGCTTCTGATCGTCGGCGTGAACGGCGTCGGCAAGACCACCACGATCGGCAAGATCGCAAACGAGTATGCGCAAGCCGGCAGAAAACCCATGATCGCGGCGGCGGACACGTTCCGCGCGGCGGCTGCCGAGCAGTTAGGCGAATGGGCAAACCGCGCAAACGTGCCGATGGTGCGCCATCAGGAGGGCGCGGATCCGGCGGCGGTCGTGTTCGACGCGATCGCGTCCTATCGCGCAAAGGGCTGCGATCTGCTGCTCGTCGACACGGCGGGACGGCTGCACAACAAGAAGAACCTCATGAACGAGCTCAATAAGATCCGCCGCGTCATCGCAAGAGAGCTTCCGGACGTACCGTGCGAGGTGCTGCTGGTGCTCGACGCCACGACCGGTCAGAACGCCGTCGCGCAGGCGGAAGCGTTCCTTGAGGTCTGCGAGCTCACCGGCGTGATTTTAACGAAGCTCGACGGCACCGCAAAGGGCGGCGTGACCGTGCAGATTTCCGACATGCTGCACGTGCCGATCCGCTTCATCGGCGTCGGCGAGGGGATCGACGATCTCAAACGCTTCGACGCGGACGAGTTCGCCGCAGCGCTTCTGGAAACCGACGACTGAGTCTTTACAGCACCGCACCCGCGGTGCTTCAGCGTGTCAAAAAACCTTTTGACACGCTGAGCAGGCTGTTGATAAGGGTGGC
>CALGGM010000135.1 GCA_937915925.1 uncultured Clostridia bacterium | reverse complement strand
CACCCTTATCAACAGCCTGCTCAGCGTGTCAAAAGGTTTTTTGACACGCTGAGACGCCGATTATTCGGCGTCTCATTCAAATTTATGTTTTGCGTAATACTGATATACCGTACAGACCATGCCGCCGTTCGAAAGCTTTCTGCGTTTGTTTGCGGGTTCGCCGTAGAGCTTTTCGAAATCGCGGTTAGAGGTGATGACGTTGATCTGCCAATCCGGGATCCGTTCGAACACGCCGTGCATTTCACGGTACAGCGCTTTGACGGATTTCTCGTCGGACAGCCGTTCGCCGTAGGGCGGGTTGCAGATCAGCACGCCGTTGTGCCATTCGGTCGACAGCTCCTTTACGGGACGCACCTTCCAGTCGAGCATCACGCCCGCTTTCTTCGCGTGCTTTTTGCAAAGATCGATGCAATGCGGATCGATGTCGCTTCCCAGAATGCAAAGCTTGTCGTTTTTCCGAACGTCCTGCGCTTCCTCTCTCGCCCGCTTGAACACGGCGGGATCGATAAAGCGCCATTGCTCAGCGGCAAAGGAACGGTTTTGCGACGGCGCGATATTGTTCGCGATCATGGCGGCTTCGATCGGGATCGTGCCGGAGCCGCACATCGGGTCGATCAAGGGCGTGTCCGGGAAAAAGCGCGAGAGCAAAATGAGCCCGGCGCCGAGGGTTTCCGAAAGCGGAGCGGGCACGTTATAGGTGCGATATCCCCTTCGTGACAGTCCCGCGCCGCAGCAGTCGAGCGCAAGCGTCACCTCGTCGCGCAAGATCCCGACCTCGACGATGACCTCCTCCTCCGTCTCCGGCACGGAGGTCACGCGATACGACGCCTTCAAGGATTCGACGATCGCCTTTTTCACGATGCTTTGGCAGTCCGAAACCGAGAACAGCGTACTTTTCGCGCTCTTGCCGTTGACGTGGATCTTCGTCTGCGGATGGAGATACCGGTTCCACGGAAGCGCCTTCGTCTGCTCGAACAGCGAATCAAAGGTGTCTGCTTTAAACGTTCCGACCGGCATCAACAGCCGTTCCGCAGTCCGAAGCCACAGAAGCGCCTTTGCCATTTCTTCATACCCGCCGCTGAACTTCACGCGGGCGTCGAGCGTTTCGGTGTCGAGGATGCCGAGCTTGTGCAGCTGAAACGCGACGGTCGATTCGAGACCGATCTTGGATGTAGCGATAAACTCCATGTCAGGACTCCTTTTCCGAATGCATCGTCATGAAGATCTTGCGAAGCGCGTTCGAAAGCCGCCGCTCCGAGACGTTGTAGGTTTCCATGAGGACGTCCGGCTTGATCGACGTTTCATTGAGCGCGCCGAGCCCCATCAGCACGAACGCGGCGGCGAACGCCTCCTCCTGCTGCCGTGTGATGTGCGGAAGCTTCCGATCGCGGAAGCACGCAAGGTAGAAAAAGAAGATCCGGACGGAAACGTCGGAAAGCTGTTCCGGCACATTGAGGTTACGGTAGCGCAGATCCTCGTGAAGAAGCTCACGGAACGACGTGATCAGATCGAGGACGCTCTCGTAGCTGACCGGAAGGTTTTGTGGAATTTGCACCGGCTTTGCGACGCCGTACTGCCATTCGCCCTGATAATAGAGCGAGTACGGCGGATGCGCCTCCATGCCGAGCAGCACGCCGAATACGAACTGTTTGTCCTCGTCGGTCTGATCGAACCGGATCAAAAACGCGCGAAGCAGACGCTCCGTTTCCGGAAGCTGAATGACCGAGATCATCTTTGCCGTGCCGCGAATCGACGGCGACATGGGACTGTACAGCGCCCATTTCAGGATCGAACGGAATTCGCGGTCGTTCTCCCACGTCTTTTTAATCGCCTCGACGCCTGCGGTCGCGACGTCGCGGATGCGGCGCTGCCGCGCAACGGCTTCGTGCACCGGAACGTCGTAATTGATCGTCCAGCTGCGCTTGAACTCGGCTTCGGAATCCTCGCGGATATGCTTTTTATAGTACGCGGCAACGGTGTCGCTTTCGTCGCGCGCGACGAGATCGTCGTAGATCGCCTCCGCCTCGCGCTTTCTGCCGTGCACATAATAGCAGAATGCCAGCTGATGCAGCATCTCGACGTCGTACGGCAGCGAATCGCGCAAAAGCTCCAGCGCGCGCTGCGCGCGTTCGGTCTCGCCGATCTCGATCAGGATCGGCGCGGCGTACCCGAGCTCCTCGGGCGAGCATTCCTCGTCGATCAGAATGCTTTTGCTTTGCTCCAGCGCCTGCCGTTCCTGCTTCTGCACATGGTAAATGAGCGTCATCAAGGCGTTTCCGCGCACACTCTTGCTGTTGCGCTTGAAGAGGTTGAACAACCGCTTTTTCGCCTCGTCGTATTCGCGCAGCGAAAACTGCATCATGGCGATCTCCATGTCGAGCATCTCACTGTCTGGATATTTGTCGGAAACGGACAGCAACATCTGCAGCCCGGAATCGTCGGTACATGAGATGTGCAGCGCCTTTGCGCGGTGGATCGTGTCGAGCAGTGCAATGTCCTCAAGCCCCATCAGCCCGATCTGCGTCTCGAGTTCCGGCTCGTCTTCGATCAGCTCCAAAAGATCGAGCGCGCGATCCGTGTACGGACCGTTCGGATCGTGATCGATGCAGAGCTTCAGGCATTGCTCCGCGGCGCGGAATTCTTCAAGCCCGACAAAATCGGACGCGATCCCGAACAGGATCTCCGGAGAGTTCTGATTCTCCTCGGTGAGCGAGGTCAGAAGAACGCTGAGGCTTTCTTCAAAGCGGTGCATGCGGTGCAGCGTCTCCGCAAAGGCAAGGATGTATTCTTCGCGCTGCGGATCCATTTCGTACGCTTTTCTAAGGTACTGCTCGGCCTTGACGAGATCCTCCGTCTCCGATAAGTACCTGTTTCCGCGCTGATAATAGAATTCCGCGTTCTGCTGAAACGGGACGATCACGCCCGTTTCACGATCATTCTTCATCCGTTCCTCCGTTGTCGGTCGCTTCCGAAAGAAGCGCTTCCAATGCCGCTTTGTCAAACTGATATGCCTTTCGGCAGAACTGACAGGTCAGCTCCGCCTTGCCGTCCTGCTCAATCAGTTCCTTCAATTCCTTCGCGCCGATCGAGATCAACGCCCGTTCGAGCCGTTCGCGCGAGCAGTCGCAAAGGAACGCCGGATGCGAACGGTTCGTAAACTCCGCGTCAAGATCCCGAAAAATATCATTCAGGATCGCTTCGAGAGATTCCCCGTCCGCAAGCCGCGTGCCGAGCTTCGGAATGCGGTCCGCGATCGCCATTACGCGCTCGATCGCCTCGTCCGGACAGTTCGGCATGGTTTGTATGAGAAGCCCGCCCGCGCCCGTCACAAAGCCGTCCGCGGCGTTTTCGTGTACGCCGAGATAGACGATCGAAGGCTGCTGCTCGCTCGCGGTGAAATACTGCGCAAAGTCTTCGGCGATCTCGCCGGAGATCAGGTTGCACATGCCGACGTACGGCTCCTTCATTCCGAGGTCGCGGATCATCGTAAGCTTGCCGCTTGTTCCGACATAGCCGCGCACGTCAAGCTTTCCGTCCGCGCGCAGCGGGAGCTCCACGTCCGGCTCGGTCGCGTAGCCCTTGACCGTGCCGCCGTTTCTGCCGACGCATACGAGGTTGCCGGACGGACCGTTCCCCGCGATGACCGTGGTGACCGTGTCGGTTTCGTTCTTCTGCAGCGACGAAATCATCGACGTCATCAGAAGCTGACGCCCGAGCGCAGCCGTTGCGACGCGCGAAAGATGATGTGTATGCTGTGCTTCCCGTACAAGCTCGGTACCGTCGATCGCCGCAAAGCGCAATGCACGGTCGGCGAGCATGCCGTGTATGATCAGATCTTTATGCATGGTTGTTCTCCTTGATTGCAACAAACTGGAACCGCTCGCTGTTTTGTTTCGGCGGCTTCCTCGTAAATGCTTCGTATACCGCGACCGTGCCGAATCCCGCGTAAATCAGAGCACGTTTCAGCTCGGTTTCGGTATGCGCACGCTGCAGATGCGTTTCGTGGAAGCGATCGTACTGCGCGCCGTTTTTGATAAACCCGGTCAGATCCATTTCGCAAAGCCGCGTTTTCGGATCGTAATTGTTCTTCCAGATATAGGCGTACTCCTCCGTCTCCTCCGTGAAGGTATTCGTGCCGAGCACATGACGGAACTTATACGGCGAGGACACGTCAAACAGCAGCAGTCCGCCCGGTTTCAGACAGTCCGCGGCGTGACGGAAGAACGACTCCGCGTCCTTTGCGCCGGTCAGATAATTCACGCCGTCGCAAACCGCGATCAGCGCGTCCACGGGCTTATGGAGCTTGAGCTTTCGCATATCCTCACAGATGAAGATCACGCCTTTCGCGCCCGCCTTGAACGCGTTGTTTCGCGCCTCCATCAGCATGTCCGCCGACACGTCGTTGCCGGTAACGTGATAGCCGAGCTTGTACAGCGCGATCGCCATGGCGCCGGTCCCGCATGCGCAGTCCAGAACGGTGTGCGCGCCGTGCTCCTTTAAGAATCCGTCAAGATACGCCGTCCACGCATTGCGGTCGACGTCGTGCATCATGCGATCGTATACCGGCGCGAATGCGCCGTACTGGTTGATCATGAATCCTCCAATCCTCCCGCAAGCTTCATCAGCCGGTCAAGCCGATGATACATGCCGGATTTCTGTATTTCCGCAAGGTCAGCAAGCTCCTGCACCGTCGCGTCGGGATGCGCGATCCTTAAAAGCGCCGCCTGCTGAAGGCTTGCGGGAAGCGAGCGGATGCCGATCGTCTGGTCGATCCGTTCGATCGCCTGCCGCTGCTTGATCGACGCCGTGACCTGCTTGTCGAGATTGCCCGTCACGCAGTTGTTGGTGCGGTTGATGTAGTTTCGCATCTCCTTATTGACGCGCACCTCCTCCAAAGCGAGCGCCGTCGACGACGCGCCGATCAGCGCAAGCATGCCCATGACGTCGTCGCCGTCCTTCAGATAGACGACGTAGCGATCGCCGTTTCGCACCGAAAGCTTCGCGTGCAGGGACGCCTCGCGCAAAAGCTTCGCCGCCTCGTCCGCGACGGACTGCGTGCGGAAAACGAGCTCAAGATGATACCCGCGGTTCGGATCGACGCAGCTGCCGCTTCCGAGAAAGCACCCGCGCAAAAACGCACGCCTGCACTCGTCGTTCTCGTTCACAACCGAAGGGACCTCGCTCATGAGCTTCAGCCCGTTCTCGCCCGTAACCATGGCGCCGGTGTCGTGCATCAGCGTTTCGATTTCCTTGCCGGATAACGTGACCTCATAGATCGGTCTTCTGCGGTGCTCGGTGCGCTTCTCCTCCACGACCGCGTCAAGCTCGTAAAGGCTTAACGCGATCGACGCGATATGCTTTGCCGTGACCGCGCTTTCCGAATGGAAAAACAGCGCAGGCGTCCGCGAGATACGGATGCCGCCCGCCGTGAACGTCGCGCCGGCAAGCTGTGCAAGCCTTGCCCTCGGACTTTTCAGGCGAATGCGGATCAGTTCCTCTTTGCAGTCGGTGGAAAAACTCATAGTCTCCTCATTTCCGAACGGTTCTCAATGTCCTGAAGCTCACGCGAAATATCGCGGTGATAGATGCGGACGGCATGTCCGCGCTTTCTGAGGCGCGACGCCATCTCCTCCGCCGCCGCGACCGAACGGTGACGCCCTCCGGTGCAGCCGAAGCAGATGCGCAGGATATGCTTGTCCTGCTGTTCAAACAACGGAAGGATATCCGTGATGTTCTTCTCGAGATGATCGAGATAGTCCGTCACGTACGGCTTTGACAGCACAAAGTCGCGCACGGCGTCGTCCAGACCGGACAGATAGCGCATGTTCTCGTAATAGAACGGGTTTTCGACAAACCGCATGTCGATGACGATATCCGCGTCGACCGGAACGCCTCGCTTATAACCGAAGCTTGACAGCACGACGGTCATGGATTCACGGTCCATCTCAGGGATAAACTTTTCAAGACACGACGCGAGATCGCGCGCAGCGATATCGCTGGTGTCGAGCACAAAATCGGACGCGTCGCGCATGATCGAAAGATACCCGCGCTCGGTGCGAACGCCGGATTCCGCTTCGCCCGCGAGGCCCAAAGGATGGCGCTTGCGCGTTTCGTTGTAGCGGCGCTTCAAAACGTCGTCTCTCGCGTCCAGAAAGAGGATCGAGTACGGAACATCGAGCTTGCGGATCTCGGACAGCACCGTTTCGGGGCTGCGGGAAAGCAGGCTCTCGCGCGAATCGATCGTGACCGCCGCGTGCTTGATCGGCGGATTCGCGTTATTGCAGAGCGCCGTAAATTCCTTCAGCATGGGCGACGGCAGGTTGTCCACGCAGAAAAAGCCCATGTCCTCGAGTGATTTGAGCGCAAGCGATTTTCCTGCGCCGCTCATGCCCGATACGATCAACAGATCCATCTCAGTTCCCCCCGATCCGCTTGACTTCCGGCTCTAAGTATACGCCGGTCTGTTCCAACACCACGCGCTGTACATGTTCGATCAGCGCGGAAATATCGGCTTCCGTCGCATTTCCGACGTTTACAAGAAATCCCGCGTGCTTTTCGGACACCGCGGCGCCGCCGATCCGATATCCTTTCAGCCCGCACTGTTCGATCAGCGCGCCGGCGAAATGTCCCTCCGGACGCTTGAACGTGCTGCCTGCGGACGGCAGCTCCAACGGCTGCTTCTCGCGGCGCTTCTGCATGCAGGACTTCATCGTCTCCGCCGCCGTTCCGTCGTCCTCCGAAAGCTCGAATTCCGCTTCAAGCGCGATCGCGTCCGGAAACGAGAACGCGCTTTTGCGATAGCCGAGATCGAAGTCAGACACGTCGACCCAAGCGTCAACGCCGTCTTTTAGGATGCGGATTCGTCTTAAAACCTGCTTGATCTCGCCGCCGTACGCGCCCGCGTTCATGGCGCACGCGCCGCCGACCGTGCCGGGAATGCCGCAAAGCCGCTCCAATCCCATCAAGCCCTTTTGCACGGTCTCCCTCGCAAACTGCGTCATCGACGTGCCGCAGCAGACGGTCACGCGCGTGCCGTCGTACACCGGCCCGTGCAGCGGCGTATCAAAGCGGATCAGAAGACCGTTAAATCCGTCGTCGCTTGCAAGCACGTTCGTGCCCTTCCCAAGCAGCGCAAACGGGACTCCGTGTTCGTTACAGTACCGGACCGCCTCATCAATTTCGGCGTAGGAACGCGGACGCAGAACGAAGCGCGCGTTCCCGCCGACGCGAAAGCTCGTCAGCTCGGAAAGCGGCACGTTCGCTTCGGTGTAAAGCGATTCCGGCAAATGCAGTTCTCCCCATATTCTTCCCATGATATGTATTATAGCAAAAATCGCGTGCGCGCACAACACCTATTCTTTACATTCCCGAAAACGATTTGTGAACCGAAGGTGAGCTTCCGCGTCGCCGGTTCTGGAAAGCTTCGCGTCCGCGCAGAGCGCATCGTAGTTCGACTGCCACAAAAACGGGTCGACCGTCTCCACGGTCTCGTACGTTTTGAACACGCGCTTTAACGAAGCGTCCGGCGGCGCATTCTTCACGTCCGCACGTACGGACAAGAGCCCCAGGGCGTTCAGCGTCTGCTGACTGTCGGGCGTCAGCAGAAACGCGATAAAATCAAGGATCGCGTCCGCTTTTGCATCGTCGGTATTGCGGTCGATTCCCATCCAGCAGACCGCGTCCGTAAAGCGGTCGATCGGCTCGATCGAGGCAAGCGAAAACCCGTCCTTATAGCGGATCAGATCCGCGGCGCGTCTTAAATCGAGCGTCAGCACGTCCGCCTTTTCCTCGCTCGCTTCATCCTCCTCCGCAGCGTCGCGCGCGGCAAGGACGTCGTTCATGTAATACCGCTTGCCGCCGTCCGCGTCCGGCGTCTTCAAAAGCCTGCAATACCCCGTGTAGCAGTACGGCACACAGACTTCCGTCTGAAACAGCCCGTCCCGATACGGCATGTTCAGGTGATCGATCTCCCTCAACCGATCCCGATACAGCGTTCCCGAAAAGAACGAGTACGCGTCGGGCGTTCTGCCGGATTCCAGCCGTTCAAAGAACGTCGCTTCGTCCATGCCCTCGATCTCAATATAGGTTCCCTTATGCTTCTTCTCGTACGCCTCCGCGCGTTTTTTCAGCCACAGCGTGAGACTGCCCGCGTACGGCTTCTGGCGCACAATATGGTACAGAAGGATCGAGCCGGTGTAGCGGTCCGTGTCCCGCACAAAGCGCGGATCGACAAACGATTCCTGCGCGCGCGCAGCAAGCTTTGAGGGCGTCATCGCAAGAAACAGGATCATGCCGACGCACAGAAAAGTCCTTATCCATTTCATGCTAAACCGTATTCGACAAAATGACTGACTATCCCTGAAAGCTTGTCCGCTTTCGCAAAAGGATGCGAAGCGCAAACGGTGTATATAGAACTGAACCAGAATCGGAGGTGGAACTTATGGAATTGAATGCGCAAAAACGCGGTTCCCGTTTATCGGTACAGCTGTCCGGGGAGCTGGATCATCACAGCGCGGAGCAAACGCGCATCATGCTCGATACGCTTTTACGCGACGTTACCGTGCATGAACTGGTGCTCGATCTTTCCGGCATGACATTTATGGACAGCGCCGGGCTCGGCGTGATCCTCGGGCGGTTCAGAAAGCTGTCCGTGCGCGGCGGCAAGCTCGTCGTAAAGGGTATGAACGCATCGGTCGACCGGATCTTTCGGATGTCCGGACTGTATGCGATCGTGGAACGGCAGTAAGGAGGCACGCTATGCATAACGAAATGGAAGTACGGTTTCTGTCCCTGTCCGGCAACGAGGGCTTTGCGCGCGCTGCCGCCGCTGCCTTTGCCGCGCAGATGAACCCCGGGATCGAAGAACTGTCCGACATCCGCACCGCCGTGTCCGAAGCGGTCACGAACGCGATCATTCACGGCTACGATCAGTGCAGGGATCGGGTCGTGACCATGCAGATGGAGATCGAAAACGACGATCTCACCGTGATCGTGCGCGACGACGGCTGCGGCATCGACGACATTGCGCTTGCGCGAAAGCCGTTCTTTACGTCGAAGCCCGAGCTCGAACGCTCCGGCATGGGATTCTCCGTCATGGAGGCGTTCATGGACGCAGTCGACGTGCAGTCCGCGCCGGGCAAGGGCACGACCGTCA
Source organism: uncultured Clostridia bacterium (assembly GCA_937915925.1). Classification (GTDB taxonomy): domain Bacteria; phylum Bacillota; class Clostridia; order Christensenellales; family CAG-138; genus UBA3792. The sequence goes on along the minus strand of CALGGM010000135.1, from coordinate 18,698 downwards.
CGATGCAGAAGCGCATCCGGCATGCAAACTGAACGCGCGGAATTTCTCGAACGGCTTCGCCTTGCGCAAAGCGGCGACGCGGACGCGGAACGGACGCTCTTAGAAGAAAACCTTCCGCTCGTGAGCGCGATCGCAAAGCGGTATCTGAACGTCGGCGTCGAACCGGAGGACCTAAAACAGCTCGGTTCCATCGGGCTATTAAAGGCGATCCGAAGGTTTGACGCCTCATTCGGCGTGTGCTTTTCAACCTATGCCGTGCCGCTGATCGCGGGCGAAATCCGTAGGTTTTTGCGCGACGACGGGATCATCAAGTTTTCGAGAAGCGCCAAATCGCTTGCGCAGCGCGTGCGGGAAGCGTTAAATGAAGATCCGGATCTCACGATCGACGGACTTTCCGAACGGCTTTCCGTCTCGCGTGAGGAGCTTGCGGCTGCGCTTGCGAGCGACACCCCGATCGCGTCGCTCGACGAAACGCCGCCCGACGGCGCACCGGGCGTGATGGACCGTCTCGGCGTCGACAGCGAGGAGGAAACGTCGGTGCAGAAGCTGACGCTGCGATCAGCTATGGAGTCGCTGACCGATCGCGAACGCCTGCTCGTAAAGCTTCGCTATGCCGACGAAAAGTCGCAGTCGGAGGTCGGAAGACTTCTCGGCGTCTCGCAGGTACAGGTTTCGCGGCTCGAAAAAAAGATCCTGCTTCGGTTAAGAAGCAGGATGTCGGATTAGCGTTTGTCGCCCGAGGAAATGACCTTCTCCTCCCCCCGTATCAGCCGTTTGATGTTATCGTGATGACGAACGAGCAGCAGAATGACGACGGGCGTAACGAAGAACATCAGGTACCGATCGGCGTTCCCGGTCGCCCATACGACGTAAGCGGCGATCAGATACGCGATCGCGGTCAGCACCGAAACCAAGGAAACGCGCTTCCAAACGAGGAAAATGACGATCGCAACGACCGTCGCGACGAGTGCCGCCTGCCAGCAGAGACACCACGTCATGGCGTATGCGGACGCCGCGCCCTTTCCTCCGCGGAACTGGAACAGCACGGGATAGCAATGTCCGAGCACGACGCAGGAGCTTGCGATATACCCGCCGAGAAGAACCGAGACAGCGGGATCGTCGGGACAGATCCCGAGCGCCGTGCCGAGCGCACGTCCGATAAAGAACCCCGCCACGCATTTTCCGGCGTCGCCGATGAACGTCAAAAGCCCGTAATTCTTCCCGTAAACGCGTACCATGTTGGTCGTGCCCGCGTTGCCGCTGCCGTACAGCCGAACGTCGTCACGGAATTTCAGACGGCTGATGATCAGCGCCGTCTGCATGTTTCCGATCAGATATCCGACGAGCGCGACGCACGCGATCGCCCACGCGTTCCATTCTCCGATCATGTACGGGTGTTACTCCTCTCTCGTCCGATTGCGGAACAGAATCTTGATCGGCGTTCCGGTAAAGCCGAAGGTCTTTCTGAAATAGTTGTCGATATAGCGCTCGTAGGAAAAATGTACGAGCGTGGATTCGTTGACGAAGATCACGAACGTCGGCGGCTGGATCGCAACCTGCGTCGCGTAGTACAGCTTTAAGCGCCGTCCGTTCTGCGCAGGCGGTTCCGTCATGGATACCGCTTCGTTCAGAACATCGTTCAGCATGCCGGTCGGGATACGGCGAACGCTCTGCGCATAGACCTCCTCGACGTGCTCAAGAACCTTGTTGACGCGCTGTCCGCTCTTCGCGCTGATGAACAGGAACGGGACATAGCTCATGAACGCGAGATCGACCTCCATGTCCTTTTTGAACTTTTCCATGGTGTGCGTGTCCTTTTCGATCAGATCCCATTTGTTCACGATCACAACGGACGGCTTCCCTTCCTCATGCACGAAGCCCGCGATCTTCACGTCCTGTTCGGAAAGCCCCTCTGCGGCGTCGCACACGAACAGCACGACGTCCGCCCTGCGGATGGCGGCGAGCGAGCGAATGACACTGTAGCGCTCGATGCTTTCATCCTCGATCGCGCGCTTTCTGCGAATGCCGGCGGTGTCGATCAGCACGTACTGCCTGCCGTTTTGTTCAAACGGCGTATCGATCGCGTCGCGCGTCGTGCCGGGCACGTCCGAAACGATCACGCGTTCCTCGCCCAAAAGCGCATTGGTCAGGCTCGACTTTCCGACGTTGGGCTTGCCGACGATCGCGATATGGATGCGCGTGTCCTCCTCGGCTTCGTCCGCGTCCGGAAAATACGCGCAGACCGCGTCCAAAAGATCGCCGAGCCCGATCCCCTGTCCGCCGGACAGGATGAACGGTTCGCCGAGACCCAGCTCATAAAATTCCCAGATCGCCTCGTGATACTTCGGCGCGTCAAGCTTGTTGACCGCGAGCACGACCGGCTTGTTCGAGCGGCGCAGCATCGAAGCGACCTCGCGGTCCGCCGACGTCATACCGTCGCGTCCGTCGGTCAGAAAGATGATGACGTCCGCCGTCTCGATCGCGAGCTCCGCCTGCCGACGCATCTGCACGGCGATCTTGTCCTCGCTTGCGGGCTCGATGCCGCCGGTGTCGATCAGCGTAAATTTCCGATCGAGCCATTCCGCGTCGCCGTAGATGCGGTCGCGCGTGACGCCGGGCGTGTCTTCCACGATGGAGACGCGCTTGCCGATCAGACGGTTGAACAGCGTGGACTTTCCCACGTTCGGTCTGCCGACGATTGCTACCAAAGGTTTTGCCATAGTTTACTCCTCAAATAAACACGAAATGAGTTCCGATCCGTCCGAAAAGGTTCTGATGCGCACGCCGAGCGCCGCTTCGACCTCGGACAGCGTCTTGCCGTCTAAGAATACCGCATCGTTTTCCCGCAGCATGTTTTTCGGGATCAGCAGCGGATCGGAAAGTTCTTTTCCGGAAAGCTCCGAAAGAAGATCGCTTCCCGTCACAAGCCCCGCGACATGCACGTTTCCGCCGAACCACAGGTTCGGGATCGGATAAAGCGCGGTCCTGATCCCGTAGGGCTCGAGCTCGCGATACAGCTCCGAAAAGAACGGATATGCCGCCGTACCGCCCGCGATCGAAACGGTCCGCGGCTTCGTACGTTTTTCACGAAGCGACAGCGCGTAGCGGAAATCCTCCTCGAACATACGCAAAAGCCCTACGCCGTTTTCGATCTGCTCGTACTCCTCGTACGCCTCCGGCTCCGGCAGCGGCAGGTTCGCGTTTAAGTACCATTCGTCCGACAGGAACACGAGCCTTGTTCCGAACCGAGAAAGGTATTCCTGCTGCAGCGGCTCGATGAACGAGATCACCTCGCGGCTCTGCGCTTCGTTGAAGGTACCGAGCTTCGGAAGTCCTTCGCGAAACCTTGTGACACCCACCGGCACGATCGCAATCGACGCGCATCCCGGCGAAAGCGACGAAAGATCGGAAAGCGTCCGTTTCAGCACGTCCCCGTCGTTCAGTCCGCGGCAAAGCACGATCTGTGCGTTGAACCGTAGCCCCGCGTCGGAAAGCGACTTGAGCCGTTCCATAATCCTTCCCGCGGTCGGATTTCGCATGATCTCGGTTCGCACCTTCGGATCGGTCGCGTGAACCGAAACGTACAGCGGACTGACGCGCCGGTCAAGGATGCGCTGAAACTCGGCGTCGCTGACGTTTGTCAGCGTCACATAGTTTCCCATAATGAACGACATGCGCCAGTCGTCGTCCTTGACGTTCAGGCTGCTTCTGACGCCCTTCGGCATCTGATCGATGAAGCAGAACACGCAATGGTTCCGACAGGTCATCATGCGGCTCATCAGCGTCGTTTCGAAGCACAGCCCGAGCGGTTCGTAGGCATCCTTAAAGAGCGAAACCGTCAGCGGTTCCCCGTCCCGCTTCAACGTCAGACGGATCCCGCGATGTGCCGTCAGCGCCTCGTAATCGATCAGATCGAGCACGGGCGAATCGTTGATCGCAAACAGGACGTCGCCCGGCAGCACGCCGGCGCGCTTCGCCGGAGAGTCGGGCTCCACAAATGTGATCGGTTGTCCTTTTGCGCATAAATCCATAAATATACCTTACCATAAGTTGCCTTTAAATGCAAGCGTCGGAAACGGAAATCGCCGTACCGGAAGCCGTTGTCCTTGTAAAACGATGGATCATATGGTATCATATCAACAGAATTTCGAACCTTTCAAGGAGATCTTCACATGAAGAAGTTTTGGCAGGCGCTTCTGTTCTATGCCGGTATTCCGGCTGCTGCTTCTGTCGCATGGCTGATGCTTTTTCTGTTGGAAGGACTTTTCAACGGATGGATGGCTGCGTTTTTGATTCCCATCGTCGCGACCGTCATGTACATTCTGCTTCGCAAAAAGCTTTCCCTCCGCTTTGCTGCACAGGTCAATGCCGTGCTTCTGACCGTCATATCCGTTTGCCTTTTGGCCGCCCTGTATCTCGGAAAGGGATCCGTCAAAAGCAACGCGTTTACCGTCTTTCAGGTCGTTGCGTTTCCGTTTTTTCTGCCGACAATGATCCTGCGCTTCCTGGACATCGCGCACGGGATCCTCGTTGGAATTCCTCTCACCTATGCTGCGTCAACGATCGTCTGCGTCATCCTGTCCCGCCGATCCAAAGCCGACTTGACGGAAAAGGACGCACGGCCGCTTTACCAAAAACTTCTCCCCTATCTGCTTGCGGGTTTGATTACCCTCATCTGCGGTATTTTCTGTATAAAGCTGTATCTGAACCGTCCGGAGGTTCGTTATGCCGGTCACGGGTTCGATTATATGAACGGATATTCCACGACCGACTTTACCGATTACACGGTTTACAGCAAGCATTCGAAGCTCGTCACGCTCGATCACGAACCGGAATTCACGATCGAGAACGAGACGGATATGCCCGTTATGGACGGCGCCGAGGCGTGCTACCCGGTTTATGCCTCCGTCGCAAAGGCGGTGTACCGCGATATCGACGTCATCGAAACGGAAGCGGCACAAGGCAACAATCGCGTAAATGGTAAAATCGTTACCTTTACGAACACCTTTCAAGGTTTCCGAAGGCTCGTAAACGAAGAGGTCGATCTGCTCTTCGGTGCAAGACCGTCCAAGGATCAATACGAATATGCGGATTACAAAAACGTCGCGCTGACCGTAACGCCGATCGGGCGCGAGGGCTTCGTCTTCTTTGTCGAGGAGGACAACCCCGTCGATAATCTGACGAGCGAACAGGTCCGCGCGATATATCACGGAGACATCACCAACTGGAAAGAGGTCGGCGGTTTGGATCAGGAGATCAAAGCGTTTCAGCGCCCGAAGGATTCCGGCTCGCAGGCGATGATGGAATACTTCATGGGCGACGTGACATTAAAGGATCCGGACACCTTCGAAGTGATCGACGGCATGCTGGATGTCATCGATAAGGTCGCGCAATACGCAAACGACGATGGCGCGCTCGGCTACTCCTTCCGCTACTTCATTGAGGGGCTGAGTCAGGAAAAGGGCGTAAAGCTCCTGTCGATCGACGGCGTTGCGCCGACGCTTGAAAATATCGAAAACGGCAGCTATCCGCTGACAGTCGCTCTGTGCCTTACCACCCGCACCGACGATCCAAACCCGAATGTGCAGAAGATGATCTATTTCATGCTATCAAGCGACGGACAGGAGATCGTCCGACGCACGGGCTATGCGGGGCTGCAATCAAAGGATTGATCCTTTCCCGATATACTTTAAAGGGACTGCATCTCATTCGATGCAGTCCCTTCGCTTTTGGGATTGATTATTTCGCTTCCTTGATCGCAGCCTGCGCAGCGGCGAGACGCGCGATCGGTACGCGGAACGGCGAGCAGGACACGTAGTCGAGGCCGATCTCGTGGCAGAATTCGACGGACGTCGGATCGCCGCCGTGTTCGCCGCAGATACCGAGCTCGAGGGACGGACGCGCTCCCTTTCCGAGCGTGACAGCCATCTTCATGAGCTTACCGACGCCGTTCTGGTCGAGACGCGCGAACGGATCGGACTCATAGATCTTGGTGTCATAGTAAGCGGTGAGGAACTTGCCCGCATCGTCACGGCTGAAGCCGAACGTCATCTGGGTCAGGTCGTTCGTGCCGAAGCAGAAGAACTCTGCATCCTTCGCGATCTCATCCGCGGTGAGGCAGGCACGCGGGATCTCGATCATCGTACCGACCTGGTACTTCAGATCGATGCCGGACGCCTTGATCTCTTCGTCCGCAACCGCGACGACGATATTCTTCACGAAGCGGAATTCCTTCGGTTCGCCTACGAGCGGGATCATGATCTCGGGGACCATGTTCCATTCCGGATGCTTCTTCTGTACGTTGATCGCAGCGCGGATGACAGCCTTGGTCTGCATCTTCGCGATCTCCGGGAACGTGACCGCCAGACGGCAGCCGCGGTGACCCATCATCGGGTTGAACTCATGGAGGCCCGCGATGATCGTCTTGATCTGCTCAACGGTCTTGCCCTGCGTTTCGGCGAGAAGCTTGATGTCGGCTTCTTCGGTCGGAACGAACTCATGAAGCGGCGGATCGAGGAAGCGGATGACGACCGGATAGCCTTCCATCGCTTCGTAGATCGCTTCGAAGTCGCCCTGCTGCATCGGCAGGAGCTTGTCGAGCGCTGCTTCGCGTTCTTCCACGGTGTCGGAGCAGATCATTTCACGGATCGCCGCGATGCGGTCGCCGTCAAAGAACATGTGCTCCGTGCGGCACAGACCGATACCTTCTGCGCCGAGCTCGCGCGCCTTCTTCGCGTCGCGCGGGGTGTCTGCGTTGGTGCGGACATGCAGTCTTCTGAACTTGTCCGCCCAGCCCATGATGCGGCCGAACTCGCCCGCAATCTCTGCGTCCACGGTCGGGATGATGCCGTCATAGATGCAGCCGGTGGAGCCGTCGATGGACAGCCAATCGCCCTCGTGATATTCCTTGCCCTTCAGAACGAACCGCTTGTTCTCTTCATCCATTGCGATCTCGGAGCAGCCGGAGACGCAGCAGGTGCCCATGCCGCGCGCAACGACCGCCGCGTGGGATGTCATACCGCCGCGAACGGTGAGGATGCCCTGCGCAGCCTTCATGCCCTCGATGTCCTCGGGAGAGGTCTCAAGACGGACGAGAAGGACTTTTTCGCCGCGTGCTTTCCACGCCTTTGCGTCCTCTGCGGAGAAGACGATCTTGCCGCATGCAGCGCCGGGAGAAGCCGCGAGCGCCTTTGCAACGGGCGTCGCCGCCTTGATCGCCTTTGCGTCGAACTGCGGATGCAGCAGCGTGTCAAGGTTTCTCGGATCGATCATGGCGACTGCTTCCTGCTCGGTGCGTACACCCTCGTCGACGAGGTCGCATGCGATCTTCAGAGCCGCCTTTGCGGTACGCTTGCCGTTACGGGTCTGCAGCATGTAGAGCTTGCCGTGCTCAACGGTGAACTCCATGTCCTGCATGTCGCGATAGTGATCTTCGAGGATCTTGCAGACTTCGTTGAACTGCTTGAACGCTTCGGGGAACTTCTGCTCCATCTCCGCAATGTGCATCGGAGTGCGGACGCCTGCAACGACGTCTTCGCCCTGCGCGTTGGTCAAGAACTCGCCGAACAGACCCTTTTCGCCGGTTGCCGGGTCACGCGTGAACGCAACGCCGGTGCCGCAGTCGTCACCCATGTTGCCGAACGCCATCGACTGCACGTTGACTGCCGTACCCCAGGAATACGGGATATCGTTGTCGCGGCGATAGACGTTTGCGCGCGGGTTGTCCCAGGAACGGAAAACGGCCTTGATCGCCTCAAAGAGCTGTACCTTCGGGTCGGACGGGAAGTCTTCGCCGATCTTCTCTTTGTACTCTGCCTTGAACTGGTTTGCGAGTTCCTTGAGGTCTTCCGCGGTCAGCTCGACGTCCTGCTTGACGCCCTTCGCTTCCTTCATGCGGTCGATCAGGACCTCGAAGTATTTCTTGCCGACTTCCATAACGACGTCGGAGAACATCTGGATAAATCTGCGGTAGCAGTCCCATGCCCAGCGCGGGTTGTTGGATTTTGCCGCGATGACTTCGACGACCTGCTCGTTGAGACCGAGGTTCAGGATCGTGTCCATCATGCCGGGCATCGAAGCGCGCGCGCCGGAACGGACGGAAACCAGAAGCGGATTCTCGAGATCGCCGAACTTCTTGCCGGTGATCGCTTCCATCTTCTCGATGTACTCCATGATCTGCGCCTGGATCTCGGCGTTGATCGTGCGGCCGTCCTCATAGTACTGCGTACAGGCTTCGGTCGTGATCGTGAAGCCCTGCGGTACCGGCAGACCGAGGTTGGTCATTTCTGCAAGGTTTGCGCCTTTGCCGCCCAGCAGGTTGCGCATATCCGCATTGCCTTCGCTGAACAGATAGACATACTTTTTCGACATGTGTCATCCTCCTACATATTTGGTAACGATTTATTATAGCAATTAAATGAAAACGATGCAAGAAAAATCTTGCATCTTTTGAGAAAATATCATCTTTTATCAGATACGGTCGAGAAGCGCGACGCAGCGGTCGTTCTCGCCGAGCATATACGCGCACGAATTTCTGAGCATCGGAAGGATCTCCGCCCGAAGCTCCGGCTTCAAAACCACGCGGTTCAACGCATCGTGCGAAAGTAAAAGGATTCTTCGCATCGCCTCCAGCGCAAGCTTGGAAACGGGCTTTCCCCCGTGCGGACACGCAACGCACACGACGCCGCCCGCCTCCGCGGAGTAGAACAGCACCGTGTCCGCGCGCACGTCTCTTCTGCATACCGAACAGCGCGTCAGCGACGGACGGTAGCCCGCGTGATCGAGAAAGTGTAAAAGGAACGCGATCAATAGATCCTTCGGATCCGAATCGGAATAGGCAAGATACGACAGCACATGGTAAAGCAGCGAGAACAGCGCTTCGTCCTCCGCCCCATGCTCGATGACGTTGTTGCAAAGCTGTGTGCAGACGGATGCAACCATAAACCGGTCGACGTCCTCGCGCAGCGGATAGAACGTCTCGCGCACGTCGCAGCCGTTCACGGTCACGCGGTCGCTGCTTTCGAACAGCTCAAACTCGCCGAACACGAACGGCTGTGCGCAGGCAAGCAGCTTCGAGGTCGGCTTGCGGCAATTCCTTGCCTTGCAGTCGATCCGACCGCGGCTTGCGGAAAACAGCGTCAGCATCCGGTCGTTGTCGCGGTAGTCCGTATATCCGGTTACGATGGCTTCTGTGAGTTCCGTCGGCATCTCTCTTGCTCCGCTTTCTTAAAGGCAAGATAATCCTCGATCCTGCCCGTTCTAAAAAAGCGCTCCCATTCCCCGTTCTGTTCGTTCTTCATACGGACAGTATGTCCGCACCGGCAAAATTCATGCGTCAGTCGTCGCGATAGCCGAGCTCGTTGAGCATCTGCTGGCGGTTACGCCAATCCTCCTTGACCTTGATCCAAAGCTGCAGATTGACGCGAACGCCCAAGAGCCATTCGATGTCCTTTCGCGCTTCCGACCCGATACGCTTTAACATCTTCCCGCCTTTGCCGATGATGATCCCCTTGTGGCTTTCGCGTTCGCAATAGACCGTCGCCCACACGTCCATCAGATCGCCCTCGGGACGAAGCTGCATCTTGTCGATACCGACCCCGATCCCGTGCGGGATCTCCTCGCGCAAAAGCTCCAGCGCCTTTTCGCGGATCATCTCGGCGCAGATCACGCGCTCCGGCTGATCGGTCACCATGTCCTCGGGATAATACTGCGGTCCCTCGGTGAGGTAATCGCAAAGCAGCGTTTCGAGCTTGTCCACATTTTCGCCGGTCTCGGCGGAGATCGCAAGCACTTTATCAAATCCCGCCTCCGAAACGGCGTCTCTCGCTTCCTGCATCTGGGCGGCGCTTGCGGCGTCGCACTTGTTGATCAGAACGATCACGGGGCTTTTGTGCGTGCGGACGATGCGCATGACCTCCGCGTCGCGTTCGCGCACGCCCTGCAGCGCGTCGACGACAAACAGGATCGCTTCCGTGTCCTTCGAGGCGTCCTCCGCGGTCTTCTGCATGAAGGCGCCGAGCTTGTTGCGCGGGCGCGTCATGCCGGGCGTATCAAGAAAGATCATCTGATACTCCTTCCGCGTCAGAATCCCGGTGATGCGGTTGCGCGTTGTCTGCGCGCGGTCGGTGACGATCGCGATCTTCTGCCCGACCAGGCGGTTCAAGAGCGTGGACTTTCCCACGTTCGGACAGCCGACGATGCTGAAAAAGCCGCTCTTATATCCGCTGCCCGTCATAGCAGATCCTTCGGTCCGAAGCGGTGCGGCATCATCTGATCGAGCGTTTCGACGATAATCTCGCTGCCGTCGCGGTTCGATGTGATGATGACAAAATCGCCGCCGCAGAACTCGGACATCACCTGACGGCAAACGCCGCACGGATATGACGGCAGATCGCCCGAGCCGATGACCGCGATCGCGGAGAACTCGCGTACGCCGTCAAAGATCGCCTTGAAGAACGCGGTGCGCTCCGCGCAGATCGTCGGCGTAAACGACGCGTTTTCGATGTTGCAGCCCTGATAGATTTTACCGTCCTTTGTGAGAAGCGCCGCGCCCACCGCATAGTTCGAATACGGCGAGTACGAATGATCGCGCGCTTCCTTTGCGAGCTTCAAAAGCCTGTCCTGCATGTTGGGATCCATCATCTTGTCACTCCTATTCTGTCTAAAATGTCCGTTTGTTTTTCACGCATCACGCGCTCGTCCGCCTCGGTCATGTGATCGTAGCCCAAAAGATGCAGCACGCCGTGCACCGCGAGGAACGACAGCTCGCGCAAGAGCGAATGTCCGTACTCCTCCGCCTGCTCCTTTGCGCGCTCATAGCAGATCATGATGTCGCCGAGATACCCGTCCGCGGAGAGCGGGTCCTCCCCTTCCCACGCGGGAAAGGTCAGCACGTCGGTCACGCGGTCGACGTTTCGGAACTCGCGATTCAGCGTCTGAATGCGCTCCGGCGTGTCGATGAGAATCGTCAGATCCCCGTCTCTTTTTTCGGAATCGAGCGCCGCCTGTGCCGCGCGCGCAATGCCTGTCCGCTCGTCTTCGGTAATCTCGACGGTCTCGGAAATTACGTCAATCATTGCCCCGCTCCCTGTTTCTCGCGTTCTCGTGGCGTTCGTATGCCTGAATGATGCGCTGCACCAGCTCGTGACGCACGACGTCCTTGTGCGTCAGCTTCACGACCGAGATGCCCTCCACGCCGTCCAGCACGCGGATCGCGTGCACGAGCCCGCTCATCTTCTCCTTCGGCAGGTCGATCTGCGTCACGTCGCCGGTCACAACGATGCGGCTGCCCTCGCCAAAGCGCGTTAAGAACATTTTCATCTGCTCGATCGAGCAGTTCTGCGCTTCGTCAAGGATGATGAACGCGTTGTTCAGCGTGCGCCCGCGCATGTACGCGAGCGGCGCTACCTCGATCGCGCCGCGCTCCATCAGCTGCTTGTACATCTCAAGCCCGAAGAATTCCTGCAGCGCGTCGTACAGCGGCCTCAGATACGGGTCGACCTTATTCTGGAGGTCTCCCGGCAGAAAGCCGAGCTTCTCGCCCGCTTCGACCGCGGGACGCGTCAGGATGATGCGTTCGACTTCCTTATTCTTAAACGCCACGACCGCCATGGCGACCGCGAGATACGTCTTGCCGGTACCGGCGGGACCGACGCCGAACACGAGCTCGTGGTTTTTCAGCGCCTGAATATATTTCTTCTGTCCGAGCGTCTTGCACTTGATCTGCTTGCCGCGGTTGGTCAGCGCCACGACGTCGCCCATGATCTCCTTGATGAGATCGGCGTTGCCGTCCTTGGCAATGTCGATCGCGTAGCGGATGCGTCCGCGGTTGATCGGCTCGCCCTTGCGCTGCATATCCAGAAGCTTTTCAAGCACGGTCTTGCAAAGCCCGACCTGCTCCTCGTCGCCTTCGATCGCCACGCCGTCCGAATGGATCCGGATCTTGACGCCGATCTCCTCTTCAAATACGGTCAGATTCTCGTCGAATACGCCGAACAGCCCGATCGAATCGTCCATGGATTCGAGCTCGATCCGTGCGACCGTCCGTCCTTTTTCATCCGTCATGCGGTTCTTCCTCCGTTTTTCCGATGGTTTCCTCTGCGGTCACGGACACGACGGCGCAGCGTTTGCCGCCGACCGTTCTGACCGTGCCGTATGTATTGATGATCGCCGCGTCTCGCGGAACGAGCGCGTACGCCTGTTCCCGCGCAAGTGACAGCGCGATGCTCTCCGCTTCCTCCTCGGACAGCGTTCGCTCGCGAAAGCCGATCTCCCTTGCAAGGACTTTGTCGATGTACACCGGCAGCAGCGCGCTGATCGCAAGGGATTCCGTTTCACAGAGCCGGTAGTGCGTAAACGAAGGCTTGCTTCTTGCGATCTCAAACGACGCAAAGCGCAGCACGCGCACCGTTTCCTCGCGGTCGTTCTCGTACGATTCGGTGAGCGTTTCAGAGATCTCGACCTCGGCGTGATACTCCACCGCGCCCTTTACGACGCCGTCCGCGGCGGTTTCATAGCTGTCGCCGTTTCGCGTCACGGTCCCGGAAATCAGCACGTCCCCCGCCTTTACCGCGTCGCCGACCTTGACGCGCGCTTGTCCGCGCATCACTTGAAGCGAGGTGATCACGCCGTCCTTCTCCGCGATGACGTCCGACGGCACACGCGCCGTTTTCTTCGGCGATCCCGGAAGCGATTCGACGACGTTCACCTTTAAGAGCACGCCCTCACGGTCGAGCCCGATCCATGCCGCGTCATAGATCTGCGCGGACAGGTCGTTTGCCGCCGTGATCAAAATCGGTCCGGAAAGCCGCGCGCCGGGCGCGATGCCGCGTTCCGATAGCAGCGAACGGATCTCCTCCGGGTCGACGCGTTCGGTTTCGTCGATGCGGATCACCCAGATGCGCGAGGACGCGAACACGAGAAGTCCGAGAAGGAGCAAACTCTCCGCCCAAAGAAACGGTCTTCGGTACAGCTTCCGTACCGCAAACGGCAGCCCGCGACGCTCGAGAATCCGAATGCGCAGCGGCAGTCCGCGCTTCAACCGATGCAGATCGAAGAACCGTTTTACCGGGATCGAGCAGCGAAGCGTCACGGGATCGATCCGCTTTGCGTCGCGCACCTGAATCCCGGCTTCTGCCATGCGGCGCAAAAGCCGAGCGGCGGACAATCCTTCAATTTGGATTATAACATATCCTATTCCAAAATGCCACATCAACTTTTGCCCTCAAGCGTCAAGCCTTTGATCGCGCCGCGCACCTTTGCGCGCGTCTCGGTGAGCTGTTCGCAGACGAGGTCTTCGCCGGTCAGCTCGACGGTCCCCTGCTCGGTCAGAAACCGGATGCGGCACGGCTCAAAGCTGAGCACGCCGCGATGCTGTTCGATAAGACATTCGCCGCTGCCGAACCACTGCACGAAGAACAGATGCGGATCCAGATCCTGCGGAAGCTCCGCGGTTTTGATGATCCGGTTCCAAAGTTTCGATTTTCGTTTCATGGTACAGGATATGCAAAACAAACGCCGATCCATGCAAGCGGGATCGGCGTAAACAGCGATTTTGCCTTAGATCAGGATCCAGTTATACAGATGCTTCAAAACGAGCGTTTCCACGCTTTCCAGATAAATCGTCAGCGCCGCCGTTACGGGATTGTCCGTCGTGCCCACTGCATCCGGATCGGCGATCGTCATGCCCTCGACGACGCGGTCCTCATACGGCATCCACGTCTCGTCGAGATAGCTTCGAAGCGTCGTTTCGTAATCGTCGCGTTCGGCAAGGATCAGCGTGAACACCTCGTCGTCCTCGACCGCAAGCCCCGAGCTGTGCTCAAGGAAACCCAGCGTATCTTCCGGGTTTAAGGTGTTCAGAAGATAGGACACGCCGTAAAGCGAATAGACCGTCGATTCTCCCGAAAGCGTATTTCCGTACGCCGACAGCCATGCGCGAAGCTCGCCGCCGCGGACCAGCAGCAGCGTATAGCGCGGCGTTTCGGTCTTGATCGAATAGACGTCGCGATAGCGCAGCGCGCCCTCTCTCAGCCCGCCGATCTCGATGTACGGGTACGCGATCGACAGGATCTCATGCGGCAGGTCGAGCTCGTTCTGCTCGATCCAGCGGCGCGCGGAATAGATCTGCATTTCGTGGATCACCTCCATGCAGTCGGAGGAACCCAGCACGTTCGGGTCGTACGCGTCGATCCGTTCCCCGACGGTGCAGACCACCATGTCCATGACGCCGGAAAGCGCGCTCACATACGGGCGCACCGCCCGCGTGACCGTATCGTCCGGCACGGACGCAGACGGGTCGATGCGTTCGACGAGCACTGCCGGACGTCCCTTTTCGCGTAGTGAGACGGATACCTTCGTGACCGTTTCCGTGCCGCCCGGCAGCGAGACGATCGGGATCTCCACGCCGGACGCGTTCAGCTCGGAGCGCACATAATCGCTCCCGCCGTGCGCGGCAAGCACCAGATCGATGCTGTCGGTGCGCTTCAGAAAATCGCGAAGCGAGTATTCGCCCTGTCCGAGCGCGTCGACCTCGGTATTCCCGTGATACAAAAGGACCGTGTAGTCCACCTGATTCTTGAGCTCGCGCCGGATCTTCGCATAAATGTCGATCGGATCGACCGGCAGGACCTCGTCGTCGGACGGCGCAAGGTCGGGCTGCGTGACGCCGATCACGCACAGCCTCAGCGGTGCTTTGTCCTCGCCCTGCGGGACCTCGATGATCTTATAGGGAACGAGGTCGTTCCAGAGCACGCCCTCGGGATCGAACACGGTCGGATCGCCCTTACGAAGGTTGGCGCCGAGCACGGCGATCTTTCGGTAGATCAGCTCGTTCACCTCTCTGCGCACCGTCTGCGAGGGGTAGGTAAACGCCTCGTCGCCGAGCAGAACCGCGTTGTATTTCATTTTGACGAACAGCGCGGTCATCGGACCGTACATGCGCTCGGAGCGCGTCGCGTAATCGTCCGCGATCGAGCTGCCGAACAGCGATCCGCCGACGTCGAACAGCAAAAGCTCGGGGTTCTCCTCGCGCATCGCCATCACGCATGCCGCAACGTTCATCGCCGTACACGCGCCGGGATCGTCCTTGGTGGACGCGGGGTCCCACGCAAAGCCGCGCATGTCGGACGTCACGAGCATGGACACGGACTGCACGGCAGGCACCGTAAACTCGGCGGACATGATCGCGTTCAGGATCATGGAGGCGTCCTCCGCCGTCACCGCGCCGTCGCCGTCGATATCCGCGCGCGACAGCGCCGCGGCGTCCATCATGCGAAACCGCGTCAGATACCGCTGGATCGTGCTCGCGTCCTGCGCCGTCAGCTCGCCGTCTCCGTCCGCGTCGCCGAATTTGACTTCGTCCGCAGCGGAAACGATCCCTGCCGAAAAGATCAGCAGGGCGGCAAGCAGCAGTATGAACCCTTTTTGCAGCAAACGTTTCATTCGCATACGTCCTCAAACATAAAGTATAACGCACGCATGGGCAAATTGCAAGATTACACGCGCACAAGCGCTTCTGTTTTTGTACAAACTATTTCCGTTTCCCGCGCCGTTTGGATTACAATTTGCATTTCTATATGATAAATTCATATTGAGATAATATGACCGTTACAGGAGGTACCCTATGAAACGGATCCGTGTTCTGAGCCTGCTTCTGTCCGCGCTCATGCTGTTCACGCTCGTTCCGCTTTTCTCGGACGGCGCGCAGGCGGAAGCCATCCCGAATCTGAAGCTGTCCAGCAGCGGCGTTCTCACATGAGACGCCGTCCCGAACGCGGACCGATACAACATCCGGTGGCAAAACGTCGCGGATTATCATTTCCGCGGCAGCATCAGCAATTATAAAGGCACCGTGCTGAATCTGAAAAACAGCATGGACACCGACGCTGCGTAAACACGCCGAGCGGTTCCTATCAGATCACAATCGAAGCGCTGACCGTAAACGGCATTCCGACGCAGTATATCGGCGGCGTGCTGTATCAGAACTACGTTTCGCCGCGCAAGCAGTTGTCCACCCCGTGGCCGCGGTTCAACGGCACGACCGTCTATTGGGACGCGGTCTCCGGCGCGTACTGCTACTGGTACTGCGTTTGGCCGGGTCCGAGCGCGGACGTGACCTATTCCTCCGCCTACGCGAAGATCGACGCCGTCCGTCGATCTGTCCGATTTTATCGAGCCGGACCTTTACTACACGGTCGACGTGATCACGACGGCGGATCCGCAGTCCGAGGACATCAATTCCTACGAGGCGACGTCGGAAACGGTCAAGGGCTCCGATCTGATCGGCGGGTATCGGACCGAGGACGGCATTCTGCTCGACGAAGCGCACTTCCCGGACAAGATCTTTCGCGATTACCTCTACAATACGTACGATCAGAACAAGAATCACGTCCTTTCGCACAGCGAGATCATGAGGATCTGGACGCTGAATCTCGGCGGAACGAACGTCGCAAGTCTCGAAGGCGTGAAGTATCTGACCGAGGTCGACAGCATCTATGCCTATCACACCAAGCTCACAAACGTCGATCTGACCGGTCTCCCCAATCTTCTGACGCTCGACCTGTCCGAGTGCGCGCTGAACAGCCTGAACATCCGCGCGAACAAAAACCTCCGTACGCTGTATCTGTCCGATACGACCGGCTCGTTAAAGACGGTCGATACGTCGCAGAACGCGTATCTATCGGAGCTTGAGGTCTATCGCGGCAGCATCCGTACGATTGACGTGCGCAGCAATCCGGAGCTAAAGGACGCCGCGCTTTACGGCATGCTTGACGCGACCTCCGGCTCCGCGTCGTATCAGGCGATCTATCGGTCTGATACCGGCGCGTACCTCTCGTTGACGAAGAACAACGAGCAGGCCGTGATCGTCGCGGATCTGAAATCCGGCAGCGCGGATTTCCCGAGCGATCAGTTTCGCCGCGAGATCGTGACCGAATGCGACTGGAATTCCGACGGGTGGCTTTCCGTGACCGAAGCGAAGTCCGTTACGGCGCTGTCCCCGGAGGACGACGAGGAAGCCGTAACGACGTTAACCGGCGTCGAGCTGTTCCCGAACCTTACATCGCTTTCCGCGTACAACTGCCGGATCGGGGAGCTTGTGTTTACCAAGAATCCGAAGCTGCAGTTTGTCGACGTCTCTTATAACCGTGTGCTGAAGAAGCTCGACGTCTCGGCTCTGCCCGCGTTGAAAAGCCTGTACTGCTACGGGAATGCGCTGAAGGATCTTATCATCCGGGATCAGAAGGCGCTTGAGGAGATCGACGCGGAGGACAATGCGCTCGAAACGCTCAACATCTACAACTGCCCGAAGCTGTTTTACGTGAACGCGGCGGACAACAAGCTGACCTCCCCCTATCTTTCAGGACGGTCCGGCGCTTACCGCCGTTCTTTTGCAAAACAACAATCTGTCGAACATTTATCTTTCTCCGCGCGAGAACGTCGAGCAGCTTCAGCTTCACAACAACCCGAACTTCCTGTTCAAGAACGGCAATCTGCTTTCCTCGATGCCGAACCTTCGAAAGTTCTCCTGCTACAAAACGAAGCTGACCTCGATCGATATCCGCAGCAACCCGTCCCTGCTGTCCGTGTATGGAGGGACGCGGGTGGAAAAGACCGATTCGACCTCCGGTACCGCCTATTATGAGTACGGCGTCGCGAACGGTTCGATGTGGCTTCGCGTCGACAAGACGACCGAGGTCGTTTCCGAATCGTGCACGATCGAATTCAAGGACGGCGAGGTGCTGTATAAGGGCGCTACGCCGTACGTGATGTATGACGGCTCGTACCATACGCCTGCCGTAACCGTCAAGGACGGCTCCGGAAAGGTGCTTCCTGCGTCGCAGTACACGGTCTCGTATCTGTCCAACCTGTACGCCGAAACGGGCTACGTCTCGGTAAAGCTGAACAGCAACGGCGTCGTCACGTACAAATCCTTCAAGATCTATCTGCCGCCCACGACGGCGACGTCGGTGGAAAACGTCTCGAACGGCGTCAAGGTGACGTGGAGCAAGGTTGACGGCGCGGCAGGCTACGTAATCTATCGCAGAGCGTGGAACCTGATCAGCTCCGGCTGGACGACGTTCGAGCGTTGGAACAACACGACGGACACGTCGTGGGTCGACACCAAGGTCTACGCAGGAACGCGGTATCAGTACGGCGTGAAGGCGTATATCCCGACGCGCACCGACGAGATCACCGGCAAGCAGTACGGCGGCGCGATGGACAACTATAACCTCGGAAACGTCGGTCCTCTGAAAACGACGGTCCGCATCACGACGCGCGTGTTCAAGGAGGTTTCCGGCGAAACCAAACAGGTCGCGGTGACCTGGGCGCCGAGCGGTGTCTTCACGGGGTATCAGCTGCAGATCGTGACGGACACGGCGTTCACGAAAAACGTTCAGACCGTAAAGATCACCAACAAAAAGACGACGCAGTACGTTTTCAAAAACCTCAAGGCAAAGAAGTCGTACAGCGTGCGCATCCGCTCCTATCACCTCTTCGAGGGCATGACCTATTACGGCGGCTGGTCCGAGATCAGAACGGTGAAAACAAAATAAGCATACAGGCAAAAAAGGCACGGACCGATGTCCGTGCCTCAGCGTGTCAAAAAACCTTTTGATATGCTGAGCAGGCTGTTGATAAGGGTGGCAGAAGAGGCACTTTGTAAAGGGTGG
Organism: uncultured Clostridia bacterium; assembly: GCA_937915925.1. Lineage (GTDB taxonomy): Bacteria > Bacillota > Clostridia > Christensenellales > CAG-138 > UBA3792. The sequence goes on along the minus strand of CALGGM010000135.1, from coordinate 27 downwards.
TTTTCAACCAAGATAATTTGGCGGAGG
>CALGGM010000134.1 GCA_937915925.1 uncultured Clostridia bacterium | reverse complement strand
GTCGGCGGCAAGTGCTGGTCTCCGACCTACAACGGACGCCGCTATGAGATGGGCGCGATCATGGGCGTACCGAGCTATTATGCGGTCCATGACGTAGAGGAATTCTGCGGCATCACGCACGACGGACCGAAGCTCAACCGCAACTATAAGAACAAAGAGGGCAAGATCATCGAGCCCTTTGAGCCGAAGAAGAACATTCTGAAGATCCCGCGCCTTCTGAAAATGAAGAAGCAGGTCAAAAAGCTCGGCGAGCTGCTCGAAACCAAGTACAAGGGCTATGACGTCAACGGTCACCGCGGCGTCGCGGAAGGCCGCTACGACGGCTTCTCCCAGGCGAACGCAAAGCGCGAGCCGGTCAAGGGCGAGAACCCGAACCTCAAGGATCTCTGCCTCCCGTTCAACGAGTTCTGCAAGCTGAACGGCGTTGAGCTCACGCAGGACATCTGGATCGGGCCGTACACCTCCTTCGGCTACGGCTACTTCGACGAGATCCCGGCTGCGTACGTTCTGAAATACCTCGACTTCCAGACCACGATGAACTTCGTCAAGGTCAACCTCTGGACGTGGAAGAACGGCACCCAGTACATCTGGGAGCAGCTGAACGATCACCTGAAGCACCCGGCGAGACTGAACTCCAAGATCGAGAAGGTCGAGCGCAAGGACGGCAAGGTATTCGTCACCGTCAACGGCGCTGTCGAGGAGTACGACAAGATCATCGTCACCGCGCCGCTGTACATCCCGAACAAGCGTGCGGACGGTCAGGTCGGCATGGTCGATTACTTCGATGCGCGTGAGGATGAAAAGGCGCTGTTCTCCAAGATCGATTACGAGCGCTACGACGTGCTCGCGGTCGAGACGAAGCCCGAGGACCATCCGGAGATCTCCTACTACGTGTTCGAGAACATGACCCCGCAGACGCTCGGTCACCTCATGGTCTACTATCGCCGCTGGAAGGATACGAAGGATCAGGTCATCACCACCTATGCTCTGAGAAAGCACAGGAACTCCAAGGAGATCCCGTACGAGGAGTGCAAGAAGACGGTGCTCGAAGACCTCAAGATCATGAAGAATCCGGCTTCCAACGTCGTCAACGAGTGGAGCGTTTACTACTTCCCGCATGTCTTCGCAGAGGACTATGCAGCGGGCTGGTACGACAAGGTCGAGGCGATGCAGGACAAGTACGACACGTTCTACGCCGGCGAGATCATGAGCTTCGGCGATATGGACGAGACCGCGGAATACTCCCGCGAGCTGGTCGAACGGTTCTTCTAAGAATGGATTCCGGAGGGAGCGCAAGCCGCTCCCTCATCTTTGCATAAGGAGAATGCTATGAAATTCTACAAAGATCATTATGACGTCATCGTCATCGGCGGCGCGCTTGCGGGCCTTTCGTCCGCGCTGATGCTCGCGGAGAAGGGCAAGGACGTTCTCGTGCTCGAACGGCACAACCTGCCGGGCGGCATCGCGACGAGCTTTGTCCGCGGCGGCATCGAGATCGAAGCGTCCCTGCATGAGATGATGAGCATCGGTCCCGAGGGGAACCGCTTGAAGGTCGGAAAGTTCCTCGAGGACATGGGCGTCAACATCGACTGGCTCAAGGTCCCCGAAGCGTACCACGCAAGCCTGCCCGGGATCGAAGTGACGCTGCATCCGGGACTGGAGACGTTCGCAAGGGAAGTCGACGCCGAGGTCCCCGGCACGTACGAAAAGGTCTTGAAGGTGCTGAACCTCTGTCACACGGTGTTCGACTCGGTCAACGAGCTTTCGATCCATCCGATGAGCAAGGTGCAGATGCTTTTAAAGCATGAGGCGTTCGTCAAGACGGCGGGCTATTCCACGCAGGAAGTGCTCGATACGTTCGACCTGCCCCAAAAGGCGCAGGACCTTCTGGCGCCGTACTGGATCTATGTCGGTACCGGTTTCAGAACGCTGCCGTTTACGATCTTCTCCGTGCTGATGGCGGACTACATCGGCTACGGCTCGTACATTCCGCGTAAGTTCAGCCACGAGATGAGCCTCAAGATGGCGGAGCGCGCCGAAAGTATGGGCGTGCAGATCGAATACCGTCAGCACGTCGAAAAGATCCTCGTGAAGAACGGCAAGGTCTACGGCGTGCGCACCGCGCGCGGCGACGAGATCCACGCCGATTACGTGATCTCCGCGGCGTACCCGAACAAGGTCTATACCTCCATGATCGAGCCTTTAAGTGAGGTCCCCGAAAAAGCGGTCAAGATGGTGAATGGGCGAAGACTCAGCCTTACCGCGTTCTCGGTCATCATGATTCTCGACAAGCCCGCAGAGGAGCTGAACATCCGCGATTACAGCATTTTCCGCGGCGACACGATGGACACCGAGGCGCTGTATACGGACCTTGCGGGGCTCGGACCGTACCGCTATCTCACCTGCATCTGCCATAACCACGCCAATCCCGACGCGACGCCGGAAGGGACCTGCTCGTTCTCGATCACGACGCTGCCGCGCGTGGACGGCTGGAAGACGGTTTCCGCCGACGATTACGACCGCGTGAAGCACGAGGTCGCAAAGCAGATGATCGACGATATGTCGAAGTACTTCGGCGTGAACCTTTTGGATCACGTTCTTGAGATCGTCATCGAAACGCCGATGACCGTCGCGCATTACACCGGCATGTGGAACGGCTGCATCTACGGCTATGCGCACACGATGGAGGACCACATCGTCGCAAGGTTGCAGACCGCCGAGCATGAGAAATTCATCGAGGGTCTCGAGTTCGCCGGCGCGCATCAGATCTCGGGCGACGGCATGGGACCCGCGGTCACCAACGGCAGAAAAGCGGCGAAGAACGTTCTGGACGACATGAAGAAGAAGGAGGCGGCAAAATGAAGGTCAAGGGATTTTTGAAGGACGTCGGCGGCGCATCGCGCGTCACCAAAGCGCGTCTCAATGCATTCGAAACCGCTTCCGCCGTTCCCGAAAAGAACGATCCGATCGGCAACGTCGCGCGCGAATGGCATCCGGGAAAGCTGGAGCTGGTCGTGACCGACATCCGCACGGCGAGCCCCACGGCAAAGACCGTCCGCTTCGAAAAGGTCGGCGGGGGAAAGCTCCCTCCGTTCTATGCGGGACAGTTCATCGCGCTCGACTTTGAGATCGACGGAAAGATCATTTCCCGTCCGTACTCGATTTCCTCCGCGCCGTTTGAAGCTCGTAAGGACAACGGCTATGTGGAGATTACCGTGCGCCGCTCTAAGGGCGACGGCTTCATCGCGGACTATGTAAACGACGGGCTCACGGTCGGAACGAAGATCATGGGCAACATCGGGCTCGGACAGTTCTATTATGAGCCGCTTCGCGACGCGCACCACATCATGGCGCTGGCGGGCGGCGTCGGCATCACGCCGTTCGCTTCGATGGCAAAGGAGATCGCAAACGGCACGATGGACGCGGAGCTCACGATTTTGTACGGCTCGGTCGCGTCGAACGACATCATCTTAAAGGACGAGCTTGCGGCATTGGAAAGCGATCGCGTACACGTCGTCAACGTGCTTTCCGGCGACGAACCGGACTGGACGGGCGAGCGCGGCTTCCTCTCCGCGGAGCTGATCAAAAAGTACAGTAAGGGCGATACGTCCTATTTCATCTGCGGTCCGCAGGTCATGTACAAGTTCCTTCGCGAGGAGATCAAAAAGCTCGACGTGCCAGCGCGGCGCGTGCGCTTCGAAGTGTTCGGACAGGCGAAGGACATCACAACGTTCGAGGGCTATCCCGTCGAAAAGAAGGACGAGACCTACACGCTCACCGTGATGCGCGGCATTCATAAGGACGAGATCCCCGCAAAGGCGAACGAATCGCTCGTCGTCGCGCTGGAGCGCGCGGGCATCCGCATCGAAACGGCGTGCCGCAGCGGCGAGTGCGGGTTCTGCCGCACAAAGGTGCTGAAGGGCGAATACTACGTCTGTCCCGAAAACGACGGCAGACGCATGGCGGATAAGGACTTCAACTACGTCCACGCCTGCGCCGCGTACCCGCTTTCCGACATGACGGTCAAGATCCCGATCGAGTAAGGAGCAAGTATGGTTAAAGAAGTCAATCCGAAGATCCACGTCAACGAGCGGGACTATCCCGTCGACGGACATCACTGCGACGATCCCGAAAAGGCGAAGCTTGTCAAAAAGCTTGCGCTTCTGATCACCGACAATATCCCGAGAAAGCTCCCCGGCGGCATGAAGGAAAACCACATGGATTTCTGGATCCTCGACCGGCTGCTGACCAAGGATGAGGTCAAGTTCATGCTGAGCTTCAAAAAGCGCCGCTTCGGTCTCACGACCGAGGAGCTCGCGGAGCGCAACAGCATGAGCGTCGAGGACGCGCAGAAGATCATCGACCACCTCACATGGATCGGCATCCTCGAACAGAACCGCGACAACGCGGATCAGCACATCCAGTATTGGATTCCGAAATGGGTCGTCGGCTCCGGCGAATACATGGTCGAGCACAAGACCCTGCCCGACGAGCATCCTGAGGTCGCGACGATGTTCAACCTCGCGCCGCAGGAGCCGTTGGAGCTTGCCGCAAAGCTCGTTCCGCCGGGCGGCGCGGGCATCGGCATGCACGTCATTCCGGTCGAAAAGGCGATCCCGGTCGAATCGCAAAGCGTCAGCGTCGAGCATCTTTCGCACTGGCTTGAAAAGTACGACAAGTTCTGCACCATGGTCTGCGCCTGCCGCAAGGCACAGCGCATCCGCGGCGAGGGCGTCGGCGACATCGAAGGACAGATGTGCATCGGCGTCGGCGACATCGCGGAATTCCTCGTCGAATCCGGCAAGGACGCGCATTATGTCACGCGCGAGCAGGTCATGGAGATCATCAAGCGCGCCGAGCGCAAGGGGTACGTGCATCAGATCACGAACCTCGACGGTCCGAACCGCATCGTCGGCATCTGCAACTGCTCGCCGGGAAGCTGCTACGGGCTTCGCACCTCGCAGCTTTTCAACACGCCGAACATGTCTCGCTCCGCGTACCGCGCACACGTCGATAAGAGCAAGTGCGTCGCGTGCGGCAAGTGCGTCGAGGTCTGCCCCGCAGGCGCGGCGAAGCTCGGTCAGAAGCTCTGCAAGGCGGACGGCACGCGGGTCAAGTACCCGATGCGTGATCTGCCCGACGATCACGTCTGGGGCGAGGACAAGTGGGACCGCGACTATCGCGACCACAACAAGGAGAACTGCTATGATTCCGGCACGTCGCCGTGCAAGACGGCATGTCCGGCGCATATCGCGGTGCAGGGCTATATCAAGATGGCGTCCGAGGGACGGTATGCGGAAGCAGTCAAGCTGATCCGGCAGGACAACCCGTTCCCGGCGGTCTGCGGTGCGGTGTGCAACCGCCGCTGTGAGGACCGCTGCACGCGCGGCACGATCGACAAGCCCGTCGCGATCGACGAGATCAAGAAGTTCCTCGCGCAGTGGGAGCTCGAGCATCCCGAGAACTTCACCGAGATCTGCGAAAACGGCGAGGGCAATCAGTGGACGGAGTTTCCGATCGCGGTCATCGGCGCGGGTCCCGCGGGACTTTCCGCCGCGTATTATCTGCGCAAGGAGGGCTATCCCGTCACCGTGTTCGAAAAGGAACAGCGTCCGGGCGGCATGCTCGTAAACGGGATTCCTTCGTTCCGCCTTGAAAAGGACGTGCTCGAAAAGGAGATCGAGATCGTCAGAAAGATGGGCGCCGAGATCCGCTGCGGCGTCGAGGTCGGTAAGGACATTACGCTCGACGAGCTCCGTAAGCAGGGCTATAAGGCGTTCTATATCGCGATCGGTCTGCAGGGCGGCAGAACCGCGGGCGTGCCCGGCGAAGAGGGCGAGGGCGTCGAGTCCGGCGTTTCGTTCCTGAAGCGCGTGAATAATAACGGCAATGAAACGCTTACGGGCGACGTCGTGGTCGTCGGCGGCGGCAACGTCGCGGCGGACGTCGCGAGAACCGCGCTGCGCTGCACGACCGGCAAGGTCACCATGCTGTGCCTCGAATCCTGCGAGGAGATGCCCGCGGCGAAGGACGAGGTCGAGGAAGTGCTCGAAGAGGGCATCGCCGTCGAAAACGGCTGGGGTCCGAATGAAGTCCTGCGCGACGAAGCCGGCAAGGTCACGGCGGTCGTGTTCAAGCGCTGCACGCGCGTGT
>CALGGM010000133.1 GCA_937915925.1 uncultured Clostridia bacterium | reverse complement strand
CGAACGGCAGGTTGCCGACGAACTTGCCGGTCTGCCCGTTCATGGCGAAGGTGTACAGCTTGCCGTTCCACTTGACGTGCAGCAGCCACACCGGCAGCAGCGCGTATTCGCGCTTGTTGTTGCGCTCCGACATCGAGCTCGTTTCGAGCGCGACGGAGCTGAACCCGCCGGTCGTGGTCGACATAAGGTTGTTCATGGTCTGATTGAACCGTGTCTGCGCCCGCGCGACGCTGATGTCGGCGTTGACGTCGTAGCGGTCGGAGAAGAAGCCCGACAGGTACGCCGTCTGAAAATCGACCGCCTGCGAATAATCGAACGGCTCGAGCGAATCCATCAGCGCGTCGTCCATCTTTTCCGAGCCGTCCACGGGGATGCGGGAAAAGTGCGCGTCCGCCGTGCGCAGCAGCGCGTAGTTCGAGGTCTCCACGTAATCGTAGCCGCCGTCCGTCCAGGCGCGGCTGGTCGTGCCCTTATAGCGCATGCTCGCGGATACGTCCGACGAGAACAGCCAGAACGGGACGTAGATCCCCTTGATCTCCTCGATGCTGGATTCGGTGCGGAATGCCTTCGGGAGCATCTTTTTGCCGTGCAGATGCTTGCGGAACGCGTCCTGCGCCGCCTTCTTATCGACCTTGAACGGGATCACCAGATCCGGTTTCCATTCGCCGGTGAACTGGCGCTTCATGATGACGGTGTTGTCACAAAACGGGCACCGTGCAGAGGCGAGCGTATCGTCGCCGAGCACCTCGCCGCCGCACGCCGCGCATACGTATACGTTGAGCCCGGTCGCTTCGTCCTTTTCCCAACGCTCCGCGTCCTTCGACCACGCGTCGCTCGTATCGTTCTTCGCGTCCTGTTCAAGGAAGCTGTCGTAGTCGATCAGGTCCTGCGGGGAAAACGACGAGTCGCAGTACGGGCACACGACCTGCTGCGAACCGCTGTCAAACTGCAGCGATGCGCCGCAGGCGGGGCACCGGTATTCCAATAATTGCTGTGCCATCTTTTGCTCTCCTTTGATGAAAGATGGAAGAAGGGCGCGGAGGTGCTCCGCACCCTTCGATTCGGGGTGTCAGTGTTTCTTACGCTTCGAAGCGCGCGCCGCACTCGGGGCAGAACTTCGGCGGATTGTTGGGATCTGCGGGCTTATATCCGCACTTCGGGCAGACGGCAGCCTTCGGTTCGGGCTTCTTCTTGCCGCACTGCGTGCAGAACTTGCCGGTGTTCACCGCGCCGCACTCGCAGGTCCAGGACCCTTGGGGCGCGGGCTTCTTCTCGCCGCACTCGGGGCAGAAGTTGCCGGTCGCTGCAGTACCGCACTTCGGGCACTTCCAGGTGTTCGCAGACGCTTGCTGCTGCTCAGCCTGCGCTTCCTTCTGCTGCTGACCCATCTGGAACAGCGCAGCGGTGTTGCTGCCCATCGCGCCGCCTGCCTGACCGACCATGCCCATGCCCATAAAGCCGGTCATGGAGCCGTTCGTGTTGCCGGCTGCGGTCTTCATCGCTTCCGCGGTCGCCTGCGTCATCGTCGCCGCCGCCATGGTGGGATCGCGGTTGATCGCCGCGCGCTGTGCCGCCTTGATCATCTCCGCGTCTTCCTCGGTCAGCGTGATCGGGTTCATCGCGATGGAAACGACCTCAAGACCTCTCTTCTCGCCCCAGAGCTTCGAAAGCTCGATGTTCATCGATTCGCACAGCTCGGTGGTGTGCGCCGGGACCTGATTCGGGCGAACCTCGAGATCCGAGATGCGCGCCATAGCGGGCTGCAGCGCGTTGACGAACTCCGTCTTCAGCTGCGTGTCGATCTCACTGCGAAGGTAATCGGAGGAGACGTTGCCGCAAACCTCGGTGTAGAAGAGGATCGGGTCGACCATCTTGTAGGAGTAAACGCCGTTGCAGCGAAGGCTCACATCGATGTCGAGGTTGATGTTGCGATCGACAACGCGGAACATGATCGGGTTCGACGTGCCGAACTTGTTGTCCATGATCTCCTTGGTGTTGAAGTAATACACCCGCTGATCCTTGCCGGTGTCGCCGCCGAACGTGAAACGGCGTCCGAAGGTCTTGAACGACTCTAAAATGCTCTTGCCGAGGCTGCCGGCAAAGATGCTCGGCTCGGTCGAGGTATCGTAAATGAACTCGCCGGGCTCCGCGCTGACCTCAACGACCTTGCCCTGCTCGACGATGATCATGCACTGACCGTCGGCGACCGCGATGACGGAACCGTTCGAGATGATGTTGTCGCTGCCCTTCGTGTTCGAGGAGCGGCTGCCTACTCTTTTCTGTCCCTTGGTTACCAATACATCCTTCGGAAGCGCTTCACAGTAGAAAAACTCTTTCCACTGATCTGCCAGAACGCTGCTTCCTGCAGCCAGAGCGGCTTTGATAAGTCCCATAGTGTTTCTCCTTTCAATTTGTCGATACTATCGAAAAAGGGTTCATCCTTGATCGCCGAAGCTTAACGCATATCCGCGTACGGATCGCGCACCTTTTTGGAATACGGGTTCTTGTTTTCCGGAACGGGCATGCGGTGCGACGCGCCGTATCGCGCCAACAGAACGAGCAGCGTCCGTAAAACGATGCACAAAAGCCACACGCCGAGCGCAACCCAGAACCATACGAGCTTTAGGCCGACCGTAACATGCAGGATCAGCAGCACCCACGCGGGCAGCGACCACGGCAGATACAGAAGCGCGTGCCAGAGAAGGCAGAGGAAAAATCCGCCGCGATCCTTTGCTTCCATGCCGTCCGCCTCCTCGCATGATATTCCTTTTATATTATAGCGGATTCGTATATAAATTGCAAACCTTATTTTGTTTTCGGACGGATTTATGGTATACTGAACCGAAAGGGAGGGATAGACATGCTCGATACGCAGCTTTCGGAATATCTGAACGGGCTTTTGGAGATCGCGGGCGACTGCTCCGAATGGCTCGGACGCTCGGAGATCGGCGTCTCCGCCTACACCGCCGACGGGTGGGAAAAGGCATTCTGCCGCCACTACCGCATAAAAAGCTTTACGCCGGTCCCGCAGAAGGAAACCTTTTACCAGACGCTTGTGCGCTGGCTCGGCGGCGGCGCGCCGAAGCTTTCCAAAGCGGTCACGGAACGCATCACGGCAAGGCTCGGCGAGCCGGTCGCCGTGTACCGCGCCGCAGACGAGGACGCGCTTTTGAAGGCGCTGAGCAGTTCGGAGGGCGGCATGGGCGCGTTTTACTTTACCGAGGACGCATTTTTCGTTGCCTTCCGAACCCACGTCCTCGCATTTCTGATGGGAAATTTTGATTGACAAGCAGCAAAAACACCGCCGCGGGTGCGACGGTGTCAGGCTGTCGCAAAAGGGGTCAGACCATTTGCGGCGAGATGATTCAAATGAATACTTGTTGGATGAAAGGGCGCAAGGGCGCCCTTTCTTTCTATTATTTCGCCGCAAACTATTCGCGTTTTCGCTCAGTCACATACTTTAGTATAGCTCCGTCGCGAAAACGCGAATTCTGCCGCCCTTATCAACAGCCTGCTCAGCGTGTGTGACGGATTATGCTTCCTTCTTGCCGTTCAGAAGCTTCCAGAGCAGTGCCGCGAGCACGCCGCCGACCATCGGGCCGACGAGGAATACCCAGTAGCACGCAAGCGCTTCGCCGCCCTGCAGCAGAGCCGGACCGAAGGAACGCGCCGGGTTGACGCTGGTGCCGGTCAGCCATATGCCGAGCATATGGACGAGCGCCAGAGAGCCGCCGATCACGAGACCCGCGACCTTGCTGTTCTCGATCTTGCTGGTTGCGCCGAGCACCGCCAGCACGAAGATGCAGGTGAGCACGACCTCGATCAGAAGCGACTGCCAGATGCCGGGGTTGACGTTGTTCGCACCGAGTGCGGAGAAGTCGCCGAGGAACACGCCGAGCAGCGCTGCGCCCGCGATTGCACCCAGGAACTGCGCGATCACATAGCCGATGAAATCCTTGACCTTCATGCCGCCGTTGATCAGAACCGCGACGGAAACCGCCGGGTTGATGTGGCAGCCGGAGATGTTGCCGATCGAGTACGCCATCGCGACGATGACGCCGCCGAACGCAAGCGCGGTCAGCAGAACGTCCGCACTGGTTGCGCAGGTGGATTTTACCGCGACGCCGCAGGCGACCAGAACGAGTACGAATGTGCCGATAAATTCGGCGAGGTATTTTTTCAGACTCTTCATTAGATTTTCCTCCTCTTATTCTTAGGATCAGCGATCCTTAAAATACTATATCATTTCTTACGGAAAAATGCAAGCGCTCACTCTTCGGCGGGGAAGCGGTCGATCAGGCGCACCACGTAGCGCAGGATCGTCGCGGCGTCCTCGGCGGAAAGCGTGCTGTTTCCGCAGACCTTGGCGTTTTTGAGCCCCGCGTCGGAAAGCGTATGAAGCCCGACGAGCGTGCGGAGCACGAGCGACGCGTCCGCCGCGGTCACGTGTCCGTCGCAGTTGGCGTCCCCGTACAGAAACTCCGAGAGAAGATACGGCGAGAGCACGGCGCCGACCGTGCGCTTCTGCGAGCTGTAGTCCGACGCGCTCACGGAATCCGCCTTGATCGCCTCGCCGTACGCAAAGAGGATCGGCGAAAGGTCTGCGCTGTCCGTCAGCTGAAAGTACAGGGTCAAAAACGGCTTTGCCGCGTCGACGCGCGCGCCGTTTGCGGAGATGAAGGCGAACTGGAGCAGCCCGGGAACGTTCGAATTCATGTAGCTCATCGAGCCGCTCGGCGCGACCTCCTTGACAAACGCAAGGCGGGTCTCGTCATACAGGAGCTTGAATGAGATCGAGGACAGCAGACGGTCCGCGGTCACGCCCGAAAGGTACAGATCCACGCGCAGGCACTCCGTGCCGTTGACCGTCTCCGTATGCTCGGACACATAGCCGCCGTTGATGCGGAGCACATAATCGCCCGTGGTCGGCAGATCGACCGGGTTCGGCTTGATCGCGGGGGTCGGCGTCGGCGTGGGCTTCGGCGTCGGGGTCGCCGTCGGTTTCGGGGTCGGGGTAGCGGTCGGTTTCGGCGTCGGCGTTGCCGTGGGCTTCGGAGTCGGGGTCGCGGTCGGCATGGGCGTCGGCGTCGCGGTGGGACTGACAGACGGGGACGGGCTCTGGCTCATGGCAATGCCGCTCGGCGTCTGATAGTCCGCGGGCGGGGTCATGCCGAACAGCAGCCACGCGTATTCGGGATAGTCGATGAACACGTTGCGGTTGCCCTGCACGTTTTCGCACTGATCGTTGCGGGACATCTCCCACGTATCGACTGGGTCGATCGCCATCCACTGAAGCAGCGTCTCGCGCGATTCGATGACCTTCAGACCGTTGTTTGCATCGTCGCCGGGACCGATCGTGGGGTTCGGATCGTTTTCATACAGGTTCGGCTCCTCCCAGCGGCACCAGACATAGAGCAGGATGCGCGCGACGTCGCCCTTGATGTTGTCGGCGACCTCGACGCGATCGGCGTCCGCGCTGTACCACAGAACGGTTTTGCCGTCGTACGCGTAGGTTTTATAGGAAGAAAGCACACCCTTGACGTTGCCGAACGTGTAGTTGCTGCGGGTCGAATTGACATTGGCATTGGTCGGACGCAGGTGGTGCAGATCGCAGCCGCCGTTGGTCTGCTTGAAGCTTGCGCGCGACTTCGGCCAGACGTGCTCGCGGTTGTAGCTGCTGCTCAGCTCGTCCGAATAGAACAGGATCGGGTTCGACGATCCGTTGTTCGCGTCGGTTTTCGGCCAGTAGGAGGTCAGTGAGCTGTAGCTGACGGATTTTGTCATCGTGCTCGACATCAGCGTGGAAAGACGCGAGAACATCGCGCTGTTCATCGGATCGCCCGACGACGTCGAAAGCTTGCTCACGGCTTCATAGGTATAGCTGCCGGTGTAGTACGCCTGCGCCTGCGCGGAGAGCGCGGCGGCGACGGTGTGGCGCGTGCCGGAGTTTTTCACGAGCGTACCGGTCTTCGCTTCCGCCGCCGGGATCAGCGAGAACGAAAGCAGCAGAACGAGTACAAGGGAGAGAAGCCGTTTTTTAAGCCGCATAGGAGCCCCTTTCTGCGCCGAGCGCATACCATTCCATAATATCTTCATTATAAACGAAACTGCCGGTTTGCACAAGCACATTCTGAAAAATGCCGCAGCGTTAAAAAGCCCCGTCCGAAATCACTCGGACGGGGCAACAGGCTGTCGCAAAAGGGGTCAGACCGTTTGCGGCGAGCTGATTCAAATGAATACTTGCAGGATGAAAGGGCGCAGGAGCGCCCTTTCTTTCTATTATTTCGCCGCAAACTATTCGTGTTTTCACTCAGTCGCATACTTTAGTATAGCTCCGTCGCGAAAACGCGAATTCTGCTACCCTTATCAACAGCCTGCTCAGCGTGTCAAAAGGTTTTTTGACACGCTGAAGCCCCGTCCGAAATCACTTGGACGGGGCAGGAACCTGTTTTGTTATTCGGACAGCGAAGCCTTATAGTCGTTTGCCGCCTTCGAATACGCATAGAGCGCCGCGACGGCATTGTGGGCAGCGCTGTCGGAGCTGTTTGCGTAGATGGCCTTTACGTAGGACAGCGCGCACACCGTGACCGTCGACGAACCGGAGTCCGTCGTCACGGTGACCGTGAACTTGTTGCTGAGCCGGTGCGCGGAGATCCCCTCAATCTTGACAAGGTATCTGCCGTTGCTTTGCAGCTCCGCTTCCTGCACGGTCGGATGCTGTCCGTCCGCGCTTTGGATCGCAACCGAAAGCGGTCCGGTGTAACCCTCGGCGGGCGTGATGAAGACCCGGATCGTCGTGTTGCTGTCCAGAGCCAGCGAATAGCTGACGGCCGCAAGATCCTGATTCAGGCTCTTCTGGAACGCGTACGGCTGCACCGCCGTCTCCGTCGCGCCGTGATCGTAGCTGTCCGTATAGTGCTTTTTCATCTCGGCGTAGTCGGTGCCGATCGTCCATCCGTTGCTTGCGGAAAGGAAGGGCTGCGCGTAATGTCCGTAGTCCGCGAGCGATTTGATCAGCGCCTGCATTTCGGTGCCGAACGCATTCGGATTTGCTTTGAGCGCAGTGTCGAACGCCGAAAAATACGCATTCACCGAATAGTCCTTGCTGACCGTCCGCTCTTCGCCGTTCACATAGTAGTGGAACGTCGCCGTGATCGTGTCCGCCATCTGGATCGAATTGACGTAGCAGGTGAACGCATAATACGTCTTCGCTTCGTTCTGATCGTTCGCGTCGAAATTATCGCGCGCCGTGGTCGTTCCGCTGCCGGTAATATCGAACGTCATGTACGTCGAATCCTTCTCAATGCCGTCCGGAATGTCCATAAAGAACGACACGCCGATCTGTCCGGACAGGATCAGCTGCTGCGTCTTGAACGCCGGTTCTGCGGGCTCCGCGGGCGTTTCAGCCGGTTCGCGCTTGTAGAGGGAGACGGGCTGCTGCCCGGATCCGTAGAACCGGAAACGGGTCTGACCGGATTGGTCGTTGAATCGCAGATGACACCCATTGGAGCTTGTGATGTCAACAGTGTTCTCTGATATCGCCAGCCCAACCGGATATGCTTCACTTGTGCTTGACGAAAGACCGTTTTTAGTGCCTGCCCACCCGATATAATACCCGCTTGCGGATTTCAATGAGTATGTGTCGTCTTTCTTTGCCACCGTGAAATAATAATTGTTCTCGTTGGCATTGACCGTGATCGTCTTGTTATTCACGGTGACGGCCTTGTAGTTGCTGACAGCATCGAGCGTTTCGAGCGAACCGTTCATCGCCAGGGCGTCGTTATACACGATCAGATAATCGCCCGACCAATCGTCAGGGGTGTCTTCAACAAGCTTGTAGACCACAGAATCTCCGCTCGCAGGCGTCTGGGTCGGCGTCGGCGTAGGTGTAGGCGTCGGGGTCGGCGTAGGCGTAGGCGTGGACGTCGGTGTAGGCGTCGGGGTCGGCGTAGGCGTGGGCGTAGGCGTGGGCGTGGGTGTTGGCGTAGGCGTCGCGCTCGTCACGGGCGTCGGCGCGGCATCGGTCGTGCGCTTATAGAGCGAGATCGCCTTCTGCCCCGAGTAGTTGCTTGACCTATAGTAACGGAAGCGCATCTGTCCGGAATTCGCGTTGAAGCGAAGATACGCGCCGCCGGAAGAGACGATATTCGCATCGGTTCCGGAAAGCGAGATCGAGTTTGTATATGCTTCAGTCGCGCTGCTCAAAAGACCGTTCCCATCGGACGTCTGTCCCATATATACGCCGCTCTTCGCTTTTACGGTATAGGCGCTGCCGCTCTTTTCGACCGTAAAGTAGAACGTGTCCTCGCTTGCGTCAAGGGTGATCGTCTTGCCGGAAACGGAGACCGTCTTGTAGTTGCTTGCTGCATCGAGCGTAGTCAGCGAACCGTTCATTGCATACGCGTCGTTATACACGATCAGATAGTCGCCGGACCAGTCGGACGGAGTGCTTTCCACGAGCGTATAGGTTACGGTGGAGCCGTCGCCCGGTGTGGGCGTTGCGGTCGGCGTCGGCGTCGCTGCGCCCGTCGGCGTCGGGCTCGTC
>CALGGM010000132.1 GCA_937915925.1 uncultured Clostridia bacterium | reverse complement strand
TTGACCCGGACGAAGTCCTGCCGGAACAGCAGGGCCGCTTTCTTGAGCCGGGCGATCTGTGCTTTTTCATGACCGCCGGCAACGAGAGCGTGAACTGCGTGTGCATCTATCTCGGCGACGGCAAGATGATCTATCCGTCCTCCGGCGAGGGCAAGGTCATCACGGCGAAGATCGCGACGAACTATTGGAAGGAAGCGTTCGTGTTCGCACGGCGCGTGTTCTGAGTATGGAGCAAAGGATCGACCGAAGCGCGTGGAAGCGCGACGCGCACGACCGACTGTTCGCAAGGCTGGAGGTCCCGTTTTACAGCCTCACATGGAAGCTCGACGTGACCGAAGCGGTCGCGTTCGCAAAGCGAAACGGCGTCTCCGTTTACGCGGCGCTGATCTGGTGTACGATGAAGGCGCTGAACGGCGTGGAGGCGTTTCGTTTCGAGCTGCGCGGCGACGAGGTATATCTTCTCGATCACCGCAACCCGTCCTATACCTATTCCTGGGACGGCGAGCTGTTCGGCATCTGCGGCGTCGAATGGATCGACGGCGAGCACCCGGTCGATTTCGCGAACCGCATGAAGGCGGCGGAGCAGGCGAACGCGTCCCCGATCCCGACCGCCGAGGCCGACGCGGCGGGACACGACGTGTACATTTCCTCGCTGCCGTGGATCGATTATACGCACATCGCGCAGGAGTTTCCGCTCGACAGCACGGACAGCACGCCGCGCGTCATGTGGGGACGCTTTACCGAGAATGAGCAGGGCAGACTTCTGCTTTCCTATACCGTGCAGGTCAATCACCGTCTGATCGACGGGATCCATCTTGCGCGGCTGAACGAGGGCTTGAACGGGGCAATTCACGCATTGGAGGAGCTTTGATGGAACAAAAACAACCGAACTGGAAAAAGGTGCTCGGAAAAGGCGCCTTTGTCGTGAGCTGCATCGTGATCGCCGCGCTGCTGCTGTTCGGCGCGGTTTACTTCACGCTGCGCGTACGCCGCGGCTGCACAACCCGCCCCGTCGAAACCGTTCAGGCGACGCCCACGCCGGAGCCGACGCCGCTGCCGGACCGCGTGTATTCGGCGGACCGGCATCCGGAAATCGCCCCGCCCCTTGACCGATTGGACATTTCCGACGCGCATATCGAGGATTACGGCGAGCTGCTTCGCGATCCGACGCGCTGGATCGAGCTCACGCCGGAAGGCGCGGAGAGCTTTACGATCGTTCGCAGCATCGACCTCGGCTGCTCGTATCTCGTGGAGGACGGCGTATATTACCGGCTCGGCGAGGGCGACGACGGCAAGGGCGTGGTCGACGTGCTTCTGACCGATCTGGACCTCGACGACGAGCCCGATCTTCTGTACACCTATCACTTCGGCGCGAACGAGGACACATTCAGCAAGGTCGGATGGTTCCGCTTCGACACGCACACGTCCGTGCTTTCCGACTTCTCGCAAAAGGACGGGTTCTTCTCGCTCGTTGAGGAGGACGGGAACTACATCCTGTACCGCGCCATCCGCGACGCCGATCTCGATACCGGCACGTTCGGGCTGACGCTGACCGAGCGGCTCGGCGAGATCACCGAGGTCATGGGACAAATCGCGCTGATCATGGATCCGCAGCCCACGCCGGAGATCCCGACGGAATAACAAACCGTCGTCAAAGGGGGGCAGACCGTTTGCGGCGAGATGATTGGGTCGTCCGGGAGGACGACCCCTACGATTCGTATAGGCAATCATGCCTGCCGCCGCATCCCGTAGGGGGCGTCGTCCTCGACGCCCCGCCCAAGCAGTACAAAACGGATCCCGGAATTTACAACCCCTCAGGCGCTTCGCGCCAGCTCCCCTTACACAGGGGAGCCAAGTAAAAAGGCGGAGGATTGTCGCGTTTCCTCCGTCCGTTTATATTGTTTGAAAACTGCCCTTTAGAGCCTCCCTCTTCTCCCTTCCCGACAGTCCGTTCCTTTTTTACAAATTCTCACACCGATGTTAGAAACCGGCAGAAACGGAACTTGTCATGCCCGGGATTCTACGGATATACTGAAATCGGAAAAACCGCTGCAAAGGAGAAAAGCGCATGAAAATTCCGATCATGTTCCGGCAGATCCAGTACGTGCCGGTCGAAAACAGGGCAAAGCAAAAGGAGCTGGAGCACAGAAGCGACCTCGCGGCGTTGCGGCTCGGCATTCCGCTGCCGAACCGTCTCGTTCCGTTCACCGGTCCGGAGCCCTCCACGCTGCGCATTCACGAGCGCGAGTACGATTCGATTGCCGAGTTCGCGCGGCTGCACGACGTTTGGCTGAAGGACGAGGAGTGTCAGCAGATCGCCCGCGAGTGGGAACAGGTCTATACGTGGCAGAAGCAGGAGATTCTGTACATTGACGATCCGTTCCACAAGCCGATCATCCCGTGGATGCAGATGGCAGGCGTGAAAGAATCGGATTACCGTCCGCGCTTTACGCAAAACCCCAACTATCGGATGCCGAAGGACCAGAAGGAGCCGGAAAAGTGGCTCGACGAAAGGAGGTCGCGTGAATGAGAGTCGTATACCGTCAGACGCAGGAGATCCCGTTTGAGATGTGGATGAAGGAGCTTGAGCTGGAATACACGACCGACGTTGAGGAAACGCGGCTTGGGCATCCTCTGCCGAAGCGCTATCGCTACTTCAACGGCTCGGAGCATTCGCAGACCCGCGTGCACGAGCGCGTGTACGAGGACTTCGCGCAGTGGGGCAGACTGTTCGAGGAATGGGCGGACGACGAGATGGGACAGTACCTCGAGATCGAACGCCACAATTACTACAACTGGGAGCGCGAGGAGCTGTATCTGATCGACGACCCGATCGACGTTGAAGCGCTTCGCAAGGAGCTTGCCGCGCGGCAGTAAAAAAGGCTGTTGGGAGGAGATACTTCCCAACAGCTTTTTAGTGAATTGCGGCGTCGCCGCATGAATTGGCTTCGCCATGAATTGCGCTTCGCGCATGAATTGGCTTCGCCGTGAATTGACAGCTGTGCTGTCATCATAAGGAAGAATTCCTTATTTGCGTTTCGCTAAGAGACCCTTCAGACGGTCGATCTCGCGCAGGCTCTCGTCGATCTCCTCGCCGTCGGTGACGTTGTACTCGGTCTTCAGGCATTCGACGATGCGCTTGCGGTCCTCGATCGCGCCCTCGTAGTCGCCGAGCTGTTCGTGGATCTGCGCTCTCGAGAACATGCCGTCGGTGTAGCGCGGCGCGTTCTGCATGGTAAAGCCCTTTTCAAACGCGTCCAGCGCTTTCTCATACATGCCGAGCAGGCGATAGCCTTCGCCGAGGGAATCCTGCGCCTGCCATCTGTTCGGGAAGTCGTTTGCTGCCTGCTCCCAGAGCTTCTGCGCGGTCTCGAAATCGTTCCGCAGGAATGCGAGCTTTGCGCTGTAGCTCATGTGCGCGTCGTCCTTCTTCATCCTTGCGATCTCCGCTTCCGCTTCGTCGAGGCGGTGATCCGCAAGCAGGTTTTCAACGAGCACGATCCGCGGGTATCTGAGCTCCGGATGGCGCTCCACGTACTCCTGAATGAAGCGGATCACGGAGAAGTGGTTGTCGAGCCAGTTGTCGCCGCAGGGCGCGTTGTTCGCCTCGAGGTATGCCGCCCATGCATTGTGCGCGTCTTCGGGGTCTGCCTCAAGCGCGCGCTCCGCGTAGTACGACGCGTTCTCGTGATCGCTGTGGGCGCGGTGGTTATAGAGCTCCGCGAGCATGGTCAGCGCTTCCGCGTCCTTCGGGTCTTCCTTTAAGATCCCTTCGAGGTACGCGGCGGTGCGGTCGAAGGTCTCGGGGTTGATGCGGCGCTCGTTCCAGATCATGTTCTGAATGCGTTCCATCCGATCCGCTCTCGGTACCTCGAACAGCTCGTCGATGCTGACGCCGAAGTAGGTTGCAAGCTGCGGCAGCAGAGCGATGTCCGGGTCGCTTGCGCCGGTCTCCCATTTACTGACTGCCTGCGCGCTCACGCCGATCGCGTCCGCAAGGGTTTCCTGTTTGATATGTTTTTCCTGTCTGAATTGTTTGATGTTCATGCCGATCATGGTGTTGTCCTCCTAAACCGTTGTTTGTTTCCGTTTTTGTTCAGATCGATCTTATGTCTTTATTATAGCCGACTTTTTCAAAAAATCAATCGAGGCGAATTCTTGTTCATTCTACCGTCGGTTGATTCTTCCGAAAACCGGATTGTGTCGCAATTTTGTCGATTGTGTTTCCTTTGTGACGTTTAGCACTCTCCCCTTGACAGTGCTAAAATCTTGCGTATAATGGGTATTGAACAAAGAAAGAAGGGCATCCTAAAGGGTGTCCGAGGGCACAAGGATTTGTGACAAAGAAAGGAAGTGTTACCTATGCTGCCCAGTATTTGGAGTAATAATTGGTTTGACGATCTGTTTGACAGAAGCTTTGAAATGACGCCGTGGTCCGGCGAGCGCGAGCTGTACGGCAAGCACGCAAGGAACCTGATGAAGACCGACGTTCACGAAACCGAAGCGGGTTATGAAATGAACGTGGATCTGCCGGGCTTCAAGAAGGAAGACATTCATGTGGAGCTCAAGGAAGGTTACCTCACGCTGCGCGCCGAGAAGAACCTCGAAAAGGAGCAGACGAAGGACAAGAAGGTCATCCGCTCCGAGCGCTACACGGGCTCGATGAGCCGCAGCTTCTACGTCGGCGACGTGAGACCCGAGTCGGTCAAGTGCCGCTACGAGGACGGCGTGCTGACGCTGGAGTTCCCGAAAGAAGAACAGCCGAAGCTGCCCGAAACGCACAGCATCACGATCGAGTAAATGTAAACCGAATACAATCATCTTTAGGCAAGGGGCCGTAAAGAACATCGTGTCATTCTGAGCCGTAAGGCGAAGAATCTCCGAGGAGTACCATTCAATTCTTGGAGATCCTTCGTCGCTTACGCGAAATTGGTACAGCTTTTTGGACAAAAATTTTTAGTTCTTAGTGACAGTTTG
>CALGGM010000131.1 GCA_937915925.1 uncultured Clostridia bacterium | reverse complement strand
GTATTCATTTGAATCATCTCGCCGCAAACGGTCTGACCCCTTTTGCGACAGCCTTTTATTATTCCTCAACTTTAACAACGGGCGCTTCGGGCGCATTCTTCTTGATGCTCTCGATGCCTTTGAGGCAGCTTGCCTTTGCCTTGTAGCCTTCGCCGGTTGCGATGATCTCGCCGTTCTTCGCCTTGAGACGGAAACGGAATTCGCCGGCTTTGTCTCTGTAAACCTCAAATTTCGGATGCTTCTTGACCTCGAAGCCCTCGACCGTCTGATCCTCGATCTCGCCCTCGCAGGACTTTCTGACGCTCTCGATGCCGCTCAAGCAGGCTTTCTCGGTGGTGTAGATCTCGCTCACCGCGATGATTTCGCCGTTGCCGGCCTTCAGATTGAACTTGATACCGGACTTTACTTCTTTGACTTCAAACTTACCCATAATCATGTTCCTTTCCGTGCTTTGAATATTTGACGGACTGACGGCCCGCCGCGTGCATGCTTGGTGCGAAACGGGCTTATGCCCATTTCTGTTTTCAGTATACCGCCGCACGGATTCGATGTCAAGAAAAATGAGCGCAAAATCCGCATACGATTCGACAGCGGGGTCGCGCGATTCAAACGGCGTGATTCTGTCCGCTTGCCAACCGCCGCAAAAGAAGCTATAATAGGATTATAGATTTCGGTCCGCTCCGGGAACGGTTCGGACGGGAGGCGCGCATGGAAAAACTCGCAGACTATATTCGGTGGATCGGGGAACTCGATTTTTCGGCGTATCCGTTTCGGGAAGCGGATGCGTTGGTTCTGTCCGCCATCAGCTATTACGATTTTTCACCGGTGCTGTCCGACGGCGGGGAGCACACCGTTTCGGACTGCCTTCCCATGATCGAGGCGGGCGAGGCAAAGCTCATGATCACGGGCGGCGATCTCGGCAACGGCGAGATCTTCGAGGCGGCGGCACGCTCAAAACGCTTCGGAAACCTGCGCATCACCGATTACGAGGACGTGCTTCGCGAAGCGCCGCCGGTGCAGTTTTGCGCAATGACCTATCGCGCGCCGGAATTCTCGTTCATCTCCTATCGCGGCACGGACGCCTCCATCGCGGGCTGGCGCGAGAACTGCATGATCTCGTTCACAAAGACCGAGGCGCAGGCGCTTTCGCTCGCGTATGCCGAGCGCGTGATCGACGACGGCGTATGGTATATCTCCGGACACTCGAAGGGCGCGAACCTTGCGCAGTACGCGGCGTGCCTTATAAGCGATGGCAAGTGGGAAAAGGTGCGGCATGTCTATCTTTTGGACGGTCCCGGCTTCTGCCCGGAGGTGCTGGACCCCGCGCTTGACAAGCGGATCGACGCCAAAACGACGCGCATCATCCCGCAGTACGACATCGTCGGCATGCTGTTCGAGCCGACCGTGACGGACACGCGGATCGTGTATTCCTCGCTGTCCGGCATCGCGCAGCATTCGAGCGCGTCGTGGATGGTGGAGTACGGAAGCCTTGCGATCGCGCCGCAGACCGATCCCGGCAGTCAGCGCATCAACCGCCTGATGAACGACTGGATCGAGAGCATCCCGCAGGCGGATCGCGAGGTGTTCATCAACGAGCTGTTCGACGCGATCGAAGCGGACGGCACGGCGACGCTGGAACAGCTTGACGTCGACCGGCTGTCGTCGCTGTTGATCCGACTTACCGGCGTCAGCGAAACGACCCGAAAAACGTTCTGGAAGCTCCCGCAAAAGCTGATCTTCGACGAGGAGATCCCGCCGATCGAGGAGAGCAAGACCGAGCGGTTCAAGCGGCTGATGCTCGATCTGAGGATCCACGCCGCTGCGTTCGTGCTTTCGGGCGTGATCCTGTTTCTGATCTCCGGGTTTTTGTTCGAGCTGACGACCATCCTCATTATCACGGCATTCGCCGTGTTTGAGATGGTGCTGCTCATACGCCGGCTGATCAAAAAACGCAGCAGATTCGAGGAGCTTCGAGGACGCTTCTTTATCGTGATCGCGCTGCTTGCGCTCACCGTGATCCTGTGCTTCAAGGAGCAGGCGATGTTTCTGATCGGCAGCGGGATCTACGGCATCCTGTGTCTCGCGTTGGCGTATTATGCGATCGGGCTCGGCGTCAAGCAGAAGGAACAGCCGTTTCTGCGCGTGCTGAATTTCATCGAGGGTAGCGTGATCGGCCTGTACGGGCTCGGGTTTTTGCTGATCCCGCAGAGCATCGTGCGTCCGTTCACGGTCTCGCTTGCGGCGTGCGCCGCGCTTGACGGGCTGATCCGGCTCGGCTACTGGATCGCCCGCGAGATCCGCCGCAGAAAGAATGCGGCTTGAATGAACAAAGAGGGGGAAACGCATTCATGAATCATAAAAATTCGATGCCGATCGAACGGCGGGCGTTTTTCGAACGCTTTCCGCTGTATGTATGGATCTGCTTTCTATACTTTTTTGCGATCGATTTTCTGGTGTTTTACGGCACGCGCCCGCTCCTGCCGTATCTGCCCGCACACGACCTTTCGACGCCGCTGGATCGGATGATCCCGCTTTCGCCGCCGTGGATCGTGGTTTATGTCGGCGCATTCCTTTCGTGGGTCGTGAGCCTTGTATGGATCATGTCGGACAGCAGGGAACGCGCGTACCGCCTCTGCGGGACGTATACGATCATCATGATCGTCTGCACGGTGTGCTTCCTTGCGTTTCCGGTCACGATCGAGCGGCCGGAGGTGACGGGGGACGGGCTGTTCGAATGGGGCGTGCGGCTGATCTATCGGCTCGATTCGCCGACGAACCTGTTTCCGTCGCTGCATGTCATCATCAGCTATCTGTGTTGGCGGTTCACGATCGGGGCAAAGCGGATCCCCAAGTGGTACATGTGGTTCAATCTCGTCTATCTGATCCTCGTGTGCTTCTCGATCCTGTTTGTGAAGCAGCATTTTATCGCGGACATCGGGCTTGCGTTCATCGTCGCCGAGGGCGCCGTGCAGCTTGCAAGGCTCTTGCGCATCGAGCGGATCGGCTTTGCGATCGAGAAAAACGTGAAGAAATAGAAATAAACGGACGGGAAGGCTTTTCGAAAGGAAGACCTTCCTGTTTCTTTGCATTCTCACGGATACCGGACTACCCTTCCGTCACCTGACAAGGGGAGCTCGAATTTTACTTGTAGGGGCGGATCGCATCCGCCCGCGTAACCATTCTGTGGGGGCGCCTATATCGGTGTCCCGGGAAAGAGAAAAGAGAAGAGATAAAAGAGAAAAGAAAAGGAAGGAGCCGCTAAGAAACTCGAAAGAGGGACTTGACGGCTCCTGTTCATTTGCTG
>CALGGM010000130.1 GCA_937915925.1 uncultured Clostridia bacterium | reverse complement strand
GCAATTTATCCGATCACGCCGTCCTCTCCGATGGCGGAAGTCGCAGACGAGTGGGCAGCCAACGGCAGACTGAACCTGTTCGGACAGAAGGTACGCATCGCGGAGATGCAGTCCGAGGCTGGCGCAGCCGGCGCAGTGCACGGCTCGTTAAAGGCGGGCGCGCTTACGACGACCTTTACGGCGTCGCAGGGCCTGCTTCTGATGATCCCCAACATGTACAAAATCAGCGGCGAGCTGCTTCCCGGCGTGTTCCACGTATCCGCCCGTGCGCTCGCGGCACACGCGCTCTCCATCTTCGGCGACCACAGCGACGTGATGGCGTGCCGTCAGACCGGCTTTGCGTTCCTCGCATCCGCTTCCGTACAGGAAGTCATGGACCTCGCGCTGGTCACGCATCTGTCCGCGATCAAGGCGTCCGTCCCGTTCTGCCACTTCTTCGACGGCTTCCGTACGTCCCACGAAGTGCAGAAGATCGAGCTGATCGACTATGCCGACATGGATAAGCTTCTCGATCGCGACGCGGTTGCGGCATTCCGTGCGCGCGCGATGAACCCGGATCACCCGCACCTCGGCGGAACGGCGCAGAACCCGGACATCTACTTCCAGAACCGTGAAGCGGCGAACAATTACTACACCAAGATCCCCGAGATCGTCCAGCACTACATGGACGAGGTCGGCAAGATCACGGGCCGTCACTATCATCTGTTCGACTACGTCGGCGCACCCGATGCGGAAAAGGTGCTCATCGTCATGGGCAGCGGCGCGGACGTTGCGGAAGAAACCATCAACTATCTGAACGGCAAGGGCGAGAAGCTCGGTCTGATCAAGGTTCGTCTGTACCGTCCGTTCGCGGCGGACAAGTTCCTCGAAGTGATCCCCGAGACCTGCAAGAAGATCGCGGTGCTCGACCGCACGAAGGAGCCCGGCTCGCTCGGCGAACCGCTGTATGAGGACGTCATGACCGCGCTCCGTGAAGCGGGTCGCTGCGGCATCAAGGTCGTCGGCGGACGCTACGGTCTCGGCAGCAAGGAATTCACGCCCACCATGGTCAAGGCTTGCTACGACAATCTCGACGCGGACGAGCCCAAGAACCACTTCACGGTCGGCATCACCGACGACGTGAGCTTCACCAGCCTCCCGATGGGTCCGCTCGTGAACGCCGCGCCGGAAGGCACGATCGCGTGCAAGTTCTTCGGCCTCGGCTCCGACGGTACGGTCGGCGCGAACAAGAACAGCATCAAGATCATCGGCGACCACACCGACATGTACGCGCAGGGCTACTTCGCCTACGACTCCAAGAAGTCCGGCGGCTTCACGGTATCCCATCTGCGCTTCGGCAAGACGCCGATCCAGAGCCCGTACCTCATCGACCAGGCGGACTTTGCGGCATGCCACAACCCGTCCTACGTCACCCGCTACGCGGTGGCAGAGGGCATCAAGGAAGGCGGCACATTCCTGCTGAACTCGCCGTGGACCCTTGAGGAGATGGAAAAGGAGCTGCCCGCGTCCATGAAGAACGCGATCGCAAAGCACCATCTCAAGTTCTACAACATCGATGCGATCAAGCTCGCTCGCGAAGTCGGCATGGGCGGCCGTATCAACACGATCATGCAGTCCGCGTTCTTCAAGCTCGCGAACGTCATCCCGGCGGATCAGGCGCTTGAATACATGAAGGCTGCGGCGAAGAAGTCTTACGCCAAGAAGGGCGACGCGGTCGTCGCGAAGAACTACGCCGCGATCGACGCCGGCATGGATGCGGTCGAAGAGATCCACTATCCGGAATCCTGGGCGACCACGACCGAGGGCGCAGAGCCCATGGCAGTCACCGACGATCCGTACTTCCTCGAGTACATCAAGCCGATCCTCGAGCAGAAGGGCGACGAGCTGCCCGTTTCCAAGATGAATCCGGACGGCACGGTTCCCACCGGCACCACCCGTTATGAGAAGCGCGGCATCGCGGTCGACGTTCCTTCGTGGATCCCCGAGAACTGTATCCAGTGCGGCCGCTGCTCGCTGGTTTGCCCGCACGCCTGCATCCGTCCGTTCGTGCTGAACGAGACCGAAGAGGCGAACAAGCCCGAAGGCTTTGTCACAAAGCCTGCAGGTAAGGACATGCCGGGCATGACCTACCGCATGCAGATTAGCCCCTTGGATTGCACCGGCTGCGGCAACTGCATCGACGTCTGCCCGTCCAAGAACAAGGCGCTCACGATGATCCCGCTCGAGAAGAGCGTTGAGACCGAGGAGAAGAATTGGGAATACGCGATCGCGCTTCCCGAGAAGAAGCTCGATGTCAACCGCAAGACGGTCAAGGGAAGCCAGTTCCTGCGTCCGCTGTTCGAGTTCTCCGGCGCATGCGCAGGCTGCGGCGAGACCCCGTACATCAAGCTCCTTACCCA
This sequence comes from uncultured Clostridia bacterium, assembly GCA_937915925.1. Taxonomy (GTDB): domain Bacteria; phylum Bacillota; class Clostridia; order Christensenellales; family CAG-138; genus UBA3792. The sequence continues at coordinate 646 of CALGGM010000130.1, read as the reverse complement.
GCTGTTCGGCGATCGCATGATCATCGCAAACGCGACCGGCTGTACCTCCATTTACGGCGGTTCCGCACCGACGGCTCCGTACTGCAAGAACGACAAGGGTCAGGGCCCGGCATGGGCGAACTCCCTGTTCGAAGACAACGCAGAGTTCGGCTACGGCATGAACATCGCGACGAAGCAGCGCCGTGCGCATCTTGCGGACACCGTGAAGAAGATGCTCGAGGTCCCGTATCTTGACGAAGAGATCGCGGCGGCGGCAAAGGAATGGCTCGACAAGATGAACGACGCGCAGGGCTCGCGCGAAGCGGGCGACAAGCTCGTCGCGCTGATCGAGGCGCATCCGGTTGCCACGAAGGGCTGCGAATGCGAAGCCTGCACGCTCGCGCGTGAGGTGCTCGCGCAGAAGGATCAGCTCGTGAAGCCGTCCATCTGGGTATTCGGCGGCGACGGTTGGGCATACGACATCGGCTACGGCGGACTCGATCACGTGCTCGCTATGGACGAAGACGTCAACGTGCTCGTCGTGGACACCGAGGTGTATTCGAACACCGGCGGCCAGTCTTCGAAGGCGACGCCGACCGGCCCGATCGCGAAGTTCGCGGCAGCCGGCAAGCGCACCAAGAAGAAGGACCTCGGCCTGATGGCAATG
>CALGGM010000129.1 GCA_937915925.1 uncultured Clostridia bacterium | reverse complement strand
GTGACGAAGAATCTTTATAGGGATGGAGTTATTGTTCAGTAGGGACGGGCATTGCCCACCCGCGAAAGCGGCGACGGGACAGGCGAGAAGGTCGTATTGTGCGAAGGCGTTTTATGCTTGTTTCAAAGTTTTCACATTCGAGTATTGACGAAATCGCTGATTTTTCGTATAATATCGAAAGATACAGGAAAGGAATTTGAATTATGGTTTTATACGCATTACAGTCCGTTCTGTACGGTGCAGACACCTCCGGGCTCAGCTGCCTCACAAGCAATGCGGCAAGCTCCGGTTCGGATGCAGCAGCCGCAGGCGGCAGCATGATGACGCTGCTTCTGCCGCTTCTCATGGTCGTTGCGCTTTTGATCGTTATGATCATCCCGCAGCGCCGCCGCGACAAGAAGGTCAAGGACATGCTGAGCTCCTTAAAGCAGGGCGATCGCGTCCGCACCATCGGCGGTATTTACGGAACGATTTCTTCGATCAAGGACGACGTGATCGTCCTGTCCGTCGGTCCCGACAAGGTCAAGCTCGTCTTTGCGCGCGGCGCGATCTCGCAGGTCGAGGATGCGGGCGTTGAAAACACCATGAACGAAGAAGTGAAAGACTGATCGGCGTTTTTCAAAGCCCGGGTAATACCGGGCTTTTTTCTGTCGAAACGAATGGGGAACGGCATGCAAAACGGGACAAAACCGAAGAAAAAGCACCTCGCGCGGAACATTGCGCTCGGGGTTCTGTTTTTGCTGCTCGTTTGCGTTCTGATCCATTATCGCGGCGTAAAAGCGATCGCGACGGTTGAGCTTGGCTCGGCGCCGACGGCCGCGACCTTCACCGACCGCGAGGCGACGCTTGAAACGGACGTCGCGCAGCTGAAAACCGGATGGCATGTTCTGATACTTCGCATCGGGCTTCCGACGCCTGTTCTTGTGCACGTCGTCGATACGACGGCGCCGACGGCGGAGGCGGTTCCCATGACCGTGCCGCTCGGTTCATCCCCGTCGCCGGACGCCTTTGTGCGCAGGATCAAGGACGCGGATGTGGTGCGCGTGACGTTTTCTGACCGCCCGGATTTTCAGACGGAGGGGGAGAGGACGCTTCTGATCGCACTTGAGGACGGCTCCCACAATCGCGTTGCGATCCCGGTTCCGATCCGTGTTCGCGCAACGGTTCCTTCGCTTACGATCGAAGCCGGCGACCCGCTTCCCGAAGTTTCCGCATTTTTGCTTGACGGGGTGAACGGCGCGTTTCTTACGCCGCTCGATCCCGCGCTGTCGACCGAGGTCGGCACGCACGCGGTCACGGTTGCGACCGACGGCGGCGTGCGCTCCGAAACGGCGCTCATTGTGTCGGACACGGCTGCGCCCATCGCGGAACCGTCGCTGCTTTGCGTCGCGCCGAATGAACCGATCGAGCCCGAAGCCTGCGTCAGAAATGCGAACGACGCAACGCCGCTGACGTTTACCTTTGTCGAGGCGCCGGATGAACACAGCCGCGCGCTGCAAACGGTGCTCGTGCGCGTCACCGACGCGGGCGGCAACGCGATCGACGTCGAAAGCAAGGTCCTGATCTCCAACGTCACGCCAAAGCCGATCGAGGCGCGGCGCGAACCGCTGACGGCAGACGATTTCGACAATCCGGACGGACAGACGTTCGAGGTTGAGCCGTTCGTGCCGGACACGACCGGGCTGCACGCGATTACGGTTTGGGTCAACGGCGTGGAGGAGACGATGACGGTTTCGGTTGTAGACACAACGCCGCCGGTGCTGACGCCGACCGCACGCGAGGAAACGCCGGTATACGTGCTGCACGATTATGCGCCGGAGGACTTTTTCCGCGCCGAGGATCTGTCGGACGTCACCATGACGTTTACCGAGGAGCCGGACTTTACCGTTGCGGGAACGAAGCGAATCACGGTCGTTGCGCGCGACGCGTCGGGCAACGAAGCACGTGCCGAGCGGTACGTGAATATGCGAAGGGATTATCAGCCGCCGCACATTTACGGCGCGATCAACCGCATCTGCTATGTCGGCGAACCGATCTCATACTATGCCGAGGTGTACGCCGAGGACGAGGTCGACGGCAGCGTCGAGGTAACCGTGGACTCGGATGTGATCCTGTACCAGGAGGGCGTGTATCGCGTCGTTTTCCGCACCGAGGATCGGACCGGGAACAAGGCGCAGACCGAATGCACGTATACGCTGATCCAACGCACCGTGACCGAGGAGGAGCTGCACACGCTCGCGAAGAGCATCATGGACGAGATCACCACGCCCGACATGGTGAACGCGGAAAAGCTCAGGGCGATCTTCGACTTTGTGCAGAAGCGGATTGTCTACGCGAACGGCGTGAACAACAATTACACCGACTGGCGAAAGGCAGCCTATGACGGCTATATGTCCGGCACGGGCGATTGCTACAACATCTATTCGCTGACCCGAGCGCTGCTCGACGAGACGGACATTCCGTATCTGTCGGTCGAGCGGGTCAAATCGAGCGTGCGGCGCACGCGGCATTACTGGGTGCACGTGAACATCGGCACGGGCTGGTACTGCTTCGACCCGACGTGGACGCCGAAGCATCCGCTGAACTGCTTCATGTGGACGCGCGCGCAATGCAGCACGAGCCGCATGTACTGGTACTATCGGTACGCGGACTACCCACCGCTCGCGACGGAGCCGTTCGATTACGACGCCGTGGTGGAGATGGAGAAAAACGGGCTGCTTCCCTGATTCACGGCATGAACGCGCCCAAAGCCGCATAGGATGCGGCAAAGGGGGTGCGTAGAGCTTGACATCGGGAAAGAGGAAAAGGAAGGCGAGGATCGCGTGGCGACCGCTGCTGTACGGCGTGCTGTTCGGGGCGGCGACGCTTATCGGGCTTGTGCTTTTACTGACGCTGTTTGTGTATCTTGAGTGGCTTCCGGAATCCGCCGTATCGGTCGGAAACACGGTCATCAAGATCCTTACGGCGCTGCTCGTCGGTCTGTTCGTCGGACGGAGACGCGAGGGACCGCCGTGGTGGTTCGGCGGAACGGCAGCGGCGCTTTCGCTGCTGCTTGCGGTGATCGGAATGAGCGTCTACCTCGGCGAATTCCGGTTCTCGTGGAGCCTGCTTGCCGATTCTTTGATGAGCTTTGCCATCGGTTCCGCCGCTGCAATGGTGCTGCTGAGGCATAAAACCGAATAAAAAAAGGGGTTGCCGCTGTTGATACGGCAACCCTTGTGTTTATCAGAATCAGATGCGGGCGGACATGCGGGCGTAGTAGAGGATGCGCTTTGCGAGATCCTCGCCGAAGTCCTTCTTCTCGGCGCGCCAACGCCACCAGCCCGTCGTGCTCGGATTGTTCATGCGGCAGTCGTCGCCTAAGCCTAAGTAGTCTTGCATCTGCAGGATGGCAAGCTCGGAGACGGAATTCAGAACGCCGCGCGCAAACCCGAACGGCATGCCCTCGCGCTCGTTGAGCCCGAGATAATCGACGGCGAACGCAACGCACTCCGCGGGCGCGGTCTCGACCCAGCCCATGATCGGCGTGTTGTCGTGCGTGCCGGTGTAGGCGATGCTGTGCACGGGGTAGTTGTGCGGAAGCTCTCTCGAATTGCCGCACGGATCGAAGCCGAACTGCATGACGCGCATGCCGGGGAAGCCGGAATCACTGAGCAGCTTTTTCACCTCGGGGGTGAGGTAGCCGAGATCCTCCGCGATGATGTGCAGATCCGGACATTCTTCCTTGATCGCGCGGACAAGCTTCATGCCGGGACCGGGATACCAAGCGCCGGGACGCGCGTCGGTCGCGCCGAACGGAACGCCCCAGTAGCTTTCGAGACCCCGGAAGTGGTCGATGCGGATCACGTCAAAGCGCGTTGCGACCGCGGACACGCGGCGGCGCCACCAACGGAACCCGTCGGCTTCGTGCTTCGCCCAATCGTAGATCGGGTTGCCCCAAAGCTGACCGAGCTCGGAGAAGTAATCCGGCGGCACGCCTGCGACAAGCGACGGATTGTGACGCTCGTCCATCAAGAACAGCTCGGGCTCCGCCCATACGTCGGCGGAATCGTGCGGAACGTAGATCGGGATATCGCCGATCAGCTTGACGCCGTGCGCATTCGCGTAGGCGCGAAGCGGCTTCCACTGCTTGTCGAACTCGTACTGCATGAAACGCTGAAAATCGAGTTCGTCACGAAGAAGCTCGCTGTACGTTGCGATCGCTTCCGGCGCGCGATCCTGAATTGCGGGATCGGGCCACTCGTACCACGGCGCGTTGTTAAAATGCGTCTTGACCGCGCAGAACAGGGCGTACGTTTCAAGCCACCATGCGTTCTCGCGCACGAAGTCGGTCATGCAGCTGCGGTCGAACCGCGCAAACGCCTTTCTCAGGACGGTGTAACGGTTTTCCCAAAGCTTGCCGTAGTCGACGCGAGTGGGATCGTCGCCCCAATCGAGGTCGCATTCCTCCTCGGTGAGAAGACCCTCCGCGATCAGCGTTTCGAGATCGATCATGTACGGGTTGCCCGCGTAGGTCGAACTGCTCTGATACGGCGAATCCGCGTAACCGGTCGGGTTCACGGGCAGCATCTGCCAATAGGACTGACCCGCGGCGGCGAGAAAGTCGACGAACGCGTACGCTTCCTTGCCGAGCGTTCCGACGCCGAAGCGGCTTGGCAGCGACGTGATGTGCATTAAAATTCCGCAAGCACGTTTCATAGTGATCCTTTCTTCTTTTTGTGGAAAATTCTGTTTCTATTTTATCATACTTGTGGTATAATACAAGACAGAAATTTCATGCGAACCGCAAAAAATTCGGTTTTTCGCAAAAGGAGCAATATGATCAGAAACATGTTTACGGTCCTGTCACCGGAAGTAGAAGCAGCAAAACGGGAGGGACGCCCGATCGTCGCGCTTGAAAGCACCATCATCTCGCACGGCATGCCGTACCCGCAGAACGTCGAGACCGCCCTGAACTGTCAGCGCATCTGCCGTGAGAACGGCGCGGTACCCGCGACCTGCGCGATCATCGACGGCAAGCTCTGCGTCGGCCTTACCGACGAACAGATCGACTACCTCGGCAGAGAGGGACAGAAGGTCACCAAGGCAAGCCGCAGAGATATCCCGATGCTGCTCGCCATGAGGAAGGACGGCGCAACGACCGTCGCGGCAACGATGATCGCAGCGGCAAGCGCAGGCGTCCGCGTATTTGCGACCGGCGGCATCGGCGGCGTACACCGCGGCGCGGAAACGACGATGGATATTTCCGCGGACCTTGAGGAGCTTGCAGAAACGCCGGTGTGCGTGGTCTGCGCAGGCGCGAAGAGCATTCTCGACCTGAACCTCACCATGGAATATCTTGAGACCAAGGGCGTGCCGGTCATCGGCTTCGGCACGGATGAGCTGCCCGCGTTCTATACGAGAAAGAGCGGCATCAAGGTCCCGTGGCGCGCAGACGAGCCTGCGATCATCGCGGATGCGTATAACATCTCGCGCGAGATCGGCTATCAGGGCGGTATGCTCGTCGTGAATCCGATCCCGGAGGAATACTCCATGGACGCCGACGTCATCAACAAAGCGATCGACGAGGCGATCGAAGAGGCGAATCAGAAGGGGATCAAGGGCAAGGAAACGACCCCGTTCCTGCTTGCGAAGATCAAGGACATCACGGGCGGCTCCAGCCTTGACGCGAACATTCAGTTGGTCTATAACAATGTGCGGCTCGCTGCACAGATTGCGGCGAGCATGTGAAAAACAGCAAAACATCTCGAATTCGGTCGCGAAAGCACTTGCGGAACCGTATATGATACGGTATAATAAACTGATTGAACAGGGTTTCGCGACGGAAGCAATCTGAACGGAGGCACTATGAAAAAACGCATCCTGACCTTTATCATCTGCATCTGCATGCTCCTGCCCGTATTCACGGGTTCGGTTGCGGATACGCTGCGCCCGGGAGACACGAACGGCGACGGTAAGATCACGGCGGCAGACGCGGCGCTGGCGCTGCGGCATGCGGTCGGGCTCGATCGCATCTGGGACAGAGAGACGCGCATGCTGAACGACTTTGACTGCGACGGCACGGTCGGCGCGGAAGACGGCGCTGCGATCCTCAGACACGTCGCAGGCATTTCGAGCCTGAAGAATACGAAAACCGACAGCGCGATCCTTGCTTCTCTCAATAAGCAGTCTTTGGTGAGCGACGAGCTGACCGAATGGGTCGCAAGATTCATTCAGGTGATGCCGAATAATTCCGATGTGCGCAAGGTCCTGCTTGCGGGCGCAACATATCTCGGCACGCCGTACGGCACGAAGGACGGACAGATGGACTGCAGCCGCTTTGTCGCCACGGCATACAGCGACGCAGGCATTGCAAAGACCCTCTATCCGCAGAAGAGCAGCGACGGAACGATGACGTGGTATCTCGCAAACAAGCCGGACAAGATCCATCCGACCACCGAGAACGATTGGAAGAGCTGGACGCCCGGCAGCGTGCTGATCTATATCAACGACGCGACGGGGAAGGGCAGCCACCTTGCGCTGTACGTCGGCGAGATCGACGGCGAACCGATCGTAATGGAATCCCGCAGATCCGGCTGCGACGGCGTGCGCCTCGGATACCTGATGGGCTCCAGTGAAAGCTGGGATCTCGTCTATTACGTCGACCCGCTGAATTGAACAATGCGCATAAAGGACGCTGAGAATTCTCTCGGCGTTCTTTTTTTGACTCCGCCCGCGCAACAACGAAACGTGGGAAAGGAGATCCTTCGGCGCAAGCGCCTCAGGATGACACATGTTTTGTTCGTCGCGTACCTCGTTGTGTCATTCTGAAGAACATGGTACGCGCGGCTTGCCTCCCCTGTGCAAGGGGGTGCGGAGCCGAGCGTCCGCAGTGCGGGGAGAAGCGAGGCGGAAGCGCGGGTCGAATAGGGAGCAGAAGGA
>CALGGM010000128.1 GCA_937915925.1 uncultured Clostridia bacterium | reverse complement strand
CACAAACTGTCACTAAGAACTAAAAATTTTTGTCCAAAAAGCTGTACCAATTTCAAGCGAAGGATCTGCATAAAAACAGTCTCCGATCGGGTCGGAGACTGTTTTGCGTTATGCTTCCGTTTCGTCCGGGGCGTATTCGAGGATGTCGCCGGGCTGGCAGTGCAGCGCTTCGCAGATGGCGATCAAAGTGGAGAAGCGGATTGCGCTGATGTGTCCGTTCTTGAGCTTCGAAAGGTTCACGTTTGCGACGCCGACCTTTTCACTAAGTTCGTTCAAGCTCATCTTCCGGTCCGCCATGACGCGGTCAAGCCGCAGAATGATTCTTCCCATACCGTCACCTCAGAGCGTTTCGTCGGATTCCTGCTGCAGCTTCGTGCCGTAGCGGAAGATCATGCAGAGGAAGAAGACGACGAGCGCGGTAAAGACGGGCGTCAGGCTCAGGTTGAACTGAATGCTGCCGAAACCCGCAAGGGCAGCGGACGCGACGGCGTTGGCAATGCAGCCTACCGCGGCGCAGGCGATCAGCGTCCACGCAAAAATGTTCATCCGCTTGATGACGGCTTCGTCAAAGGGGCTAAAACAGACGCGGAAGGCGTCGCAGAGCTTCAGGAACATCACGACCGTAACGATCGCGCCGGCAATGCCGATCAGCCCCGCAATAACGGCTTTCAAGCCGTCGCGAATGCCGTAGGTCCTGCTCTCGACGAGATCGGTCACGCGGACCAGAAGCCCGCCATCCGTCTTTTCAAGGGTCGCGCCGTCGAATTCCTCGCCGACCTTTTCGTTTGCCTCTGCAAGCATTTCGTCGACCTCTGCCCACGATTTGCCGAACAGCGTCTTGTTCACCAGTACGTCCACGGTGGGGCTGACGGAAATCTGCACCGCTTCCTTCGGCAGCGCCGCGCAGGCAATGCCGCCGATCAGAAGTCCGCAGGCGCCGATGGACAGCAGAACGATCAGAACGATCGAAACGATCTTGCCGACAAGACCGATCTTGTTGACTTTGGTTTGAATCGTGTTTTCCATGGTGTTTACCCTCCATTTGTTTTCGTAAATTTATTAACGTTTATCGTTAACTTCTGTGTGCAGTATACACCATTGTTTCACGTTTGTCAACTGCTTTTTTACGAAAAACGTAAAATATTTTACGTCGATCCGATCGATCGCGTGTGTTAGCGAAAAAAAGAAAGGAATGTTCGTGTTCGGACTGGAAATTCCAAAGCAAACAGGGTATACTGTGAACAGCACAGTTTCGGAGGCAAGTATGAATATCGCAGTCATTACCGGCGCGTCGAGCGGCATGGGAAACGAATTTGTCAAAGCGATCGATCGGGCATACGCGCTCGACGAGCTTTGGGTGATCGCGCGGAGGACCGAGCGGCTCGAATCGCTGAAAGCGGAATGCAAAACGCCGATCCGCGCGCTTTCGTGGGATCTGTCCGCGCCCGAGAACCAGCACGCGTATAAGACGCTGTTGGAGGAAGTGCAGCCGCACATTTCTCTGCTCGTCAATGCGGCGGGCTACGGGCTGTTCGGCGAGGCCAAGGATCTCGACGTCGACAATCAGCTCGGCATCGTTGCGCTGAACGACGCGGCGCTCTCCGCGATGTGCTTTTATTCGCTTCCGTACATGCAGCACAGCGACGCGATCGTGAACCTCGGCTCGAACTCGAGCTGGCAACCCGTGCCGTACATGACGGTCTACGCCGCGTCGAAGGCGTATGTGCTGAGTTTCAGCCGTGCTTTGGGCCGCGAGCTTAAAACGCGCGGAATCCACGTGATGTGCGTCTGCCCCGGCTGGATCAAGACCGAGTTTTTCGACCGCGCGCGGCACGACGATACGATCACCTATTACGATCGCTGGTACACCGCCGGGCAGGTCGTCGAACGCGCGATGCGGGATCTCAAAAAGAAAAAGCCCGTTTCGATCATGGGCTTCCCCGTGCGCATGCAGGTGCGGCTCGTGAAGCTGCTGCCGGTCAGCGTCGTCATGAACACCTGGTGCAGACAGCAGAAAAAGGACTGATATGGGTGTGTAAACAATGTAAATATTGTAAACAAATCCTATATGATTTACAATATTTACAAAATATACATTGCTACACACAGGGGGTATGGTATCCGACCCGAATGAGAAATGAAACAGGAGATCCTTCGCCAAGCGGTGAACGGATCTCCTGCTATATTTGTTTCGGATTACTTTGCAGCCATGCGATAGATCGCTTCCATGTCGGCTTCGTAGAGCGGCATGGCGCTGCCGACCTTGCCGTTTGTGGCGATCGCGCAGTTTTTGGCAAGCAGCTTGATCTCGTCCTCGGTGGGATTTACGCCAAGCTCCGAAAGATTTGTCGGCATGCCGATGGAGCGGAAAAAATCCTCCATCGCCTCGACGCCCTTGATCGCCGTTTCCTCATCGGTTTTGCCGGGCTCGACCTGCATGACGTTCGTTGCAAAGCGGACGAAACGCGCGAGACAGTTTTTCATGACATAGCGCGCCCAGCTTCCCCACACCGCGGTCAGCCCCGCGCCGTGCGTGACGTCGTACAGCGCGCCGAGCTCATGCTCAAGCCGATGCGACGCAAAGTCGTTCGCGTCGTTGCCGCAGCCGGTAAGCCCATTATGCGACAGCGAGCCCGCCCACAGGATCTCCGCGCGCGCCTCGTAGTTTTCGGGATCGTCGCGCAGGACCTTCGCATAGCGCATGACGGTGCGCAAAAGTCCTTCCGCGATCGCGTCGGTCAGCTCCATCCTGTGTCCGTTCACAAAATACCGCTCCATGGTGTGCATCAGGATGTCCGAGCAGCCCGCCGCCGTCTGATACGCAGGAAGCGTCGCCGTAAGCGCCGGGTTCATCAGCGCGAACTTCGGACGGCAAAGATCGCTGTTGACGCCGCGCTTTTTGTCCTCATACGAAATGACGCTGCTGTCGCTCATCTCGCTGCCGGACGCCGCGATGGTCAGCACCACGCCGAGCGGGAAGCACGCTTTGGGCGTTCTCGTATGCTCATAAAGCTCCTTCACGTCGTGCTCCGGCTCCCCGAGCGCGTAAGCGATCGCCTTTGCCGAATCGATGACGCTGCCGCCGCCGACGGCAAGGATGAAATCGACGCCGAATTCCCTGCACAGGGCGACGCCCTCATAGACCTTTTCCAACCGCGGGTTCGGCACCACGCCGCCGAGCGAGACAAAGGGAATGTCCGCCGCGCGCAGCGAATCCTCGACGCGGTTCAGAAGACCCGAGCGTTCCGCGCTGCTGCCGCCGTAATGGATCAGCACGCGCGTGCCGTGAAATGCCTTTACGAGCTCGCCCGCGCGCGTTTCGACGTCGTGACCGAACACGACCTTGGTCGGGGTATACAGGGTAAAATCTCCGTTCATACTGCCTCCGGATCTGTTTTTTCTCAGTATAGCACAAACCCGTCCTCGCCGTAAAGACGCAAACGGGAACCGGGGCGTCCTCTTGACAAATTCCCATAATAATATATAATAATGCGCGTTGGATTGATTGATTTTACGGAGGATTTTATGAAACTTGCGATCTACGGATACGGAAACCTCGGACGCGGCGCAGAGGCTGCGATCCTGCAAAACCCGGACATGGAGCTGGTCGGCGTGTTCACGCGGCGCGATCCGAACACCGTGCAGACGAAAACCGGCGCGCCGGTGTTTGCGGCGGACGAGATCTATGCGCACAAGGACGAGATCGACGCGGTCATTCTCTGCGGCGGCAGCGCGACCGATCTGCCGGAGCTGACCCCGCGTCTTGCCCGGGACTTCAACGTCATCGACAGCTTTGACACGCACGCGAACATTCCCGCGCACTTCGACGCGGTCGATGCGGCGGCGAAGGCGGGACATACGCTTTCTCTGATCTCCTGCGGATGGGACCCCGGTATGTTCTCGCTGAGTCGGCTTTATGCAAGCGCGATCCTGCCCGACGGCAAGGATTACACGTTCTGGGGACGCGGCGTCAGCCAGGGGCATTCCGACGCGATCCGCCGGATCCCGGGCGTTCTGGACGCGCGGCAGTACACGGTACCGATCCCCGAGGCGCTCGAAGCCATCCGTTCCGGCGCACAGCCGACGCTTTCCGCACGGCAGAAGCACCTTCGCGAGTGCTATGTGGTCGCCGCGCCCGATGCGGATAAGGCGGCGATCGAAACCGCGATCAAGACGATGCCGAACTATTTTGCGGACTATGACACCACGGTCACCTTCATCACCGCCGAAGAAATGCAGAAATGCCACAGCGCCCTGCCGCACGGCGGATTCGTGATCCGCACCGGCAAGACGGGACTACAGGGCGAGCACACGCACCGCATCGAGTACGCGCTGACGCTCGATTCGAACCCCGAGTTCACCGCGGGCGTACTGATCGCCTTTGCGCGCGCGATCGGTCGCATGGCAAGCCGCGGCGAAACCGGCTGCCGCACCGTCTTTGACATCGCGCCCGCCGATCTCTCCCCCCTCTCCCGCGACGACCTTCGCCGCACGATGCTGTAAGGGAGTTTGAGAGAAGAGAGAAGAAACGGAAGATTTTCCCGAAGAAAGTCCACACGTGTTCTTCACACTTCGCTTGTTTAACAATCCCCCAGTCACCTATCGGTGACAGCCCCCTTTGCACAAGGGGGCCGAGAAGGGGAAAACGGCACATAGGGGGCGTCCTCCCGGACGCCCCGTCAAGAAGCACCATACGCAGAGCATGTCC
>CALGGM010000127.1 GCA_937915925.1 uncultured Clostridia bacterium | reverse complement strand
ATCCTCAGAATCTATGATGAAGCTGCCATTATCCGGTTTTAACTTAATGACATTGCTCCAGTGGGGACGAACTAATAAAGGATGGTTATCTCCGGCTTCTTTACCTTTGGCCCGGTGGGCCAGGAGTTGTTTTGCGTTGCCTGCATTCGGTGCGGTCTCAAGAAATCTTAAGACTTCTCGAGACTTCGCCGGCGACGAAGAAGAAACGACAGCCCATAATTTAGGTCCGGTGGACCAAAATAAAGGCAAAAGCATATTTTCGGTTAATCTGACATCGACGGAGTCAGAATGATCGGTGGTATTGGAAAAGCTGTGCCGCTGACTGATTCGGCATTTCCGGGGAAGCAGCTTCCGGTCAGCCATATAACGGCTTTTGCAATAAAAAATGTCTTAGAGGACGGGCATATGGCTATGCTCCACATATCGCTGACACTTCTGCTGATTTCCTTGCCGCTTTTTCTGCTCTTGCCGCTGCCCGCGCCGCCTGCTGCTTCGGCTTGGTTACAGTAAAATAATACTCCTGTGCATACTTGCGTCGTTTCTCTTTCGAGGCAAGAATCTTCGGATCAACTGCTTCCTCCTGCGGACTCTCCGGGATCTCCACTTTTCCGATATACTTCAGGAAGATTTCCACTTCCTGCTGCCGCACTCCGCCGCTCTTGTCAGCGGCATGGACGATAATTTTATCGACAAACTCTAAAATCATCTCATCCGTCAATTCCGTGAAGTCCGTGTACTTTCTAGCAAGAACTACAAACCGTTTCGCACGTTTGGAATCCTCGGCAAATGAATCCAATGCTCGTTCATCCTCCGCCAGCAGCACTTTCAATTCTGCTTTTTCCCGCTCATATCCACCGACCATGGCGTCATACCGATCCTGCGGCAATCGTCCCAGTGCGTATTCCTCAAATGATCGCTGCATAAGAGTGTCCAGCTCGGCGATCCGTTTCTTTGCTTTCGCCGCTTTCCGTCTCAACTCCTTTGCTTCCTCAGCACGCTTGATTTGCGATTCTTGCAGGATGCGTTGCATAAAGGCGTCGGGATCGGTGATCGCATGGGTCGCCGTTTCACGGATCACGTCAAGGAGCAGACTTCGCAGGGCAAAGTTGCTGATATAATGGCTGAAACAGTGTACATCCTCATGCTTCCGTGTCAATTTGTAGGTCGAACATTCATAGCTGTCTATATCCGCTCTGCCATCCTTCCCGACCTTGCCGCGCACTCTGTGCCCACGATGATTATACATCTTGCTCCCGCAATCTGCACAGAATACCAATCCGGTCAATACATTTACCTTGTCGATCGTATCAATTCGTCTTCTTGTCTGCCGAATTTTCTGCACCGCGTCGAAAGTTTCCTTGTCAATAATTGCCTCGTGAGTATTCTCAATCACTTGCCAATCGGAAGCATTGTTCTTATGCTTTGTCTTATCCTTGTAAGAAACGGTGTATGTCTTCCGATTCACGATGTTTCCGGTATAGTCCGGACGCGCGAGAATATCCGAAACGGTCTTATCCGCCCAATCATATGGACGGCTCAGATCGGTCGCGTACCGATTGTATCCTCGCGTATGCATATAATACGAGGGGCGCTCAACCTTTTCTTTCTGCAAAGTACGTGCAATTACACCGACACCGATCCCCTGCATCACCATACGAAAGATACGCTTTACAACCGCGGCGGCTTCTTCATCCACGATCCATTTATACTTATCGTCCGGGGACTTCTTGTACCCATACGGAACATTGTTTGTCAGCGGAAGCCCGGCATCGGCGCGAATCTTGATTGCCTGCCGTATCTTGCGGGAGGTATCACGAACATACCATTCGTTCATGATGTTAAGGAATGGGGCGATCTCTCCGCTCGCGTTATCGTTGCTGTCGATACCGTTGGAGATGGCAATGAATCGAACATGGTTCTGTGGGAAATAGACTTCGGTATAATACCCGGTCTGCAAGTAGTTTCTGCCGACGCGGGACATATCCTTGACGATCACGGTGGAAACCTTGCCGGCTTCGATGTCCGCAATCATGCGTTCCCAGCTCGGTCTTGTAAACGTAGCGCCGGAAATACCGTCGTCTGTATAATGTTGACAATTGGAGAAGCCATGTTGATCGGCGTAGGACTGAAGCAGAATCTTCTGGTTCTTGATGGAATTGCTGTCCCCGACCAGATCGTCATCGCGGGAAAGGCGTTCGTAAAGGGCTGTGATTGGTTGTTCCGTCTGCTTGTTTTTCATGCTTTGATCCTTTCAAGCAGCGGATCGGGCGTATGTGACACGCCTATTATATCACATCCCTTCTCGTTTGCAAGTACATCGTTCTGAATCAGTCGAAGAATCCGATCCTCGAATGATAAGGTGCCTGTATCGGCGTAATGAACAGTCACCTTGTATGTGGTGTGTCCGATACGTTTCGTCATGTTCATGCTTTCGGCTGCGTCCTCCTTTCCTCAAGAATCCGATGTGCGAGATAAGCGACAATCCATATGCATTTGTGCTCATGTTTGAAATCTCCATTTCTATATGATTTATTGTTGTTGATAAGGTTCACTTCCCGAAAACCGGTGCGATACAAAAAGGACGATCTCCATAGCGAAGATCGTCCGCTGCCATGTGTATGGCGGGGATGGTTGTGTGTCATGTGTCGATAGAGTGTCCTCCTTGTGCATGTACTTCCATGATGGTTTCATTCCCGTCCGCAGATGGTGCGATACGTTTTCGTTTTCTTCCTTTCCGAACGGCAAAAGAAAAGCCAGCCCAAAAGCTGACCGAAGAATGCCGTTCTATTCATTTTTCTTGCTGTTCCGTTCCCGCTGCGGCGGTGCGATTCTATCTGCTCCTCAAAAAGTGAGGACAGTTTCATTAAATGGTGGGGGGTAGTTACTATTATATCGAAATGGCGGCTGAATCCTCCGCCTCCAGTACTCCAATGGAGCACCTGGTCCGCGCCGGTTGAAATGTGGGCGCAGTATTCATTTAAGCATTTCCACGCCAGACGCTTCTTGCTGAAGACATAGTCCTTTCATTTATAAAAGCCGTCTCCACCCCCGGATTGTTCCTGCCGGAAATAATATATTTCCCCAAAAGTGTGGGAGTAGTATTCAAAGACAAATTTTCCCTATATATTAGGAAACAAACAGGCAAAAACCGGTACCATTTCCTGAAAATGATTTTGTGAAAAATAGCATGTGTTGTCGCCCGGTACTGCCTGCGTATTGTCTGCCTTGATCAAGTTCGCAAAATATACCTGCCGAAAAGATATAATTGACAAGTTGAAATTCTTTCCGCCCTCTCGGCTTTTCCTGTGATTACAGCGTTTTTGTGCAAATATCGCTTCTAACTTGGCAAAAAAAGCAACTTGGCAATTTGTGAACGGCGATCCTGCAATTTGTTGCCAACATGAACGTATAAAAGGCATCCCAATTTACGAGATGCCCTTGCGATAGGTATGCGTTTTTCTTTAGGTATAAATCAAATCGTGCAGGATGATTTCGTCCACGCGATTATAGATACTGTTCATAGCGCCGACCCATGCCATTTGATCCCTGCGTTTAAGTTCCTCGGACACACCCTCGGCTTGCTGAAACTGTTCAACCAGCCGATCCCGCATATCCATCGCTTCTTCATTGATGTTGATCAAATGCCGGGTGATCGTCCCGTCCATGAGCATCCGGTTATATGTGCCTTTGCGGTGCTCCTTCAGATACCGTTTCCGCCGCCATCCCCAAATGCCGATGTCGCCCTCCGGCTGCGGATCTAACACGAGGTTTGGAATCATTACGCCGTTGATTTCAGTGTAAGTACCGCCTTTTTCCTCAAATATGCTTTTCATATAGCGCCTCCTTGTGATAAAATGTTTGTGCGGTTATCCGCAAGATAAAAGAATTACCCTCCTTTCCGGTAGCCACACCGTTCATTTCGTCACAAACGCCCGACGCTGCTACTCTGTATTTGGTAGGTGTTGAATCTACCCTTAACAGAGTACATCAAAGTTCGTGCCGGTGTAACCGTCGTCTATGTAAACGCTGTCTTTGATACAAGGGAAATCCCCAATAAACAAGGGCTTTCAGCGGTTTTGCTCCGCCGGAAGCCCTCTTTTTTTATGCCCTTTTTCAGTTTTTCAGTGACCTTGCCCGTGAGAATTTGAACCAGTCTGAACCCTCGATTTGAACCAGTCCGAGGAAAAATCAAAAGGTATAGGCAAAATCAAAATGTGTGAAGAATAATCAAAAGGTACAAACTGGAATTTACAGCTTCATCCTCAAATAAACCTTATCGATCAGTTGCTTTCCTCCCTCAAAAATCGGTTGGTCGTAATGATCGACAATGTAATTCTTAATAATATGATGTTGGACAAATCCGCAATGCTCGTAGAACGGAACGGTTAAAGGGCTGTCTCCTGTGCCGACTTGAAGGACTTTGTATCGATTCTTGTAATGATTGACAACATACTCAATCAACTGTTTTCCGTATCCTTTACCCTGATATTCTTGCGCCACTGCGAGATTTTGTATTTCCAGCACACCGTCTCCCTCATCCGTGATGACGCATTCTCCCTTTACGCATGCAGCAAACACAGCCTCCGGAGATAACAGCGACCGCGTTTCACAGCCAATGAAACACATATGAAATATGCTAACATATTAGCAATTCGTTGACATTAAACGTTTGATTTGCTAAAATATAAGCATGAATATGATGGAAACACCGAAAGAGCTCGGCATGGAAATTGCCGCGAATCTGAAGAAACTGCGAAAGCAGAGGAAGCTTTCGCAAAAAGCACTTGCCGAAAAGGCGGGGGTCAGCTATGGCTCGATGAAACGGTTTGAGCAGACCGGGGAGATCTCGCTCGAATCGCTGCTGAAGATCGCCGTTGTGCTCGGCGAAACGGCGCCGTTCGAAACGATCTTCAAACCGACCGAAATCAAGTCCATTCAGGAGATCATCGATGGAAACCTTTAAGTCGCTGGATGTGCTCTATCACGGGCGAAAAGTCGGCACGCTCGCGCTGTATCAGAGATGGCTCGGCGCCTTCCAGTACGACGCGGATTGGCTCAAAGACGGCTTTTCGATCAGCCCATTCACGCTGCCGCTGGACGGTCGCGTGTTTATTCCGAAATACGACCCGTTCGAGGGCTTGTTCGGTGTGTTTGCGGACAGCCTGCCGGATGGCTGGGGACGGCTGCTCGTTGACCGGATGCTTCTCAGGGAGCACGAAGACCCCAATGCGATCAATGCACTCCAGCGGCTGGCGATCGTCGGCGAATCCGGCATGGGTGCGCTGACCTACCGTCCGTCCGTGCAGTGGCAAAGCGAAACGACGCAGAAGGAGCTGGACTACTACGCCGAGGAGTGCAGCCGCATTCTGAAATCCGCATATTCCGAGGATCTGGACGAGCTGTTCCGGCTCGGCGGCTCCTCCGGCGGTGCGCGGCCGAAGATCATGACGGAGGTCGACGGCGAGGACTGGATCATCAAGTTTTCCTCCGCGATCGACGGGCCGGACATCGGACGGATCGAATACGAATACAGCCAATGCGCGAAGAAGTGCGGCATCGAAATGAACGAAACGCGCCTGTTCCCGTCCAAGACCTGCGACGGCTATTTCGGTACAAAACGGTTCGACCGCCGCGGAACCTATCGCATTCACATGCTGTCCGCCTCGGCGTTGTTGGAGCATTCGCACCGTCTGCCGACGCTGGATTATCATACGCTGATGAAGCTCACGCTTGCGCTGACGCAGAGCTACAAGGAGGTCGAGAAGCTGTACCGCCTGATGTGCTTCAACGTCTTTGCCCACAACCGCGACGATCATGCCAAGAACTTTGCGTTCCTGTACGAACCGGAAACCGGTTGGCGTCTCGCCCCGGCATACGATCTGACCTACAGCAACAGCACAGGCGGCGAACACGCAACAATGATTAACGGCAACGGCGCGAATCCCTCGATTAAGGATCTCTACACCGTCGCCAAAGCAATCGGGCTGTCGAAAGAAAGCTACAAACACATTACGGAGCAGGTGCGAGATACGGTAAGGGATTTACAGAGTCTTCAGACGACTTTATAGAGCTAACTTTGAAAACTAAATAGAATGTTAGAAAATCTACTGCGCGAAGACCAATGTGTGGTAGATTTTCTAATGATTCCCAAATCACCTTGAATCATGCACGATTTTACGGTATAATTACTGTAATCGCTTCAAATGGCGGAGACACACATGCTTCCAACCGGTTTATACGAACAGATCATCAGCAAAGCGCTGGATCGAGAGCTTGCGATTTCGGGCAAGCATAGTCAGACTGCGCCGATCGACGAAGCGGAAGCTGCGAAGGTGTTGGCAAAATATGTGGCTGAGATTGTCGAACGCGGGCTTGAGAATGTGAAGGACAACGGCGGCGATCTAAACTCACAGGTGGAGCTTGTGAATCGGTTCGTTTCCACGATTGTCAGTGAGACGCAGGAAGAAGCATTTGAAGGGATGTCCATTGCGGAGTGTGCGGAACAGTTGCTTGCATTGCTCGATACGAAAAATACGATCCATGCAGTCGATGTACGCGCGGAGATCGTTCGTCCGGAAACATCGATCGCGCAGAGCTCGCTCTTTACCGGCGCGGTGCATGAACCGCAGATGTATACGGAACTGAAAAAAGAGATCGTTTCCTGCGATCGCATCGACATGATTGTGTCGTTCATCAAATGGAGCGGTCTGCGCTTAATCATCAACGAACTCACCGAATTCACACAGAACGGTGGGGAGCTGCGCATCATCACGACCTCGTATATGGGCGCAACGGATGTCAAAGCCATCGAAGAATTGCGCAAGCTTCCGAATACCCGGATCAAGGTCAGCTATAACACCAATATCACGCGCCTTCACGCGAAGGCATACATTTTCTACCGCGACACCGGCTTTACGACGGCGTATGTCGGTTCTTCCAATGTTTCCAATGCAGCGCTGACCAGCGGCTTGGAATGGAATACGAAAATCACAAAAAAGGATCTTCCGGAAACGATTGATAAGGTTGCCGCGACCTTTGAGTTTTACTGGAATGATAAAGAGTTTGAATACTACGACGAAGGGCAATACGAGCGCCTTGCCCGTGCGCTGAAAGCGGAACGATACCACGACGCCAATAATCCGGCGCTGTATACGGTGGATGTACAGCCGTATTCGTATCAACAGGAGATCCTTGATCGGCTGGATGCGGAACGCACGGTGCGCGGGTATTATCGCAATCTGGTCGTAGCTGCGACCGGAACAGGAAAAACGATCATTTCCGCATTGGACTATAAGCGCTTCTGCAAACGGAATCCGGACAAGCCATGCAGATTGCTGTTCGTCGCTCACCGCGAGGAGATTCTGCAGCAGAGCATAGCCGCATTTCGTGCCGTGCTGAAGGACGCCAACTTCGGCGCGCTGTTTGTCGGTAATTTCCGTCCGGAAAGCATCGATCATCTGTTCATATCGATCCAGACCTTCAATTCGCAGTCCTTCACGGAAAAGACGACGGCGGATTTCTATGACTATATCATCGTGGACGAATTCCACCACGCAGCGGCGCCGACCTATCAAAAGCTGCTGTCCTATTATCAACCAAAGATCCTTCTCGGGTTGACGGCAACCCCGGAGCGCATGGACGGCAGAAGCATTTTGCCGTACTTCAACAACCGTATCGCAGCGGAGATCCGTTTGCCGGAAGCGATCGACCGAAAGCTCTTGTGTCCGTTCCAATACTTCGGCGTGACGGATACGATCGATCTGGATTCGCTGAAATGGGCGAGGGGCGGATATGATCGGGCAGAGCTGTCGAACATTTACACGTTCAGCGGGTACGAGGCAAGACGCCGCGCGGATCATGTGATTTCATCCTTGCTGAAATATGTAACGGATATCGATGATGTCAAGGGACTTGGCTTCTGCGTCACAATCGAACATGCCGGGTTTATGGCGGAGTATTTCAATATGCACGGTATCCCGTCGATTTGCCTGACCGGGGAATCCTCCGATGAGGAGCGCAAAACGGCGAAGAAACGGCTCGTATCCGGAGAGGCTCGGTTCATCTTCGTTGTCGATATCTATAACGAAGGCGTCGATATTCCGGAGGTCAACACGGTCCTGTTCCTGCGACCGACCGAATCGCTGACGATCTTTTTACAGCAGCTTGGACGCGGTCTGCGCCTTGCCGAAAACAAAGATTGTCTGACCGTTCTTGACTTCATCGGGCAGGCGAACCGAAAGTACAATTTCGAGGACAAGTTCGCCGCTTTGCTATCCAATACATCGCGTGGTGTGTCGCGTGAGATCAAGGAGGGCTTCGCTTCTCTGCCGAAGGGCTGTTATGTGCAGCTCGAAAAGAAAGCGAAAAGCTATATCCAGGACAACATCCGCGCTTCCTACGGTAGCAGTGCAGGCCTCGTATCGCGCATCGAGGGCTTTGAAAAGGATACCGGACGCGAGCTGACGCTTGCAAACTTTCTGGAGTATTACCATCTCGATCCGCGATCGGTCTACAAGTATGCCACATTCTCCCGCCTTTGCGCGCGTACCGGTGTGGCGGATGATTTCAGCGAGCCGTTGGAGGAAACACTGACAAAAGCATTTTCCCGTCTTGCGGTCATCGATTCCCGCCGTTGGATCAAGTTCCTGCTGGATTTGCTTCCGCGCTTGGACAATGTGGACTTCGCTGCCCTGCCAGATCAAGAAAAGCGGATGCTGCAGATGTTTTATGTCATGGTCTGGAGCAAAACCGCGGATGACTGGAACAGCGACGAGGTACCGGACAATCTATATGCGCTTGCCGACAGTCCGGTGCTGCTCGGCGAGCTGTGCACGCTGCTGCAATATCGCTATGATCATATCGATTTCATCGATGAGCCGGTCGATCTCGGATTCGAATGCCCGCTCGATCTACACTGCACATATACGCGCGATCAACTACTCGTTGCGCTTGACTTCATGAAACCGGCCACTGTGCGCGAAGGCGTCAAGTGGCTGCCGGACAAGAAACTGGATGTGTTTTTTGTTACACTGAATAAAGCGGACAAGGACTATTCGCCCACGACGATGTACAACGACTATTCCATCAACAGCGAGCTGTTCCACTGGCAAAGCCAAAGCACGACAGCGGCAGAGTCGCCAACTGGTCAGCGCTATATTCATCATCAGGAGCGTGGCAGCCGCGTATTGCTGTTCGTCCGCGAATTCAAAACGGACCGTATTTCCGGCGGCGCGGAAGCCTATACCTTCCTCGGAACAGCCAATTATGTGAAGCATGAGGGCTCGCGTCCGATGAACATCACATGGAGTCTCGACGCGCCGATCCCAGCGAAATACCTGAAGAAGACGAACAAACTGGTGGTCGGTTGATATGAAAACGATCCGAGTCGTCGCCGCCATCATACATAAGGACGGAAAGATCTTTGCAACGCAGCGCGGATACGGCGCGTACAAAGATTATTGGGAGTTCCCCGGTGGAAAGATCAAGGAAGGAGAAACGCCGGAGCAAGCACTGATCCGTGAGATCCGGGAGGAACTTGCGACAACGGTCCGGATCGAACGCTTCTTGACAACGGTGGAATACGATTATCCGGAATTCCATTTGTCCATGGATTGCTTCATCTGCACTATCGACCAAGGCGAATTGAATCTTTTAGAGCATGAGTCTGCCTGCTGGCTCTCTCCGGATCACCTACGTGACGTAAACTGGCTGCCTGCAGATTTGTTGGTTGTCGAACGGCTGAAAGAATTGAAACCATATTGTCAGAGGAGGGGCAAGAGATGGATAACTTGGAAATCATGAAACACGCAAAAGATTATATTGATAAGATGGCAAGCGGTTTGAATCCGTTGACAAATGAACCGGTGGCGGAGACGGATATCATCAACAACGTTCGAATCACTCGCTGCCTGTTCTATGTATCGAACGTTCTGCGGCAGTTGATTGAAAAAGACGGCAAAGTGGAAACGAAAAAAGAAAAACGGGGAAGAAAGGCAAAAAAGGACTTCTTTCTTTCGGTTGACGATTTGAATGCATTTGCGTTTTCCGATACGCCGATCCCGATCAGCGAAATCTGCAAACGCTTGAACGACCTGAAAACGGATGACGGAATGAAACAGTTCTCCAGACAAATCCTTGTGGACTGGCTGATCAAAACTGGCCTATTGGAGCTTTACACAAATGAATCGGGAAAGGAAGCAAAACGCCCCACCGAGCAAGGTAAAACAATTGGCATTTCGCTTGATGAGAGACATGGTATGTCCGGAACCTATTACGTTGTCCTGTATAACCGAGAAGCGCAGCAGTTTATCATGGACAATTTCTTCAGCATTCTCGAAGTTTAAGACAGTTTACTCTATCATGAAGCAACAGCCGCCGGATTCGGCGGCTGTTGGCGTTTGGACTTATGTGTATATCAGTTCGTGGTTGATGGTTTGCTATTTTTTTAGATGTCTTAATTTTGACCATGTGCGGCCTCCTACTTGATTTCATTTAGGAAAATCTTATCGAAGCTGTGAGTTTATTATAACATGGGCCATTTGAAAAATCTACATGTTTCCTTATTATGAATAAATTGCTCCACTTTACATTATTTCATTTCAAATTAAGCTGAAGCACAATGCAATTGTCGAAAAGTGTAGAAAACCCGTCCTTTTAATCTTGTATAAATCGCTAACTCTTGTTATAATTAACATAATAGTATTCGGGGGAGATTAGTCATGGGAAGCAATATCAGTATTAAGTATAACATCGACATTGTTATGGTAATAGACGCGACCGGCAGCATGGACAGTCTTATTGGTACGGTCAAAAACAATGCTCTTACCTTCTATGATGATCTTACAGCCAGTATGTCACGCAAGTCAAAACACGTAGATCAGGTTCGCGTTCGCGTGATCGCATTCAGAGATTATATTGCTGATAAGGAGCCGATGTTAGCTTCTGATTTCTTCAATCTTCCCGAAGATTCTGCTGCATTTGAAGAACTGCTTAAGGGAATCAAGGCAGATGGTGGCGGTGACGATGAAGAGGATGGACTCGAAGCACTTGCCTATGCAATGAAATCCAAATGGAATACAGTAGGAGATAAGCTTAGACATATTATCATCGTTTGGTCGGATGATGGCACCCACAAGCTCGGGTTTGGTGCTGAATCTACAAACTATCCGAGAAAGATGGCAAAGGACTTTGAAGAATTAACTGAATGGTGGGGCGACGAAGAACAAGAAGGCATCATGAATAAGAGCGCAAAACGTCTTTTGATCTACGCTCCTGAAAAGAAGTATTGGAGCACTATTTCTGATTCATGGGATCAGGTTGTCCATTTTCCGTCCGAAGCGGGAAAAGGATTAAAATCCGTAGAATACGATCAAATACTGGATGCAATAACGAATAGCATTTAAGCAGGAGCCAAGAATGGGAGAAATCAAAGGCTATCGCTTATCAAATGAGTTAACTACACAAAATGCTGGTTTTTGCAAATGGGGATTCTGTACAAAGGGCAATCATGAGTATTTTATAAAAGAATTCCTTTCACCGGTATATCCAAGCGATAGTAGCGAATTATCACCTAAGGTGATAGAAAGAAAACAACGCCTTTGTGAGAGCTTCTTTAATGAAAAAAGGGAGTTCTATAATACGCTATCACAATGCCGCACAGGAAACAATGTAATCATTGAAGATTTCTTCCGGTACGGATCAAAATACTATATGATAACCGATAAGGTTACTTCTATAGGAACGGATCCTCGTATTATTTCTAAACTAGATGACAAAAGAAAAGAATCCTTAATCAGATCAATTCTATACAGCGTAGCGGCTTTTCATGAAGCAGGTATTATTCACGCAGATATAAAGCCGGATAATATGCTTCTTAAAGAAACCAGCGATTCCTATTACACGGCAAAGATCATTGACTTCGATTCTGGGTTCCTTGCAAGCTGCGTTCCGGAAGATGTCCAAGGTGACTTTCTCTATCTTTCTCCAGAAGTCTTTCAACGAATGAACGACACTTCTGTAACTGTTACAGAAAAGATAGACATTTTTGCTCTCGGCATTCTATTTCATCAATATTGGACCGGAACAATGCCCGGTATTGCTTCAGACTATCATTATGTTTTTGAAGCAGTATTGGATGGGAATACCCCTACCGTGAGCAACTTGATCCCCGATCCGATTCACTCCATGATTCAACAAATGCTAAGCTTGAATCCAGAGGAAAGACCGTCAGCAAGGATTCTGCTTTTTCTGCTTAAAAAAGAAGATACGCACATTGAGGATACTTCAATACAATCACAAGCGCTGCAGAAAAAAGCAACCGGGTTTTATGTGCCCACTGACTTTGATTAGATCAAGAGGATAACACCATGGCTTTCTCCTTCTTTAAGAAAAAAACAGGCGCGAACGCTGCGTCTGGAGAATTGAAGATCAACATGCCGGGTATGGAAAAAACACCAGTTGTTCCGAAGCCGCCTGCCTCTCCGCTACGCCCTGTTGTTGCCGCCACGGTGCAACGTTCGTGCGATGACATATATGCTAGTCAACACAGCATGTTGATATGCCCCCATTGTGAAACTATTTTCGCAAGCGAACAACGATATTGTCCCGCTTGTGGATTGCACTTTTAGTGAAAGGAATAATAACGATGATTTGCAAAAAATGTGGAAAAGCTATCGAGCCCAATCAACAAACATGTCCTCATTGCGGATACATGATTGATTCCTCAGAGAAAGGAAACGGGTTTTGGGACATGGCTTCCCCTCAGCCGAAAGCACAACCCGTTGCGCAGACAAATTCGACTATTGATCAAAAGGATGTGCCCAAGCCAACTTCTAGCAGAACCATCCCATTGATTATCGCGCTCGGAGCGTTAGCACTCTGTAGTATAGTTTTATCAGTAATTCTATTTGTAATCTCAAGTAGGAAGATTGATCAAAGTAGAGCAGACTATACGAGAGATATGAATGCTACACGGGAGGAGTTTAACCAGACAATTTCTTCAGCGAAGCAAAGCTCGGATGAACAAGTCAATGCCTTAGGTGAAACTATAGACAAAGAAATGTTAGGCCTATCTGAGTCTGTAGATTCCATACGCTCTGATTTGGATGAAGTCAAAGTTGCTGTTCCTTCTGTATTGCGTATTGTTACTTCTCCTTTAGATCAGGAAATGATAGAAGGTTTTACTAACGACGATGAAACCTATTTATTCGTTGTTGAAATTGAAGGGTCAGTAGCGTCTTTCAAATGGGAGAAGCAATCCGTCAATGGGTCATGGATTGAACTAGAGTTTGATTCGGAAGGGTACAACGCTTCACTCGGATTATCAAAGCAAGAAGACATCAAACAGGGATATAGCCGCCTTTTCGCAACGGGATTAACGATTGAAGCAGCCGGTACTTATAAATGTATTATATCCAGTACTGACGGATTAGAAAAAGAGCTTAGTGTTACGCTGACGGTAAATGAAGCAGAACCGACGCCAACGCCTGCACCTGAATCAGACGAACCATCCGAGACAGAGGAGCCACCGGCAGAAGTCACAGATGAAGGCAGCGATAGTGCAACACCTGACCCAACACAAGCACCATGGTGGGGGAGATAACAATGAATAAAAAGACTTGGATGTATATTGCGATTGGAGCCATCATTCTTAGCGTGGTCTCCTTGTTCCTTCCGGTTATTACCTATCAAAACAGTAACGGAAATGTTTATTCATTCAACATCGTTAATGTAATTGCCAAAGGATCTGATTTTATTGATTATGTCCTAAAGGATAATGACGGAAGTTTCGCAGCAAAGATTAATAACCCCGCTTTTTCTTCATTGTTGTCTATGTCCTCCGATAATGCTTTACCTAAGGTCTTAATTGCATTGGTCGCTATTATCGGTATAGCTGCGATTATTGCTTCATTCCTTGGGATAAGAAGCATGTCAAAGCAATACGAGAGCGTATGGCCTTTTAGATTAACAATCTTAGGGCTAGTCCTCACTGCTATTCCTGCATTAGCCATTCTCATCTTGACTTTAATCTCAAAGGATTATTTTCACAACACATTACAATTAGGTGCTTATGTTTTCGTAACGCCTATTGCAATGATTGTTGCAATAATTACTGTAACTAACCGTCATAAAATATCACAAGAGCAGAAACGTATTCAAGAGGAAGCCAAGCAGTATCTGCATCCTGCTGGGGACTTGTTTGACTAATAAAGAGAGGTGAATTGTAATGGGCAGCAATAGTATTCGTTTATCATACAATGTCGATATTGTGTTCTGTATTGACTGTACGGAAACAATGGATAGTATTCTTAATATAGTTAAACAGCGAGCATTGAACTTTTACGACGATGTTCAAAAAACGCTTCAAGAAAAAGACAAAGTTGTGGATGAACTCCGGGTAAGAGTGGTGGCTTTCCGCGACTATTTAGCATATGCCGATGAAGTGCGAAAAAAAGTGCGTAAAAACGAGCCGATGCTTGTATCAGACTTCTTCTCCTTACCGTCGGAAGCTCACAAACTTGAAGTAAGTGTAAACAGTCTATTTCCCATTGGTGGAGGAGACGAGGATGAAGACGGATTGGAAGCGCTTGCTTATGCAATCCGTTCAAAATGGAGCACTAAAGGCTCAAAAGATCGTCATATCATAGTTCTTTGGACAGATGCTGCTCCGCATAACCTTGGCTTTGCAAAAAGCTACTCATCCTATCCGAGGGGAATGGCGAAGGATATGGATGAACTAACCCAATGGTGGGGAGATAAGTATGATCCCGGCTATATGCCTGAACAAGCAGCAAAAAGACTTATTCTTTTTGCACCGAACAAAGGCGGTTGGAAAACAATTGCTGACAATTGGGATAATGTTGTTCATTTTCCTTCCAATGCCGGAGATGGTCTAAAGGACGTTGACTACCAAACCATATTAAGTTGTATTGCACAAACCATTGGATAATGAAAATGGAGGAAGCAAATTAAGTGGGGAAAACCAGTTTTTTGAAATATGCCGACTGCATCATTGAATGCTGCCAAGAGAAGGTTCGATTTAATGGTGAAGATAGTTATTATACTTCTATAAATGATAATGCAAGCATTATCAGTGTTTTTGATGGTTGCGGTGGATCTGGAGCCAAGAAGTATAGTAAGTTTCAAAACAAAACCGGAGCATATATGTCTTCCCGGGTCGTTGCGGGAGCAACAAAAGACTGGTTTGCCGAATCGTACGGAACTCCTGAGTATCTGAGTGCGCCAGCATTATTGCTAAAGAAGAAGATAAAAGAGTATTTATCAATATGCAAAGAAGTTGGAGATGAGGCATCCGCTCTCAAAGGAGGCCTAACTAAAGATTTTCCAACCACCGCATCAATTATCATTGCTTCTTCTGAAGATAATAATGACATTGATGTCCTGTGTTTATCTGTCGGAGACTCCAGATGTTATCTTTTATCGCCTGACGGGGGCTTAATGCAGCTATCGGAAGATGATCTTGGAAATGTTGATGCAATGGAGAATTTAACTACCGATGCCGCATTAACAAATGTTATTACTACATCTAAGGACTTTAAGATTCATCAAAAGAAGATTATTGTCAAAAGCCCATGCGTATTATTTACTGCAACTGATGGCTGCTTCGGTTACCTGTCAACTCCAATGGAGTTTGAATACCTGCTTATAGACACATTACTTAAAACACAAAACGTATTAGAGTGGGAAAGTAAATTGAAAGAAACTCTAATCAATGTGTCTGGCGATGATTTTTCGCTCACCGGTTTGTCCGTTGGCTTTGGCACTTTCCAGAACTTACAAAGTGCTTTTCGTCCTAGGGCTAGTTATCTCTTCTCGTCTTATATATCAAAGCTAAAAGATGCTTCTCTTGAAGAAAAAAAGAGATTGTGGAGACTGTATAAAGACAGATATGAGATATATATCCGCAAGCAGGTTGAACGGGTTAAAGATGAAGTTACTGCTGGATCAACTGTAGAACATGTAAAAAAAATCACGCTCAGGATCCCAAGCATGGATGAAGTGGATTCACCGTTCATCTGTCCAAAGTGTAAAAAGTGCATACCTAAAGCAAAGTTTTGTCAGTATTGTGGGTGTGACCTTAGTCAACGGGTTGGGTGTTTGACGACAGATCATTCCACTACAACTATGTATCGTCCTGACGATTTAGATTAGCAAAGAAGGTATAGTATTATGATCATCTGTCCGTATTGTGGTTCGCCAAGTGACGACGGCGCTACTTGTTTAAATTGCGGAAAACGATTGAAAACAATCAATGCAGAACAGCAGGTATTTATGAAAAGTCAATTAAAGGGAAGTCTTGTTTCAAAAGAAAAAAATAACACGCTCACGCCTACGACCTCGAATTACGATAGTGATCAAGTTGGTGTGTTACCAGAAAGAGGACGGTTAAAGGGGAAATTAGTCGGACAAGGTATAGCTTCTAAACTAGATGAAAAATCATTAATGGAATTATTTAAACGTTCCCCGCGCATTCAGGAACGTTTACCTGAAGGAAGAATTGAAATCCCGGCTCCACCTGCGGAAGTGAGTAAACCGGAGATTAACTGGCTATCTACTCTCTTGCCTGCTGGTGTTACTATTGCGCTTGCTGTCACAATGGCTCTTGCATTTCAAAACACAATGATGATGCTTTATTCTCTTCCAATGACAATAGCGGGGGTCGTTGTATCTATTGTCAATTATTTTCGAGGGAATAAAAAGTATCACAACAGCGTAGAAGAGCGAAAGACAGCTTATCTGCGAAAACTAGATGAGGTCGAATCGAATATTAAGGAAAAGCGGGAAGCTCAAAAAGGAGCAATGCTTCTGTCAGATCCTTCCCCCGAAGAATGCTTGAAAATTGTAACGACACGAAGCGCAAATCTTTGGTGTCGTGAGCCAGACGATTTAGACTTTATTTCAGTAAGACTCGGAACTGGTATAGTTCCTTTTTCCGTCAAACTTGATTGGCAACGTGAACAACTGTTAGAGGAAGACGAATTAAAGAAGAAGCCTGGTGAGATTTATCGTGCGAACTGCACAATTAAAGGGATGCCTGTTCTTTGTAATATTCGTGACAAAGGCATAGTTGGGCTCGTAGGCACATTGGAAATGACTAGAATGCAATTGCAGAACATGATCGTTCAGTTAGTTACGCACCATTGCTATAGCGAGCTGAAACTTGTCTGCTTTTGTAATAGGGCAGATCAAGAAGAATTGCGCTGGTTGACAGACCTGCCGCACACGCATGAAACTTCGCAAGGAATGAGCTATATCGCTACCACCCAAGAAGAAGCTGATGATTTGTGTCGAAAGTTTACAGAGGAACTTAAACAGCGCAAGCAGGAGATACAGGAGAATAATAGTTATGGTAGTGATCCTCAGTTCACTCCATATATTCTTTTTGTGTTTTTTGAGCCGAAACTACTTAAAAAATCTGATCCTATCAATCAGTATCTATTGATGGAGCATGGTATTGGCGTAGGTTGCCTGATGGCGGTTCAGAAAATGGCGCAATTACCTAAACAGTGTACAGAAGTCATTTCTCTCTCAAATAATAGTGGAGAAATTTATAACACGACACACGCATCAGAACGGCGAAGCTTTCAACTGGACAGTATGTCAGCCGAAAAAAGGCTGGAATTTGGGCAATCGATGCATCCATTATATTGTGATGAAGGTATTGCTGTCAGTTCGCTTCAAAATAGCTACACTTTCTATGAAATGCTTGGAGTTGATGCAATAGCGTCTTATGATATTGGTGCAAGGTGGAGTTCTTCTGACCTCCTTTCTTCTAAACTTGCACCTTCAGCACCCTTTGGAATTCTTGAAAATGGGGAAAAAATCTTTTTCAACTCTCCACCTACTGGCGACAACGGCGGTGCTCATGCTTTATTAGCTGGCACCACAGGTTCAGGTAAAAGTGAAGTGCTATTAACGCTTATTCTTTCCTTAGCATTGCGCTATCCGCCTGAGGAAGTAAGTTTCTTAGTCATAGATTTTAAGGGGGACAGCATTGCGGGAAAGCTCAATGGGTTACCTCATGTGCGCGGTATTATTACAAGCTTAGATGGAATGGAGCTTCGGCGTTCATTGATTTCAATCGGCGCGGAGAACAAAAAAAGATTGAAACTATTCAAAGATTATAACGAGAGACACGCCAAGGAAAAAAAGAAAATTTCGGATATTAGAGATTACTCAGAAAAATATCGAAATGGGCAAGTAACAGAACCATTGCCTCACTTATTCATTGTAGTAGACGAGTTCGCTGAAATGAAAAAGCAACTTCCCGATATAATGGATCAGTTTCTTTCTGTTGCACAAATAGGAAGATCTCTGGGTGTACACCTTATTTTGGCTACACAGAGTCCTTCTGGTGTGGTAGATAATAAAATACGAGCTAATATATTCAAACAGATCTGTTTAAAAGTTGCAAATACAACTGAAAGTCGAGACATGATAGATTCAGATCTATCAGCTCGGATAAAAGATCCTGGTCGTGGCTATTTAAAAATCGACGATAATTTGCAGCTTTTCCAATCAGCTTATGGCGGAGGTAAATTTCTTCTGCCAGATGGTAACGAGAGCACGCAGACGCGCGAGATTGTTGACGCAATTGCGAGTTTTTGTCATCTGCAGCATATTAGAAAATTGCCGGATGTCTTCTGTCAACCGCTTCCCGATGTTGCTCTGTTTCCGCCCATTTCGCGTGAAGATGGGGCAAATCGTCCATTTGGCATGATTCCAATTGGCGTACGTGATGATCCTGCTGAGCAGTTTATGGGCGAATACAGTCTAAACGTTTTTACTCGAAATACACTCATTGTTGGTTCGCAATTAATGGGTAAGACAAACCTTTTGCAGACCATTCTTTGTGGTGTGGCAAAAATGTACAGTCCTACTGATGTCAACATCTATGTGTTGGATTTTTCATCCCTTTTCTTGAAGAATTACGAATCATTACCACAAGTTGGAGGCGTAGTTAGCATCCAAGAGTCGGAGAAAATCATAAACCTATTTCGGCTTCTGAAAGAGCAGATTGATTTACGCAGACAAAGATTCATGTCCGTCGGCGTCAGTACTTTTGCAGCATTTAGAGAAAGCGGAGCTCTTGATTTTCCTCAGATCTTGGTGATCGTCGATGATATTGCTGCTGCAAAAAACTATTTCCCGGCGGATAATGATCCCCTTCTATCTATTTGTAAAGACGGCCTTACTCTTGGAATTAGTGTCATTGCGACTGCGGCACAGCCGGTTGGCGGTATGTCTTATTTGCCAACCTTTGCCAATCGCATTGCACTATATAATAATGATGTTACAGTTTATAGTACGCTTCTTGGACACACTTCAGTTCGTCCTAAAGAGTTAGCAGGTCGTTGTCTTGTATCAATAGAGAACACTGCATATGAGTGTCAAAGCTATTTGGCGTTTGAGTCGGAACGTGAAATTGACCGTGCAGAAGAAATCCGAGCCTTCTGCTATCAACAAACAGTAGCTGCAAAAGGTAAGAGTGCTATGCCCATTCCTTTTATTCCCAAAGATCTCTTAGCAATCGATGCCTTTAACAAGTATTCTGATGCATATAACAACGGAAGACTAATGTTCGGCTTAGACTACTCAACTGTTCAGCCACTATCTATAAAAATGGCAGCATTGGGCATGATCGCAATTTCTGGGCGTGAGAAAGATGTGAGAAATTTCCAACGCTATATCTTACTGTCTGCTGAAAAAACCGAGGGTTTGCTTGCGGAAT
This sequence comes from uncultured Clostridia bacterium, assembly GCA_937915925.1. Classification (GTDB taxonomy): domain Bacteria; phylum Bacillota; class Clostridia; order Christensenellales; family CAG-138; genus UBA3792. Next base: position 27,039 of record CALGGM010000127.1, on the reverse strand, counting down.
TCTATATTATTGATGGTATCGATCGGACACTACAATCTTGTTCGGGCTTTTCTTGCGTTGCCGAATATAGTTTCCTTCCTGAAAAGGCAAGAAGCATGATTTTACAGATTCGCGCTAAAGCTGAGGAGCGTTATTCTCGTGTAGCAGAAGGCGATGTCTCAATTTTGGATACTTCACCAACGCTTGTTCTCATGTTGAATACATCTGAAGCTATAAACTCGATCCAATCTGACAAGCCATCGATGGAAGCTTGGACCGTCCTTATAGGAAAACTTAAAGCTATGAATATATGCATAGTATTTGGTGCGCTTGACAATGTAAGCATATCATATGGATCTGAAATACTAAAGAAGTATAAAGATGATAGAAAACTTGTGTTCTTCGATGAGTTGAGCAACTTAAAGATCGGCGAATTACCATATTCAACCGTCAAAAAGTTCGCCAATCCATTGCAAAATGGTGATGGATATTGTATAATCGGCAATGAGGTATCGCGCATTCGCGTACCATTTTGTCAATTATCAGATGAATAGACATAGGTAATCCCTAACAATTTCGGCATACTCTATTAGAGCGTAACGTAAAGAGGTGAATCATTTGGCAACAGAAAGCGAACTCAAAGGTTGGATTAGAAAAGCGAAGACTACCTACTCGCGTTACTCCAATACTGTTAGCAAATGTAATAAGGAAATCGCTCGCCTTAAACCCGTGTACAAGGATTTAGGGCAAATAAAAAAAGACTTCCGTACTGTGAGAAAAGATCTGTCCTCAATAATTGGCGAGAAACGTCTCTGGTGCGGAGAGCAATACAATGAATTCCAGCAAAAAGGAGAAGTCTTAGACGATGCCTGCCGCCAGTATTATTTACTGTTGGATCAAGCTCAAGACACCGTAAATACGAAAATTGGCGAGCTGGAAGCAGAGAAACGACGATTAGTTCCTCTAATAGGCGACTTATGGGGGAAGATGGCGCAATGGGAGACTGAACTCCAAAACCTCGGAAACTGAAGGAGGACATATGGCGCAGATTTTTTTGACTGATCTGTTCTCGCTGCAGGTAAATGCGTTTAGAAACTCCGCCAAGAACCTAGATGCACCTAGCTACTTTTCCATCAGCGAGGAAGGTCTCTCCCTTCCTACTGCTGACGCATATCACGAGCGGATTAGCAGAATTTGGCGACTCATTGTTTGGAGCGGTGCAGTGATCAAAAAGGATGCTGACGATATGGATGCTTTAGCTGATAAATTGAAATCAGCAGACAATAGCGGCAGCTGACGGAGGAGACGAAATGGGGTATAAGATAGATTATGGTGCCTTAGAATCCCTTCTAGGAGCATATAGCGCAACCCTTGGTGAATGGAGTCAGGGCGTCTCGTCCGTAATGAGTGCAGAAACTATTCTCGAGAATAGTAATCACATATCTGGCAACAGCGCCGACCGCATGAAAGAGTATCTCAGTTCGACGTATTCATGTCTTGCTGCTTCGCTGTCGACCTTACTAGGGCTCTTTAATCAGAATTTTCTTCTGTACACAGAGGCCTATCGTCAGCAGGTTGATGCTGCTGATAATGCTCATATTGAGGAAACGGAGCAGAGTGATAGACGCGATGAACTCCAAATCAAGCGAACAAAGATACAGCAGATTGGTCTTTCTGCTGAAAAGACCGTACAGACAGTTTCTGATCTTGTCAGTTTTCCTAGTCTAGATATTAGTGATCCGGATGCATCTATAGGGCAAGTATTGACCTTTATGGACGAATTAGATACGGAGATTAACGCTCTAGAAGGTGCCCATGTAAACGGAGACTTTGTTGAGATCGACGCTTTGATTACCAGTATCGAGGCATATCTCAAAGACCTTATTGCTATCAGCCGGGATTCCAAGATTACTTTCACTAAAGAAAGCTTATTGGCAATTCCTAGTGTACCATCGTTAATTTATTCCATTTACAGCGCAAGCGATCGGATGGCTGCTCAGGAGCCCAAAGTTACCGTAGCTGCCCAACATTTGGAAGAGCGGTTAGAACGTCAACGTGCAGAGATTGAGGAGAGGGAAAGAAACGCTAAATGGTTCAAGATTGGCGTTGCAGTCTTAGCCACAATTGCAACAGCCGTAGCAATCGGCACTGGCGTGGGCACGTTGATAGTTCCTGTAATAGCTGGCGTCACCAAGTACTCCTTGAATGCCATGGCGGATGAGTATGTAAAGCATGGTTTCGAGATGGATCAATGGGATCAAGCTTATATTGGTAAAGAGGCCGTGAAGGGATGGTTTTCTGGTTTCACTAGCGGCATTCTGCCTCCTGGCACTGGCAATGTTGTGAAAGCTTCTATCTCTAGCGCCAATAGTGCACTGTGGGGTGGGCTTGATAACGCATATGACCAGTTGACCACCACGGGTAATGTATCTGACATGAGCTCTGTGTTCTTTGATGCTGCTAAGAGCGGGACAAGCTCCTTTGCTAGTTCCATGGTTAGCAACGTTATTAGCGATCAAATGGAGGATATGCCAATTGGCTTCGGTTTAGATAAGTATTCCAATCCCTCCAACGATGTCAGGCATTACATTGGCACTTTCATCGAAGGCTCTGCGGAATCGGTGGCAACAGGGATTGGGGAGCGATTCACCTCTGCAACCGTAGAGACCGTGTTCGATGCCGGTCGAAATGTCGTTAACGGCAAGGATGCCTTAGAATCTATTGATTTAGAGAAACAGTATACTAAAGTATTATCCTTTGAAGAGATCGGTTCGGATTTTGTTAAAGGAGGTATTAAGGAAACTACCACATGTTATTTCAAAGAACGTACTCCTGATCCTAAAACTGGTCTTACACCAATTATACAGGCTAAACTAGGGTATGAAACTGACCCGAAAAGTGGCATTACACCAGTTGTTCAAGAATCACTGGAAAGGCTTGAAGATAAAGGCATATGGGAGGATACGCATCTAACTGATTGGCATTCCACAGATTGGGAAAACACAGCGAGCTCACCTAGTGAGATTCTTCAAATGGAGGAAATGGAACGAAAAGGCGAGTTCTTGATTGAGGGAGAGGACTATTCCTACGTCAAGGCGGCAACAGACTTTACTGAGCCAAAGTATCCCACAATGAGAACGCCAAGGGAAGATGCCGGCACATGGCTTGGCGATCGGGGGAATTCTGGATTCATCCCAGACAATCCTGAGGCTCAAGAAGTGATGCGAGCATATGGACAAGAATCTGTTACAGTCACCAACCGGCATCCTGATTTTGGTCCTTTCTCTGTCCATAATACTCCATGGGGTCAGCAAAAATGCGAAGTGGGAATTGGGCATATGACATCCGATCGAACAGGTGTTGATGCAAATTACTATCAAGCAGATGAAGCACTTGCAAAGAAAATCGGTGGAAGCACAACCGGTTCTGATGTTCGACGATATAGAGAGGAAAATGGCTTGACATGGCATGAAGTTGAAGACGGAAAAACAATGCAATTAATTCCTACCATCATCAATAGTAGCATAGCGCACACCGGCGGGACTTCTATTTCTGGTTACGGTCAAAAGATGGGTGATATCACGCATGAGTACTGAACTAGACTTTTGATAAAAAGCCTCGTCATTTACAATTATAACAATATACAATTATTGAAAAAGGAGAAGCATTATGGAAAAGATCGATTATGTACCCCTTGGCAGCGTTGTTTATCTCAAGAGCGGTATCAAAAAGTTGCTAGTAGTAGCCCGTGCCATCAATGTCCCCAATGGTGGCAAAGAATACTTTTTTGACTACGGCGGCGTTCTTTATCCCGAAGGAGTTACCGGAGATAGGATCGCTTATTTCAATCACGATGATATTGGCACAGTATTCTTCCGCGGCTGTGATGATGGGGAAAACAAGGGTATGACAGAGACTATCAATCGATATGTGGAGAGTCATCCAGATCTTCTGCGCGGAAATGCTCAAAACTGGAAATCTTAACTATAAATCCCATTAGGTAGTTTTTTGAACAAAGACCATCTCATTTATCAACAAAATACAAAACAAGGAGGAAAAATATGGGACAACTAAGAGTAACGCCTGAACAGCTTCATGGGAGAGCTGGTGAATGCCGTACAGTAAGCGAGAGGGATATCGGAGATGTTATTTCGAGACTTGATAGCCTTATCAACACGCTGAAAGACGAGTGGGAAGGAAATTCTGCATCAAGATATTATTCTCAATATGATGACTTGCGTCCGAGTTTCGTTTCTATGCAACAGCTTGTTGCCGATCTTGCGTCTGCATTAGATCAAGAAGCAACCAAGTTTGAAAACGCTGACAGTTAATTGATTGTTCTTATGGTTGAATAGGAGCCGTTAAATCCCTCTATTGAGTATCTTAACGGCTCCTTTTTGCATTCTGTATGTTTGTATACAGTCCTTCTGATTAGCAGCTTGCCACTCTAACCATCACGCAGACTGTCTGTCGCCTCCTCTGCAGTTAAACGCCTGTATCGGAAGGGTTACACTTTAATAACAGCATTGTCTCTTGGTACGGTGCGGCGTTGGGCAGCGGGTGGCTTGCGGAGGGAAAACGACTGCGCAGTGCGGAGCGCAAGCAGGAGTGTTGAGCCCTTCGGAAGGAGTCCCGGCACCGTACTATCCCGAAATCCCCTAAATGACCGGGGTTTCGGGATTTTTCATTTTTAGGTTTTCACCGAGCCGTTCTCGTTAATGGACTGGTTATAGGGGAGCGGTTTGCGCCTTAATGCTTGTTCCGTTGGTTTTTCTTCCTGAAAGAACCCCATGACGGCATTTGCGAAACAATCTTCGAGGAATAATCCGCGCAGTTTAAAAACGTGCCTTTGGATGACAGCCTCTGAATTATCGAAATTGCGTTTACGCTGACTGCGAACCGCGAGGATAGCACGACATTTTTATATGATCGTACATATGTACGTTAAATCGTACAAATAATCGAAGAAATAGCGAATATATGGGAAAAGGCAGATTCATGTTGCCACAGGAAACAAAATATGGTAAACTGATAATATATAATACTGTATAGGATATACGACAACGGTATTATCAAAATATCGCTCAATTTTCAGGGCGAGAGAACGAAAGGGGAGGAAAAGAAGGTATGACGAAATGGAAACAGCTTCTTTCCGCGCTGGTTGCAGCGTTGATGCTTCTGACGATGCCGCTCACAACGGGCATCGCCGGTGCGCTTGCAGACGGCACGGAAGGACAACCGGAGCTCCCGGCGGGCGTAGTCGAGCTTGAAACGGAAGAGCTCGATCCGGCGACGCTCCACGTCCAAAAGCTCGGCGAGGTCGAGGAGGCAGAGGAGGAAGCGGGGGAATTTGATCCCGAAAACGCGACCTATACCGACTTGAACCGCACCGTGCGCGTATCAATCTTTTTGGACGGAGCATCCACGGTCGAGCGCGGGTACGGCACAAGGGGCATTGCGCAGAACAAGAGCGCAGTTGCATACCGCGACAGCCTGAGGCAGCAGCAGCTTGCGATGCAGAAAACGATCGAGTCCGAGATCGGCCATCCGCTGACGGTGAAATGGAACCTGACGCTTTTGGTCAACGCGATCTCCGTTGAGATCCCGTACAAGGAGATCTCCATGATCGCGCGCATCCCGGGCGTCAAGTCTGTGGAGCTTGAAACGCTGTACAGCGCGCCGCAGCCGGTCGAGGACGGACCGAATACGGCAAACACCAGCGCAAACATGGTGGGAGCGGTGAATGCGTGGTATCAGCTCGGCTATACCGGCGCGGGCAGCAGGGTCGCGATCATCGACACCGGTCTCGACGTTGACCACCAGTCGGTGAATGCGGAAGCGTTTGACTACGCGATCGAAACGCTCCGTGAGGAAGGCCGCGAGATCGAACTCATGGGACAGGTCACGCCCGAGGTCGCCGCGCAGCTGAACTCGAAATCCACCAACTTTATCAGCACGAAGATCCCGTACGCGTACAACTATGTTGACGGCGGGACCCGAATCAATCACATCGACCGTCAGTCCAACCACGGCTCGCACGTTGCGGGTATTGCGGCGGCGAACCGGTTCATCAAGAGCGGCGACGAATTCGTTGACGCGGCGGAAACGGTCAAGGCGGTCGGCATGGCGCCGGACGCGCAGATCCTGGTCATGAAGGTATTCGGCTCGGGCGGCGGCGCTTACGACTCCGATTACTTTGCGGCGATCGAGGACGCGCTCGTACTGGAAGCGGATGCGGCGAACCTGTCGCTCGGCTCGTCCGCTCCCGGCTTTACGTATGCGAGCACGACCTATCAGACGGTGTTGAACGGGCTCGTGCAGAACACGGTCGACAACCACATGATCCTGTCGATCTCCGCCGGCAACGCATACGCGGCGGACGATTTCTCGTCGCATAAGCTGTATGCGGAGGACGTCAACTTCCACACCGGCGGTTCTCCGGGAACGTTTTTGAACAGCCTCGGCGTCGCCGCAGCGCAGAATACGCTGACGGAGGGCACGCCGCTGATCTTCAACGGGAACGTTCAGGTCTTCTATGCGGAGGACACCGAGGGCGACGGCGGCTCGTACGGCAATCCTGTGATCACAACGATCGCCGGCACGCATGAATTCGTTTATATCGATTCGGTCGGCAATGTGTCCGATTACAGCACGGTCAACGAAGCGGTCAGCCTTGCCGACAAGATCCTGATCGTCAACCGCGGCGCTCTGTCCTTCTATGAAAAGGGCAACAATGCAAAGTCCTTCAATCCGAAAGCGGTCATCATCGCAAACAATGCCGAAGGCGTTATCCACATGGATATCACCGGATACACGGGCACATTCCCGATGGTGTCGATCCTTCTGAAGGATGCGGAAGCCATCAAGGCAAGCAGTGAACAGGCAGAGGTCGGCGGCATCACCTACTACACGGGCTCGGTCGAGGTCACGACGGAGCACGTCGCAACGGTCACCCCGCGCGGTGAAGCGGAGATCACGGCGTTCAGCAGCTGGGGCGTCCCGGGCTCTTTGATCATGAAGCCCGAGATCACGGCGCCGGGCGGCGATATCTATTCCATCAACGGCACGTCCAACGCGTCGTCCGATACGAATACCGGTACGACCTCGTATGTGTCCTACTCCGGCACGTCCATGGCGGCGCCGCACATCACCGGTCTATCGGCGGTGCTGATGCAGTACTTCCGCGAGAATCCGCCTGCCAATGAAGAGCTGACGGGCAAATACGATCTGCGCGCGATTGCGCAGAGCCTGCTGATGTCCACCGCAACGCCTCTGGTCAACAACAATGCGTATCTTTCGATCCTGCAGCAGGGCGCGGGCCTTGTCGACGTCAGCGATGCGATCGAATCGCGCACCGTGATCATGATGGACGATGCGTACCTCACAAGCGCAACGAACGCGGCAGCGGACGGCAAGGTCAAGGTCGAGCTGGGCGACGATCCCGAAAGAACGGGCAGCTACGAATATAAATTCACGCTGTACAATCTCTCGGATGAGACCCTTTCGTTCGAGCTTGACACCGATCTGTTTACGCAGGCGATCATAAACGGCGACACGCTCGCCCATACGACGGAGCTGCTTCCGTGGGAAGGCGTCACCTATGACTGGAACGGAACGGTCGTTCGCGACAACGTATACGACGTCGATCGGGACGGCGACACCGACGACGCAGACGCACAGGCGATTCTGGATTACCTGACTGGCGAGCGCGACGGTTCCGAACTGGATCTTGCGGCAGCGGACGTGGACGGCGACGGCGCGGTCACCACCTATGACGCGCATCTGCTTCTGAACTACGAGCAGATCGGCTTCGACGGCGACTTCCTCCTCGAGCCGCACGGCAGCGCGCAGGTCACGGTCCGCATCAACCTGACCGACGATCAGAAGGCGGTCTTTGAAGCCAGAGAATGCGGCGGCTATATCGAAGGCTTCACCTATGTCACATGCACCGATTCGAGCGCGGAGGGCGAGAGCTTCCGTCATGAACACTCCATCCCGATCCTCGGCTACTACGGCAGCTGGACGGATCCGACGATGTTCGACACCAACAGCTACACCGAGCAGCTCTACGGCAATACGCAGATAAACTTCTCCGGCGTTGCGGCGGCGAACACCAACTATATGCAGGTCACCACGAACGGAACGACCGCGCAGTTCTCCGGCAACCCGTACATGGTAGAGGAAGAATTCCCGACCGAGCGTCTTGCGATCCGCAGCGACGCGACGATCGTGAGCTTCCGTTACAATCTGGTCCGTGACGCGGGCGGCACGGCGTTTGCTATCACCAAGCTGGACGAAGCGGGCAAGAACGAGCGGGTCGTCGCCTCGGCGGTGGTCGGCACCAACGTCTCCGGTCTCTGGTATAACGACGATTCCGGCGCATGGCAGAATACCGCGAGCAGAACCTATACCCTGAACAAGGCGCTGAATGCGTATAACGGGCTCAATGAAGGCGATCGCGTCCGCGTCGGCTTCTATGCGATCCCCGAATACAACGCGATGCAGCACAGCACCGATATGACCGCGTCGAGCGCGGGCACGCTGACGGACGCGAAGCTCTCGAGCATCCTCCTCGGCAACGAGCTCGGCAAGGGCGCCATGATCGGCTTTGATCTCACGATCGACGATACCGCGCCGGAAGTCACGAGTGCGGTGCTGGAAGGCAGCACGCTGTCGATCACGGCAAGCGACGATCGCGCGCTCGCGTATGTGGCGGTCCTGTCGCTGGACGGCACGGTGAAATATGCGGAGAAGGCGCCGGGTACGGACACCTTTACCCTCACCCTCGACGCGACCGATATCATTGAGAATGCAAACGCGTACATCGCGGCGTTCGCGGGCGACTATGCCGGCAACGAAGCGGCGGTTGCGGTCAGAGTCAACGACAACACCACTGCTCAGAAGACAGTCTATGTTCTGACGGACACGCTGGAAGCCAACAACGACTACCTGATCGTCAACGCCAATGCGGTGGGCAACGCCTACATCCTCAGACGCAACAATACCAGCGTTGCCACCACGCGGGTCAAGATCAACGCCGGCGTAGAGCAGACGGAAAATGCCGTCTATATCGACGGCGCGGACGTCGCGTCCACGGCGGTCTGGAGCGCAACGGACGGCATCCGTTTCAGAAACGGAAACTACTATCTGCGCAGAAACAGCAATACGGGTTCGAACCTGCAGATCAGCACGAACAACACGTACAATACCTGGCAGTACGCTGACAACCGGCTGCGTTTCGCGGACAGAGCGACCTACATGCGTTATTATAACAACACGTTCAGCCTCACCACGAACGCAAACAGTGCAACCGATATCTATCTGTTCGTCAAGACCACGATGACCTACGAGGTCGCGCCGTATGACGTGTCCGCCGTTGAAGTCGTTCCGATGACAGTGAGCCTTTACAAGGACACCTCGGCGACGCTGATCGCGCAGGTGACGCCGCTGACGGCGAGCGATCGCGAGGTCATCTGGACCTCGGATAACGAGAGCATCGCAACGGTTGACGAAAACGGCAAGGTCACCGGCGTCGCGGCAGGCACGACGACCGTTCGCGCCACGGCGCATTCGGATGAAACCAAATTCGGCGAAGCCACCGTCACCGTTATCGCGGCGAACAAGAACCTGAACGGCATTATCTGGGATGAGGAAGCAGGCGTGTACTTCTCCTCGTTCAACTCCGATACCCTGCCGACATGGAACAAGCTCCACGAAAACGATCAGGAGCTTGCGCTGCAGTCCGCGTTCATGAACAACGCCTCGACGCTCTATGCCGGCTCGCTGGATATGGATTCGCAGACGTCCTACCTGTATACGGTCGACCGCAGCAACTATGATCTTACGGAGCTCGGCGAGAACTACGTCATGGCGTTCGACGCCGCAAGAGCTTCCACCAGCTACAGCGGCTACTATGTGTACGCCTTCGCGAACTACCTGGTCTTCGGCAACATCGAAGCGGAAGAGGATGAGGAGGACGGAGGAATCTACTGCGGAATCCCGTACGGCCTGCTCGATGCATCCACCAGGATCGGCGACGACGTATACATCGTTGCGGTCGCGGCAAGGACCGTCGGCACGACCTCGTCGAGCTTCTACTTCCTCGATGAGAACGGCAAGATCTGGCAGACCACAATGAACATCCGCAACTCGATCTCGTTCGGCAACCCGACGCAGGTGGTCGATACCGGCATCAGCACCTCGTTCCTGTATCAGACGCTGTACTATGACGGTACGTTCCTCTACTGGGGCCATCAGGACGGAGACGTCTCCGAGCTGATCATCATCAACCCGTCGAACGGCGCAATTTACCATGTCGGCGATTTCGGTCAGGACATCTGGCCGGCGGTCGGCTTCTATGTAGACGGAGCAGCGGCGCCAGCAGCGGTCGATGACGAGCCCGCGAGCGACGAGCCTCTCGAGTTGAAGGCGCTTGCGAGCCGTGACGAGCTGATGACCGCAGAGGTCAGAGCGCGCATTGCGGCAGAGGCAAAGAAGTTCGGCGCAGGGTCCGCTGTGAAGCTGCAGGCGGAAGCGGGAACGAACGTTGAAGCATCGCATCTTCGCGCAAGCGCTTCTGCTCCCGCAGTACACCGTCTCAGCACGAACCTGAACGTCGGAGCGTCCAAGGCGGCTGCGGCGGCGGTGGAAGAAGGAACGGTCACGGTCTGCGATACCGAACCGACGCTGAACGGTCTGTTCACGCTGACCTATGATCCCGATGAGCTGACCTATCAGAGCCATACGACGGGAACGGAGTTCGTCTCCGTGCATAAGGACGACAGCGGCGTCATTACCGTCGCGTATGCGGTCAAGGGCAGCGAGCCGATCGCAGCCGAAACGGCGCTTGCGACCGTCACGTTCACGTCGCAGAACTGCGTGGAATCCGAGGTTGCGGTCCGCACGGCGGAAAGAAACGACGCCTTCGGTCTGACCGAAGAGCAGACGGTGGAGATCGCCGGTATCGGTCATGACTGGGACGAGCCGACCTACGAATGGGCGGACGACTTCAGCACGGTCACGGCGACGCGCGTGTGCAAGACCGACGCGACGCATGTCGAGACCGAAACGGTTTCGGCGACCTACGCGGTGGTGACCGAGCCGCAGGCGTATGTGGAAGGACTCGGACGCTGGACTTCCGCCGCGTTCGAAAATCCGGCGTTTGCGGTGCAGACAAAGGATGTCGTGATCCCGATGCTGCTTGTGACCTTTGTCGGCGGCGAGATGAACGCGCTCGATTCGTACGTGATCGAGGACGGCGAGAAGCTCTATTGCTTCGACGTGAGCGTGATCAATCTGCCGAACGGCGAATTTGCGGTCGACAGCATGCAGATCTTCCTGACCTATGATCAGGAGCTTCTCGCATTCCGCAAGGCGGAAGGCGTGGCAGACTGGTCGGTCAGCGAGAGCGGAACGGTCCTTTCGATGGCATGGGCAAGCGAGGAGGACGTCACGCTCAAGGACGGCGACGTCGTAGTGACGCTGTACTTTGCGGCGGTCGATGAGATCGCACCGGGTACGCGCGCGGAGATCGCGTTCACCGAGAGCGTGCACGGAAACGTCAGCGCACTTTCGTATGCGGAGGAAGATACGGTCAAGGAACTGACAGCGCTGACCGTAGACGGCAGCATCCTCTTTGAGGGTCCGTTTATGGGCGACGCGAACTGCGACGGCATGATCACGGCGGCGGACGCCGCAATCATCCTGCGCGCGCTCGTCAACCTCTCCGAGCTCACCCCGCGCGGCGCAGCCAACGCGGATGTGAACGGCGACGGCGAGGTCACGGCGGCAGACGCAGCAGCGATCCTGCGCTATGTGGTCGGTCTCATCAAAACGCTTCCGGTCGAATAACCATGCTATAATGCCGACACATCCGGCAACATAAAAGGGGGAGACATGTCTCCCCCCTTTCAGGCTGTCGCAAAAGGGGTCAGACCATTTGCGGCGAGATATTATAAATGAATACTGGCAGGATGAAAGGGCGCGAGGGCGCCCTTTCTTTCTATTATTTCGCCGCAAATTATCCGCGTTTTCTTAACCACTCCGCTTCGCTCCGTTACAGCGGTGACGTCGCACGCTTCCCGCGCGTCGCCATCTTCAGTCGCATACGTAAGTATAGCTCCGTCGCGAAAACGCGGATTCTTTTGCCACTTCGCTTCGCTTCGTTACAGCGGTGCCGTCGCGCGCTTCCCGCGCGTCGCCATCTCTCCCTTATCGACAGCCTGCTCAGCAAAGCCCCAAATACCGCCCTCCGGCGCATCAATACACGCTGCCCCTACTGCGTCGAGCGATGATAACGGATGCTGGTATCACCGCTCTTTTTGTTTTGAATAATATTATTGCAAGGACGAACCGTCGATGGGTGTTCTGTAAGCACATGAAACGGGACACGTATGAGGTTCCCGGCGGGCATCGGGAGGAGGGCGAAGCCATCATCGATACCGCAAAGCGTGAGCTCTATGAGGAAACCGGCGCGATCGCGTATACGCTGAAGCCGGTCTGCGTGTATTCCGTTACGGCGCCGGATAACTTCGATGGGGAAGAAACCTTCGGGATGCTTTACTGTGCGGACATTCAAGCCTTTGAGCCGGAGCTGCACAGCGAGATCGAGTGGATCGTGATCACGGATCGACCGGCGGATCGTTGGACATACCCGTTGATCCAGCCCAAACTGATCGACGAAGCGAAACGCAGAGGGTGTATCGAATAAGGACCCGTGCGGCGATCTTGCATTTGCGCTGAAAATACGGTATGATATAGATTAAGAAATCGAAAGGAGAATTTCTCGATGGTGAAGTACCGGACGTCCTTCTGAACGGCAGAAGGAAAATACGGTTCATTCCTTCTGTCGCAAGGACGATAGGAGGTACATATGAGAAATTACCAAAAGCGCAATCGCGCCGTCTTTTTCGGCGCGCTGTTCTGCATCCTCATGAGCCACGCTTTGGCAGTGGTTCTGCAATTCTTCAAGGGCGACGTGCTCGATTACGCGATCGCCGGTGAGATCCGTTCCACAATCAAATACGGGCTGCTGCTGATCTCATTTATCTTGGGCGAGTGTCTGTTCTATTATCTGTACATGCGGCTGAGAGCGCGCTATGTCGTCGGCTGCACGCGGCTCTTAAAGCGCGACGTCTTCGAAAGCATCGTGCGGAGGGATTTCGTCGTCTACCAAAGCCGTCCGCAGGGCGCGTATCTTGCGAAGCTCACGAGCGACGCGGACGCGATCCGGGAGCGTCGGTTTCGCATGCTGCCGATATTCTTTGACGTTCTGTTCTCGATCGTCTTTGTTGGCGCGGGGCTGTTTTTCCTCGATTGGCGGCTTGCGCTGATCACGGTCGTGCTGCTTTCGACGCCGCTGTGCGTGCCGAAGCTGATCGAACAGCGCTTAAAGCGCGCGCAGACGGAGCGTCTCGAAGCCGTGGAGCGGACGCTGACCAAGGTCAATGACTGGCTCAAGGGCTTTGAGATCATCAAAAACTTCTCGATCGAACGGCAAATCCTGACCCGCTTCGAAAATGAGAACGACTGCGTTGCAAAAACGGAGCTGCGCGATTCGATGCTCGGCGCGGCGGCGCAGCTCATTACGACGCTGATCTCGTACCTGTCGTACTTCGTCGTTCTCGCGTTCGCGGCGTGGCTCGTGCTGCGCGGCGAGTTTTCCGCGGGCGATTTCTTTGTCGCGATCGGCATGATCGATCAGCTGTCGTACCCGCTGATCTCTCTTGCGGAGATCATTCGCGAGCTCGTGGCGATCACGCCGACGTGCGAGGAGATGGAGCGGTTCCTTGCAGAGGGGACGGAGAAGACGGAGAAAGCGCCGCTGACATGCGTAAAGCAGGGGATCCGGTTTTCGGACGTCGCCTTCGCGTACCCGAACGGCGAGCCGATCTTAAACGGGTTCAGCTTTTGCGCCGAGGCGGGCAGGCGCTACCTCATCAAGGGTCCGAGCGGCTGTGGGAAGACGACGGCGGTCAACCTGCTGCTTCGCTATTACGACGCGCAGGCGGGCACGATTGAAATCGACGGAACGCCGATCACGGAATTCGGCAGCACCTACGGTTGCATGACCGTCGTGCGGCAGGAGGCGGCACTGTTCTGCGATACGCTCCGAAACAATCTGACGATGTACCGCGACATACCCGACGAACGGCTGATCACGCTGCTGCAGACGCTCGGGCTCTCTAAGTTCGCGAGCAGGGAAGCGCTCAATGCGACCGTTTCGGAGAACGGCGCGAACCTGTCGGGCGGCGAAAAGCGGCGCATCTGCCTTGCGCGGGCGCTGCTGCGCGACGCCGACGTGCTGATCCTCGACGAGCCGCTTGCAAACCTCGACGGCGCAACGGCGGATAAGATCGAAGACCTGCTGCTGGCGATACGGGGGAAGCTGATTCTTGTGGTCTCGCACCGGTTCACCGAGGCTAAGCTTTCGCGGTTCGACGGCGTCCTCGCCATGACGGTAAGAGGAGAATAAGAGAAGAGAGAAGAGTGAAAAGAGAAGAGAGAAGAGAACAGGAAGGGGTCCCGATGGGACCCCCTTTCTGCGGGATGACGGGGTCGGCATCCCCTACAAGATGGTTTCGCGGGCGGATGATATCCATTTCGCTTCGCTTCATTACATAGCGCGCTTCCCGTGCGTACCATTGTATCTGCGGGGCGCCGTTCAAAAATCATGTGTCATTCTGAGGAGGCAACGCCGACGAAGAATCTTTAAGATCCTTCGGCTTCGCCTCAGGATGACACATGTTTGTACATTACAGGACGGATGGCGTTTATGCAATCATGCGCGGCGTGACCGTCGCAAGGCGACGGGGGAGTCGTGCATCATCTGCGGCGCTTGTCGCTTTTTGCGGCGAGGCGCGTGCCGACGGATTGGAACAGCTGCACGAGCACGACGAGCAGGATCACGGCGGCAGTCATGACGCCGTACATGTAGCGGTTATAGCCGTAGGTGATGGCAAGCTTCCCTAAGCCCCCTCCGCCGACCGCGCCGGACATGGCGGTGTAGCCGAGGATCGTGGTGATCGCGATCGTCAGGTTGGACAGAAGCGACGGGACGCTCTCCTTGAGCATGACCTTCGTGATGATCTGAAACGGCGTCGCGCCGAGGCTCTGCGCCATTTCGATAAGGTTCGGATCGACCTCGCGAAGGCTGCTTTCGGTAAGTCGCGCGACAAACGGGAACGCCGCGATCACGAGCGGCACGACCGAGGCGAGCGTGCCGTACGCCTTACCCACAATGAGCCGCGTCAGCGGGATCACGAGGATCATGAGGATGATGAACGGCACCGAGCGCAGAATGTTGATCAGTACGTTCAGCGCTTTCATGACCCACTTGGGCAGCGGCAGCACGCCGTCCGATTCGCCCGCGACGAGCAGCACGCCGAGCGGCAGCCCGATGAGGATCGCAAACGCCGCGGCAAGCAGCGTCGCGTACAGCGTTTCCAAAAGCGCAAGCGGAAACTCGCCGGAGACGATGCGCCAGGTTTCTTCGATCGGTTCAAAGCGCAGCATCGGCGTTCACCTCCTCGGCGGCAATGTCGGGTACGTTTCTGAGGTATGCAAGCGCGCGGTTTCGCTCCGCTTCGCTGTCCACCTCCAAAAGCATCGAGCCGTACTCCCTGCCGGAGATCGTCTTCATCGACGCGGCAAGGATGTTGGCAAGGATCCGCTGTTCGATCGCCATTTGCGCGATCAGCGGCGCGGTCGCGGTCTGCGAGCCGCGGAACACGACGCGGATGCGGCGCTTGTCTTCGCCGGTCGGGGGAAGCTCCTCGTACCCGTCGGGGAAGACGAGCCGCCGCGCGGCGTCCGACTTCGGCGCGGAGAAGACCTCCTCCACGGGACCTTCCTCCGCGACCGTGCCGTGATCGAGAATCGCCACGCGCGTGCAGATCTCCTCGACCACGCGCATCTGGTGCGTGATGAGAATGATTGTCAGCCCGAGCTGATCGTGCAGATCGGACAGCAGCGACAGCACGTCGTGCGTCGTCTTGGGGTCGAGTGCGCTGGTTGCCTCGTCGCAGAGCAGGACCTTCGGATCGGTCGCGAGCGCCCTTGCGATCGCAACGCGCTGCTGCTGCCCGCCGGAAAGCTGCGAAGGATACGCGTCCGCCTTGTCCGGCAGTCCCACGAGCGCCAGAAGCTCTCGTGCGCGCGCCTGCGCCGCTTTGTGCCCGACGCCCGCGAGCTCCAACGGGAAGCAGACGTTTTGAAGACAGGTGCGCTGCGCAAGCAGGTTAAAGCTTTGAAAGATCATCGAGATCTCGCGGCGCACCGCGCGAAGCGCCGTCGGATCGAGCGATAGCAGGTCCCGTCCGTCGATGCGCACCGTGCCGGCGCTCGGGCGTTCAAGCAGGTTGATACATCGCACCAGCGTGCTCTTGCCCGCGCCGGACATGCCGATGATGCCGTAGATCTCGCCGTCGCGGACCGTCAGCGAGACGTCCTTCAGCGCGTCGACCGCGCCGTCGGCGGTGCGGAAGGTTTTGGAAAGACCGACGAGCTCGATCATTTTGCGGAGCCCTTCAGCGCGTCCAGCGTGCTGAGCTTTCCGCCGTACAGACCGAGCGGCTCAACATGAATCGCCGCGATCGAAACGAGGTTCGTGCCGTTCTGCGCGTTGAAATCGTCGAGGTACGGCTGATGCTGGAAGTAGTTCGCGTCGATCTCACCCGTGTCGACCACGTTGTTCGGCTGGACGTAATCGGTGAACTCGACCACCTCGAGCGTAATGCCCTTCGCAGAGAGGATGCCCTTTACGACCTCATTGAGCACCAGCGCGTGTGGCGTAGGCGTTGCGGCGACGGTGACGGTCACGCCGTTTAACGCGTCGTAGTCGATCGCGGGATCGTAGCCGTCAGTGAGATTCTCCACGACGCCGACCGCGCCGAGCTCGCTGCCGTGCGCAAGGAAGTAATCCGCGACCGCCTGACTCTCCAACGCCGCCTTCAAAGCAAGCAGCTTCGGCTCGTTTTCATTGCCCGCCTTCACCGCAAGGATGTTCGCGTAGGGGGACTCCGCGCCCTCGCGGATCAGCGCGTCGCGTCCCGGGTTCAGCCCCGCGCCCGCCGCGTAGTTCGAATTGATGACCGCAAAGTCGACGTCCTTCAAAAGCGACGGAAGCTGTGCGGCTTCGATCTCGGTGATCGTGATGTTGTAGGGGTTCTCTTCGATGTCGAGCTTGGTCGCCGTCTCGCCCGCGTCCGCTTTCAGCTTGATAAGCCCGTTCGCTTCGAGCAGGCGCAGCGCGCGCGCCTCGTTGGTCGTGTCGTTCGGAACCGCGATTGTGAAGCCCGCGGCGGTCTTTGTGCAGCCTGCAAACGCGCCGAGCGCGAGGATTGCGATAAGAATGAGGGAAATCAGTTTTTTCATGGTTGTACTCCTTTATGTGTGTTTATGATTTTTGGGGTATAAAAAACGGAAGCCGACGCTTGCGGCTTCCGTGAATGGCGATCAGCGAAACGTTTACATGCACGAACGCATGATCCGGCAAACAGGCAGCCGCATCAGTCGCATGCACATGTACATGTTGAAAGCGAATGCCGTCTTTGCCATCGTACGCGTCCTCCGTTTCCGGGATCGTATATCATATACGTCGCGGACAGAATACCACGATCGTTCCGATTTGTCAACCCCCGAATTTTTTATTTTTTTCACACCCCCTCAGTCGCCTCCGGCGACAGCTCCCCCTGAAGGGGGCGCTCGAAGATCAACCGGTGAGGGGAGGAAAACTGTTAAAACGGCTCGTAGGGAGAGGCCCCGAAAGCTGCTTTGACCTTCCGCAAATGGCTATGGAATTCTGTAAACGCCTATGGTATACTGAAAAAAACGGGCGTCATCGCGGAAAGGGAGAACGGAAATGATCTACATCATACGGCACGGAAAGACGGAGATGAATCGCGCGAACGCGCTGCAGGGCAGAAGCGATCTGCCGCTGAACGAGGAGGGGATCGCGCAGGCGAAGCGCGCGGCAAAGCAGCTTTCCGGCGTTCGCTTTTCGCATGTGTTTTCAAGCCCGCTGATCCGCGCGGTCGAAACGGCAAGGCTCGTCGCGCCGGACGTTTCGCCGACCCTCGACGAGCGGCTGATCGAGATGGATTACGGTCCCTACGAAGGGACGGACCTCGGCCATCTTCCGCCGGAGATCCTCACGTTTTTCAGCGATTTTGCGCACAATCCGGCGCCGGAGGGGATGGAGCAGCTTTCCTCCGTGGTGGAGCGCGCCGGTCGGTTTTTGGAGGAGATCAAGGACCTTCGCGGCGACATTCTGATCTCGACGCACGCGATCGCGATGAAGGGGCTTCTGGAATATCTGACGCCGGATTCGAACGGCGGCTACTGGTCCAGGTACATCGGAAACTGCGCAGTGTACGCCGCGCAAAACGGCGGCGCGTACGGCGTCCCCTTCGAAGCCGACCTCGGCGACTGATTCAAAGATTGATTTCTAACAAAAACGCCCGCGGTGTCGGGCGTTTTTTGCGTACAGCGGAAAGGGAAAAGGAAAGAGCCGCCGGGAACGCATATATATTCCCGATGGCTGCGTGGGTATGTTTTTCAGCGAACGGTGCAGCTTTGAACGTCCGACCAGCTTCCGAAATAGGTCATGCCCTCGAACACCTGATACGAGCGGACGCGCACGTAATAGGTCTTGTTCGATTTCAGTCCGGTGAACGTGTAGGCGTACGTCTTGGGATCGGTGATCTTGACCGTCGCCTTGATGTTCTGCGGGGAGACGCTGTCCTCCATGATCTGCACCTGATAGCCGGTAAAGACCTTGGAGCCCTCCCATCTCACCGAGAGGGAGCGGACGCCGGGCGTGACCGACTTGATCCTGCGCTGCGTGATATAGACGAGTGTTTTCAGCGGTCCGACGATGCCGAGGTTGTAGTTATCCATCGCGCCGCCCATGGTTGTGCCGTCCGCGGCTTCCCGCTCTTTAAAGTACGCCTTCACGCCGTACTGATAGCGCGTTCCGGCATAGACCTTTTGATCGAGGAAGAACGTGTCCGTCGTGTTGTTCCAGCGCTCGAAGGTCGTCCAGCCGTTGTCGACGAGGTTATACGCGCGGCGGTAGACGACATAGCCCTTCGCGCCGGGGACCGGATCCCATCGGATCAGCGGATACGGCGCGTTCTCCACGCTTGTCGCTTTCGTCGGCGGCAGATAGAGCTTGAACATGATGGGCCGGCTTTCTCCGGTGGCGGTCAGGGTCACGACGGCTGCCGCCGTTCCCGCCTCCGTATTGTCGCGATAGGCAACGGTATACATCGCGGGATCGATCGGTTCGCCTGCGGCGTCGGTGACGGTCACGCGCGGCGTTTTCGCCGTGCCGTCCGCCACGAGATAGGGGGTCGTGCCGCGATAGAGCACCTCGCCCTCGGCAAAGGCAAGCGTCGCGGCCTCAAGCGAGCCGACCTGCACGTCGACCTTGTGCGTGAAATAGCCGTTCTTCGTCTGGATGACGACCTTCGTGCTGCCGTCGCCCGTCGCGGTCAGCATGCCGTTTGCGTCGACCGTCGCGACATTCGGGTTCTCGGTGCTCCAATTCAGCTCCTGCGCGGCGTACGGGATCGGCGCGTTTAAGAACTCGCCCTTCTCGCTGACGTTCTTGCCGCGCAGATAAAAGCGGATCCTGATCGTATCGCCGGTAAGCATGTTATAGGCGTCCTGAGAGGTATCAAACACATAGCTGTATTCCGGCGGCTGTCTGAAGTAGAAGACGACGTCGGAGGTCTGATACGCGTCCTCAAACGGGTCCTTTGCGAAGCCGACCGCCCGGGTCACGGTCCTGTTGTCGGGCTTTTCGATCACGTCCGCGTCGCCCTTCGAGAACCACTGGATCCAGTAGCAGCGCCCCTCGACCTCGACGCAGCCGACGCCGATGCGCGTGAAGGACGCCGTCAGAATATTCTTGCGGTGTCCCTCCGAGTTCATCCACGCGTCCATGACCTCGGCGGCGCTCACCTGATATTCCGCGGCGTTCTCCGCCCACAGATCGCCCATGTACGGCGAGTAGTACGCGCTGCCGTCCGGACGGGTATGCGAGTACATGACCGCAAGCTCTATGCTGCGCTGCATCGCAAAGTCGGTCATCTCGGCGTCGATCTTTAGCGGTTCCAGTCCCGCCGCCGCGCGCTCCCGGTTGACGAGCGCCGCCATCTCGAACGCCTTGTCGTAGTTATAAAGACCGGTCACGGAGATGTATTCCTGTCTGCGCCAGCCGGAGCGTCCGTACGGATCGAGCTCGGGGTTATTAACGGTCACCGTCGTATAGCGCGGGTCGAAGCCGTAGTCGTGAATGAACTCGATGCTCGCGGGAACGTCGACGTGCTTTAAAGCGTTGGTGCCGTAGACCGCATGGCGGCAGATCTCCGTGATACCGTCGTTCAGCGTCAGGCTCTTGAGTTTATAGTCGTTTAAAAACATCTGATACGGGATGACCGTCAGCGCGGTCGCGGTGAACGATTCCAGCCCGGCGCATTCGCCGAAGCACCCGTTGCCGACCTTGGTTACGGTTTTCGGCAGCGTGACGTCCTTGAGGCTGCTGCACCACGCGAAGCACAGTCCTTCGATCTCGGTAATCGCCGTGCCGAAGTTGATCGTCTGCAGCGATTTGCAGGACGCGAACGTGCGGTAGCCGGTCGTTTTGAGACCGCTTCCGAACGTCACGGACGTCAGCGCGGAGCAGCCTTCAAAGACGCAGCCGCCGATCTCGGTGACTGTGTCGGGGAGCGTGACCGTTTCGAGCGCGGAGCAGGAGGTGAACGCGCTGTAATTGAGCACGGTCGCTTCGTTGAAATCGATCGATCTCATGTATGCGTTGGTTGCGTATGCGCATTCGCCGACCGTCTTTACGCCGTCGGGGATACGGACGCTCGCGGTCTTGCGTCCCGCGGGATAGCAGTACAGCGTTTCGCCGCCGTCGGTGAACAGGACGCCGTCCCGCTCCAGATACGTTTCGTTTCCGTCCGCGAGCGAGTAGGACTCGATCTGCCCCTTCCAGAACGCGATCGGGCTGAAATCGGTCAGCGTCGCGGGCAGCGTGTACGATGTGACCGCCGTTCCCTGAAACGCGTATTGCTCGACCGTTTTCACGTTCGGCACGTCAATATACGCAAGCGACGTGCATTCCGCAAACGTGCCCTCGCCGATCCGGGTCAGCGACGCCGGAAGCGTGACGCTTTTCAGCGCGGAGCAGCCGTAGAACGCGCCGTACAGGGCGGTCAGGCTTTCCGGAAACGTGACGGTTTCCAGATTCTTGCAGTCCCAAAAGAGCTTGGTGATCCCGGTGATACCGTCCTCGATCACGACCTCGCGGATCTGATCGCGCACGTCGTACCACGGCGCGGCGGTCCCGCTGTTCAGCCAGCCGGTGTCGCCTTCGCCCGAAAGGGTCAGCACGCTGTCCGCAAGAACCGCGGTAATGCTGTCGTTGAGCGTGAACGTAAGCGCCTCGCCGTCCCTGACGGACTTGAACACGGCGTCGGAACGGCGCGTTCCATCGGTCTCCGGCGCAATAAATCCCGTCGGCGCGGCGTCGTCCGCGGAAGGCACAAGGGCAGCGTCAAGGTCGCTGTCCTCCGACGCAGGGTCGAGAAGCGCGGGCGCGTCGGACGCGTCCTCCGCGAGGGCGGAGGGCAGGATCGCAAGCGCCATCAGCAGGCAAAGCAGCCATGCGAGCGGTCTGATGATTCGGTTCATGGAAATTCTCCTTTCAGATGCTTCATCTTATTTGACGTCCTATAGGACAGACAAGATCGGCGTTTGGTTTTACGAAAACGAAAATTTGTCAGAAAAAATCCGGTTGATCGGGGAAACAGCCCTTTGCGGTCCGGACCGCCGATCTTTTTTGCCGATTGCCCCAAGTCTTTGCGAATGCGGCTTGTGCTTTGTGTCCGGATGTGATAAAATATATCGTTCACTGTGAGAGCATTCTGGCAGACAGGTCCTGACTGCAAACGCTGAAACGAACACGAACCGTTGTGCGATCCCATGGGCTTTGAGGGACGCGGATGGTCGATTCGCTCTCCGAAGGGAGGAACCATGAACATTCTGCACATGAAATACGCGGTGGAGGTCGCCCGCATCGGCTCGATCAACAAGGCCGCGGGGGAGCTCTTTATCGCGCCGCCGAATCTGAGCCGCAGCATCAAGGAGCTGGAAGCGGATCTCGGCATCACGATCTTTGAACGCACCTCGAAGGGCATGACGCTGACGGCGGACGGCGAGGAGTTTGTCCGTTACGCGAAGGGCGTGCTGAATCAGATCGACGATATCGAACGCAAGTACAGAAACGGCGTTCCGCTCAAGCAGCGTTTTTCGATATCCGTACCGCGCGCAAGCTATATTTCGGACGCGTTCGTTCAGTTTTCGCACTGCCTGAAAGCCGACGCCGCCGAGGTATATTATATGGAGACGAACGCCTCCCGCGCAATCACCAATATTCTGAATGCGGATTATCATTTGGGGATCATTCGCTACGCGACGGAATTCGACCGGTATTTCAAAGAGATGATGGAGGAGAAGGGGCTTGTCTGCGAGCTTGTGGCGGAATTCACCTTCGTCTGCATCATGAGCCGCGACAATCCGCTTGCCGAAAAGGAGGAGCTCACGTTCGGCGATCTGAAGCCGCTGATCGAGATCGTGCACGGCGATCCCTACGTTCCGTCCCTGCCGATCAGCGTCGTGCGGCGTGCGGAGCTGCCGGACGAGATCCGCCGCCGGATCTTCCTGTTTGAGAGAGGCGGACAGTTCGATCTGCTCGTCGAGAACCCGGAGACCTTCATGTGGGTCTCGCCGATCCCGCAGAAGCTTCTCGATCGGTACGGACTGGTGCAGCGCGTCTGCGTGGACAATCACAAGCTGTATCGGGATATGCTGATCCGTCGAAAGGAGTACGCGTTGACCGAGCTGGATCTGCGATTTCTCGAAGAGCTGGACGCGTCCAAGCGCCGCTGGCTGTCATAAACGCCGAGGCTAAGGGACGGCTTTTCGGGAACGCTCCTGTTATCTTTTTTGATAACACGGTTTGAATAATCTGGTTATTCTGCTTTTTCGTGAGCTGCGTTATAATCATGCCGCAAAGAAAGAAAAAGCAAGTTCTTCCGATCTTTGCGCGTGTTTGATCGCCTTGACCGAATGGTCGTGCTCACGCTGAGGCGAAAGGATGCGTCATGCGGTGAAGCGGTCGGAAACCCCGACCGCCCCCGTTCTGGGTATTTCGCTTCATGATACATCAGACGTATCTTGTGCAATATCAATATATGGAAACTTTGGAGGTTTTTATGGCACGTTTTACTCTCCCCCGTGATCTGTATCACGGAAAAGGCGCTCTCGAAGCACTGAAGAGCTTCAAGGGCAAAAAGGCAATGATCTGCGTCGGCGGCGGCTCGATGAAGCGCTTCGGCTTCCTCGATCGCGCGCAGGCGTATCTCGAGGAGGCGGGCATGGAGGTCCGCATCTTTGACGGCATCGAACCCGATCCTTCCGTTGAAACCGTTATGCGCGGCGCACAGGCGATGCTCGATTTCGAGCCGGACTGGATCGTCGCGATCGGCGGCGGCAGTCCCATCGACGCGGCGAAGGCGATGTGGATCAAGTACGAATATCCGGAGTGCACGTTCGAGGATATGTGCAAGGTCTTCGGCATTCCCGAGCTTCGCAAAAAGGCGCACTTCTGCGCGGTCTCTTCCACCTCCGGCACGGCGACCGAGGTGACCGCGTTCTCCATCATCACCGACTATTCCAAGGGCATCAAGTACCCGATCGCGGACTTCGAGATCACGCCGGACGTGGCGATCGTCGATCCGGAGCTTGCCGAGACGATGCCGAAGAAGCTTGTCGCGCACACCGGTATGGACGCGATGACGCACGCCGTCGAAGCGTATGTTTCCACCGCGAACAGCGACTACACCGATCCCCTGGCGATCCACGCGATTGAGATGATCATGAACGACCTCGTCCCGTCCTACAACGGCGACATGGCGGCGCGCGACCGTATGCACAACGCGCAGTGCCTCGCGGGCATGGCGTTCTCCAACGCGCTTTTAGGTATCGTTCATTCCATGGCGCATAAGACCGGCGCGGCGTTTGCGGACTACGGCGCGCACATCATCCACGGCGCAGCAAACGCAATGTACCTGCCGAAGGTCATCGCATTCAACGCAAAGGATGAGACGGCGAAGAAGCGCTACGGCGTCATCGTCGACTACATGGGCATTGCGGACAAGAATGCTTCCGACGACGAAAAGGTCGCGGCGCTGATCGCGTATCTGCGTAAGATGAACGACGATCTCAACATTCCGCACTGCATCAAAAACTACGGCGCGGACAGCTATCCCACCGAGCAGGGCTTCGTCCCCGAGGACGTGTTCCTTGCGCGGCTCCACGACATCGCAGTCAACGCGATTGGCGACGCCTGCACGGGCTCCAACCCGCGTCAGCCCTCCGTCGAGGAGATGGAAAAGCTCTTAAAGTGCTGCTACTACGACACGGAGGTCGATTTCTGATCGCAGACAGCGCCTGCGCATGACGGCGATCGACCGACAGACAGAACCGAACGGGCGGCTCTTTCCCGGGAAGGAGCCGCCTATCCCCATATTATTTTTGGAAGGAAGAGGTGCCGTATGTATCGAATCATTACGAAGAAGGAACTGAACCCGACGGTGACGCAGATGGAGATCGAAGCGCCGCTGGTGGCGAACAAGGCGAAGCCCGGACAGTTCATCATCCTGCGCGTCAACGAAGAGGGCGAACGCATCCCGCTGACCGTCGCAGGGACGGACCCGGCGCGCGGCGCGGTCAAGATCATCTTTCAGATCGTCGGCGCGACGACGGAGCTCCTGAACCGCAAGCGCGAGGGCGAGTTCATTCAGGACTTCGTAGGTCCTCTGGGCGTGCCGACGCACACCGACGGGATCAAAAAGGTCTGCATCGTCGGCGGCGGCGTGGGCTGCGCGATCGCAATGCCCGTGGCGCAGGCGTTCCATGATCTCGGCGCCGAGGTCACCTCGATCATCGGCTTCCGGAATAAGGACCTTCTGATCCTTGAGGACGAATTCAGGGCGTGCTCGGACCGTCTTGTCGTCATGACCGACGACGGAAGCTACGCGCGACACGGCAACGTCACCGTTCCTTTGAAGGAAATGCTCGAAGCGGGCGAGACCTTTGACATGATCATCACGATCGGTCCGCTTATCATGATGAAATTCGTTACGCTCACCGCAAAGCCTTTCGGTGTGCCGGTCACGGTGTCGATGAACCCGATCATGATCGACGGCACGGGCATGTGCGGCGGCTGCCGCCTGACTTTGGTGCAGGACGGCAAGCGCGTGACGAAGTTCGCCTGCGTCGACGGCCCGGATTTTGACGGCTACGAGGTCGATTTCGACGAGGCCATGAGCCGCGGACGGATGTATTTCGATTTCGAGCGCCGCGCGCACGAAGAAACCTGCAATCTGCTGAAAGGAGCGAACTGAAATGGCACTGGATCCGAGAAAGCATGAAATGCCGACACAGGCGCCGGAGGTTCGCGCGAGAAACTTCAGCGAGGTTGCGTTGGGGTATCCCATGGAGATCGCGCTTGAGGAAGCGAAGCGCTGCTTAAACTGCAAGAACCGTCCGTGCGTTGCGGGATGCCCCGTTAACGTCAATATCCCCGACTTCATTACGAAGATCAAGGAACAGGATTTCGAAGGCGCGTATCAGGTGATCAACGAGACATCCTCGCTGCCCGCCGTTTGCGGCAGAGTTTGTCCGCAGGAAACGCAGTGCGAAAGCAAGTGCACGATGGGCGTGAAGTTTGAACCGGTCGGCATCGGACGGCTCGAACGCTTCGTTGCGGACTGGCACAACGAGCACAGCAAGGAAGCACCGAAGGCGCCTGCGTCCAACGGACACCGGGTCGCGATCGTAGGCTCGGGTCCCTCGGGACTTACCTGCGCGGGCGATCTTGCAAAGAAGGGGTATAAGGTCACGGTGTTCGAAGCGCTGCACACCGCAGGCGGCGTGCTCGTGTACGGCATTCCGGAGTTCCGTCTTCCGAAAAGCATCGTCGCTAAGGAAGTGGAAACGCTCAAAGCCCTCGGCGTGGACGTCGAAACGAACGTGGTTATCGGAAAGACCCTGACTATCGACGAGCTGTTTGACATGGGCTTTGAAGCCGTGTTCATCGGCTCCGGCGCGGGGCTGCCGAACTTCATGAATATCCCGGGCGAATCCTTGAAGGGAGTCTATTCCGCAAACGAATTTTTGACGCGCAGTAACCTCATGAAGGCGTACCGCGACAATCCCGTCACGCCGATTCAGAAGGGCGGCAGGGTCGCAGTCGTCGGCGGCGGCAACGTCGCAATGGACGCGGCGCGTACCGCGCTGCGACTCGGCGCGGAGCATGTGTACATCGTCTATCGCCGCTCGATGGACGAGCTGCCCGCGCGTAAGGAAGAGGTCGAGCACGCGATGGAGGAGGGGATCGACTTCTGGCTGCTCAACAATCCGGTCGAGATCCTCGGATACAACAATCCGGAGAACCCGCGCGATCCGAAAAACGGCTTCGTCACCGGCATGCGCTGCATCCGCATGGAGCTCGGCGAGCCGGACGCGAAGGGCAGACGCCGCCCGATCCCGGTCCCCGGCAGCGAGTTCACGCTCGACGTCGACACGGTGATCATGGCGATCGGCACAAGCCCGAACCCGCTCATTAAAAACACCACCGCGGGGCTCGAGGTCAACAGCCACGGCGGCATTATCGTCACCGAGGACGGGCTGACCTCGCGCGCGCAGGTCTATGCCGGCGGCGACGCGGTCACGGGCGCCGCGACGGTCATCTCCGCCATGGGCGCCGGCAAGGTTGCGGCAAAAGCGATCGACGCCTCCCTCTCCGCACACTGAGCATTCCCAAAACACATTCAACCGGACGGTCCCCGTCCGGTTTCAGCGTGTCAAAAAACCTTTTGACACGCTGAACAGACTGTTGGGAAGGGAGGCAGAATTCGTGTTTTCGCGACGGAGCTATACTAACGTATGCGACCGAGCGAAAACGCGGATAATTTGCGGCGAAAT
>CALGGM010000126.1 GCA_937915925.1 uncultured Clostridia bacterium | reverse complement strand
CAAACAAAGCGCTGCCTCATCTCAGCTCGTTAAACTGTTTTGAGACAGCGCCTTTGATGATTTCGCCGCAAACTATCCGCGTTTTCATTCAGTCGCATCTTAGTATAGCTCCTTCATGAAGAACGCGAATTCTGACACACCTTCTCAACAGCCTGCACGCTCCCGCGGCGGGGTTTTAGAAATCAAGGGGAACATGGAATATCCGAAACGAAAAGAGAATCGGTTGCAGGGATATGATTACGGATCCGCCGGTGCATATTTTATAACGGTATGCACCAGTGACGGCGATCCGTTATTCTGGCGTGAAGAAGCAGAAGCCATGATCCGCGCAAGAATTTTGTCCTACCAACCCGTAGGGGCGGATCGCATCCGCCCGTTCCTGTCAGCGGAAGGAAGGATTGTCGACAGGGCAATTCAAGACATTTCAGTTCGATATCATAACGTCACAGTGGATCATTATGCGATCATGCCGAACCATGTTCATCTGTTGCTGCGATTGACAGAAAAACAGGATAAACCCTCTGTAAAAACCGTTTCCGATATTGTCGGGCAAACAAAACGGCGCGTTTCGAAAGAGATCGGAAAAGCCATTTGACAGAAATCGTTTCACGATCATATCATTCGCGACGAAGCCGATTGGCAGCGTATTTGGACGTATATAGAGAACAATCCCGCAAATTGGGAAAGCGATTGTTTTTACCGTTGATACGGTACAAAAACGGGCGGATGCGATCCGCCCCTACAATAATTGGGAACAGGGTGGATGCGATCCTCCCCACGGGATAACATTTCCGTGAGGCGGATCGCATTTTCCCGCTCTGCGTTACGGCTCGAATGGGGCGATCGGGACGAACTCGTCTTCGTTCGAAATCGACGGCGCCTCGGTCGGCGGGCAGGCGGTGGGCTCGGGAGAGGGCAGGGGATTCGGCATGTTCAGAGGCGAAACGCCGGGCAGCGGGATCGTGACCGATGCGATCGGAACCGCCTTTGTCATCAGCTCCGGCATTTTGCCGCCCTCCATATCCTTTGCGGTCCACGACCAGTCGTCGCGCGGATCGTCGCCCTCCTTACCGGTTGCATAGGTCGCGCGGATCGAAAGCACCAACTGTCCCGCTTCGTCGTACTGCGACGGCACAAGACCGATCTCATACCGGGCGAGCTTCGTATGCCCCCAGAACGCGCGGCTGACGCACCACACCTGCAGCGAGCCTGCGGCGCTCCTGCATCCTGCGGAGAAATGCCCGCCCGTAGGACCGCCGTTCATCGCCTGATACAGCGCATCCACCTGCGTGTTGGAAAGCGTTCCCGCCTCGCTGACCGTGAGGATTACGAACACGCCGGTCTTGGTGTAATGGATCTCCGCGTCAAGCGTCACGTCGTCGAGCGAGACGTGCTCGTTTTGAAAGCCCGTTTCCCTGTGCACTGTCAGCACGGTTTCACCGGACAGCGGCACGTCGATATGGATCGGATCGGCGATGTTCAGAAGCGCTTCGGCGTCAAAGGTAAACGTCTGTTCGAGCACGCCGACCGTCGCCGCGGGCAGCGATTCATTTCTGCCGACAAGATACGTCCTTTGACCGTTCTGTTCGTCCTCGTTGACCATCAGCACGTAGACGTCGGATGCGTCCGCGTCGGGATCAAGCAGCAGCAGGAGCGAGCGCACCGTCACGTCCCCGGTCGGCGGCAGCGTGTTGGGGAACTGATCGTACACCTGCGGCATCGCGCAGATCTCCGGGATCCGCATGACCCACGCGCCGTCCTCCTCGCCGTAGGTGATCTCGGGCGGCGCTTTGAAATCGACCAGCTCCGCGCCCTCGTCGTCGGTCATCAGCCCGTCTGCGTTATAGAAGAAGCAGCGGCTTTCGTTGCGCATGACATGCACCGCATCGAGAAACGGGTTCTGCTGAAAATTGCCTTTCGGCACCCGCAGCTCGGTCGTCCACGAGATGCTTGCGGTCGTCACGGACAGCTCGCTTACGGAAGCTGTCGTTTCCTTGAGCCAACCCCAGTCCGCTTCGTCGATCGGGGAAAGATGCAGTTGGTTCTGCCGCGCCTGATCGATGCGTCCCTCCGTGTCGATCTCCGGAATCAGCCGGATTTCCGTGCCTTCCTCCTTGATGAGCCGTTCGATCGGCGGCTGTGTCGCCCATGGGATCAGCTCGTTCGAAAAGCCCGGTTCCGCCGGGACGGGCTGCGCCGCCTGTTCGGGTCGGTTTCTGCGTGAGAACACGACCGAGCCGATCGCAACCGTCAGCACGAGCAGCACGGCGACGGCAGGCACGGCGAGCCAACGGCGTAAAGAAGAGGTTCGCGCCGTGTCGGCGGAGGACTTCGCCGCGGGCATAGGGATGGCGACGGACGCGTTCAAAACGGCGTCGAGCCGCTGTTTTTGTTTCTTGCCGCTCAAAAGATCCCTCTCGAGCGCGGTATGGAAAAACCGTTTTTCGTTCATGATCGATACCTCATTTCAATGGTTTGTTCCGTGCGTCAGCATGCGGCGCACGGCGTTTCTGCCGCGGAACAGGCGGCTCTTCACGGCTTCCTCGGAAAGCTGCATTTCCTTCGCGATCTCTGCGACGGAACGCTCGAAGCCGTAGTACAGCACGAAGACGCGGTAGGCGTCCTTCGAAAGCGTTCTTGCGGCGTCGAACACCTGACCCGCCATAATGCGCGCTTCGGCGGCGTCCTCAAAGGAGAGCGGGTCGGCGGCGACGTCGTCCTCCAGCGGTTCCGTTTCGACCGCGCTGCGCTCGGCGTAATGCGCGATGATCTCGCGCTTGAGCATCTTCAGAAGAAACGCCTGCGGGGCGAGGATGTCGGCGTGCCCGCGCGATTCGATGCGCCGATAAAACGCGACAAAGACGTTCTGCAGCGCGTCCTCGGCGTCCAACGGATCCGAAAGATGCACGATCGCGTAGTGCAGCAGCGGGCGGTATGTCTTTTCATAGATCCTGTCAAAATAATCCTGTTTCATAGCTCCAACCTTCTGTAAGACCTTACACCTAAAAAGAGGGGGATTTTCATGATTCGGTTGTGTTTTTCTTATCATACCGCATAAATGCGTCGGATTTGTCAATAAGGGGTTAAGAAATGGGAAATGCGGGAAGTGCGTCGATCGCTTTGCGCCGGTCAATAAAAAACGGACGACCGATGGTCGTCCCTACAGGAGATGTCTGGTTATCCCGTAGGGGCGGATCGTATCCGCCCGCCGTAATAACCCCTCAGTCACCTGTCGGTGACAGCTCCCCTTGTACAGGGGAGCCAAGAAACTTGGCAACGGACCGTAGGGGGTGTCCTCCGGACGCCCCGTCAAAACACTTACGGTTTAAATGACTACCCTTTCGTCAGCCTTCGGCTGCCACCTCCCCTGACAAGGGGAGGTCGAATTTTACCCCGTAGGGACGGGCATTGCCCGTCCGTCGTAAAATGAATGCGCCGCCGACGCGTCACCACGCGTTATACAGGGTAAACGTGTCCTTTTCCGCGTCGCGGTAATAGTTGTAATCGTCGAGGTACGGCGAGTAGGTCGTGACGGCGATGTTGCGGGTCTCCGGGTTGAACATCAGGATACGCGCATAGCCGAGCCCGTACTTCTTGTCGTCCTGGAAGTTATACATCATGGCGTTAACCGTGTGTCCGTCGCCGTACGTCTTCGACCAGCGCGCCGAGCCGTCGTTGTGTCCGCAAAGGACGAGCCGCAGGGACGGCGCTTTTTCGAAGATCGCCTTTTCCACGCGCTTGCCGTTGGTGGAAAGCGAGCCGTCGTCATAGAGAAAACTGTGGATCAGCAGTACGGCGGGGTACTGGGAATAGGCGTTGATCCGATCGATCAGCCAGTCGGCATAGGCGGTATCATTCTGCCAGCCGACCCCGCAGAGCAGCAGCTTCTGCTCGGGCAGCGGCAGCACCCAGCAATGCCCGTCGCCGTTGAACTCCATCGTTTCCGGCGCGGTGCAGAAATCGTACTGCCGGTACATCGTGTAATCGACCGAGTCCGCGCCGACGTCGTGGTTGCCTGCGACGCAGTAGAACGGCATCGCGTCGCGGATGCGCGTGATCGCGGATTCCGCGTTGGTCCAGTGCCGCGTATAGTTGCGGTTGTCCACGATGTCGCCGGTGCAGACGACGGCGAGCGCGTTGTTTTTCTCTCGGATGCGCACCGCCCACTCCGCCATCGAAACGAAGATCTCCGGCTTCTTATAGGCATAGTATTGCGTATCGGAAAACCAGATCAGCGAAAACGGCTCGACGCTCTTCGGCGCGGCGGTCGGCGCGGGCGTTTCGGGGATCGGCGTGGGGGCAGGGGTGACGTTCGGCGGGAGCGTCGCGGGAACCGGGATCGGCGTCTGATACAGCGGGATGAACACCTCGGTGATCTCGTAAACCGTGGGACGCGGCGTCGGGACCGGCGTGGGGGTCTCGGTCGGCAGCGGAACGGGCGTGCGCTGCTCAACTGCCGCGGCAACGACGGTGTCCTCAGAAAAACGCTCCTGCGGGGACTTCGTGGACTCGCGGCGATAGTAGAACATCAGAACGCATACGACGGAAAGCAGCAAAAGCCAAAGCGTCTGGAACATGCGGTTTTTGGACATGGGATCGCCTCCGAAACATTTTTGGGGAGCATACCATGCGAAAACCGGCGAATGGTGTTTTCGACAAACAAAGTCCGCCGCGGTCCGGATTCGTCCAATGACGCATGCATACGCGAAACGGACTGCCGTGCGGCGACGGGATCAGAGAAAGGGCGGACCGTCTTCGGGATGTCGGGATCGGACGCCGTTGCGCCTTATCGGAAACTATGATAAAATCAAAGCTGCAGATCGGAAAGAAAGACGGTGAGAACATGAAATTGAAGATCGCATTGATGCAGCTGCTCCCCGTGGACAGTGCGGAAAAGAACCTTGAAATCGGAATAGAAGCATGCAAAGCGGCGAAGGACAAGGGCGCGGACATCGCCCTGTTCCCGGAAATGTGGAGCGTCGGCTATCGGTTTTCTCACGATACGGAGGAATTGGCGAAGCAGGCGCTTGCCTTGGACAGCCGGTTTGTCAAACGCTTTTCGGAGCTTGCAAGGGAGCTCGACATGGCGATCGCCGTAACGCTTTTGGAAAAGCATGCGCCGAAACCGAGGAATACGGTATGCCTCTTCGATCGCCGCGGCGATCTGAAGATCCGGTATTCCAAGGTGCATATCTGCGATTTCGGAGAGGAGGACGACGAGGGCGTCCTTGACGCAGGTGAAGGCTTCTTTACGGAGGATCTTGATACGAAGCAGGGCGTGATCCGCGTCGGCTTTATGATCTGCTACGACCGTGAATTTCCCGAAAGCGCGCGGGTGCTGATGCTGAAAGGCGCGGAGCTGGTTCTGGTTCCGAATGCGTGTCCGATGGAAATGAACCGCCTTGCCCAGCTGCGAGGCAGAGCGTTTGAAAACATGTTCGCCATCGCGACCTGCAACTATCCCGCGCCGCATCCGGATTGCAACGGACATTCCACCTTGTTTGACGGCGTCATCTATCTTCCGGGAGAACCGGGCTCCAGAGATACCTGTGTATGCGAGGCGGGCGAAGAAGCGGGCATTTATATTGCTGAGCTGGATGTAGACCGACTGCGCAGCTACCGGAAGCGGGAGGTATGGGGCTTGAGAAACCGAAGACCGGAGCTGTACGGCGTCCTTGCCGAAGAGGGGCATAGAACATTCTAAATGCCGGAGGGCTCGCTTCGATCCGGAAAAGGGGCTTTTCAAAACGCGGGGTTTGTGGCATAATAAACGAAAGAACGAAACCGGGGGAAACGAACATGCAGAGCGTGACGGTACGCCGCACGGAACAGTTTATCGAAAACAGAAAGCGGATTGAAAGGACCTTTCGCATGTCGACGCCGCAGGTGCATTGCCTGTGCGCGCTGCTGTTGGGACTGGACGATCGCGACGCGGACCTCGCGTCGATCCGCCGCGGCAAGAAGATCTTAAAAAAGAACACCGGCGTGTTCTCGGCGTTCCGGGGGCTCGGCATGGCGCCCGCGGCGATCAAGCTCGGCGAGCGCTCCGACGGCGAGCGGCGGCTGAACTTCGCGAAGGACAATCAGCGCAAGCTGAAGGCTGCCGGCTTCGCGCCGACCGATTACCTTTGCCCCGCGGCGTTTTTGATGGCGAAGTGCCATGACCGCGCGGACGCGGTGGCGAACGCGGCGCACGGGCATTATCTCGAGATGCGGCACGCGCATCGGATCTTGACCGGCGGCGAGGATGTGATGTTTGCCGTGCTGTTCGCGATGTACGACGCGGACAAGACGGTCCTGTTCCCGCGCGCGGATGCGGCGATGGAGCTTTTGTCGGTGCGGTTCGGACGCACGAACGCCGCGCAGATGGCGAGCTTCGCGATCGCGATCTCCGAGCAGGAGCCAGATGCGCTTGCACTGAAAACGGAGCGCCTTTATGACGCGGTGCGCGAGGCGGGAGAGAAGAACCGTGAGATGCTCGATCTTCCGCTGCTTGCGTTTCTTGCTTCGCTGGACGTCGACGAAACGGAGACCGCAAAGACGGTCACCGAGATCTCCGCGTTTTTGCGGGAGCAGAAGGGCTTTTCCCCGATGCGCATCGGCAGAAGCCAGCGGCTGTTTTACGCCACGTCGCTTGCGGCGATCGACGCGCTGCATGCGGCAACGCTTTCGCCTTCGGAGGCTGCAAAGAAGCGCGATCTTTTACAGACGATCATGATGTCGGGTATCCTGCTGTTCGTTGTCGCCTCGATGGCGGCGGCGACGCATTAAAAATTTTACAACGGAAAGGAAACGAACATGGAAAACAAGCTCAGAGAGTACGCAAAGCTGCTCGTAGAAGTCGGCGTGAACATCCAAAAGGGACAGACGCTGTTGCTTTTTGCACCGGTCGATCAGGCGCCGTTTGCCAGAATGTGCGCGGACGTCGCGTATGAGAACGGCTGCCGCGAGGTCGTGATGATGTGGAACGACGATCACATGACCCGCGCAAAGTACCTGCACGCGGACAGCGCGGTGTTTGACGAATTCCCGCAGTTCCGCGCCGACCTGTACACGCACTACGCCAAGGAGGGCGCGGCGTTTCTGCATCTGATCTCCGACGATCCCGAAAACCTTCTGGGCGTGGACAGCGACCGCATTCTTCGCTCGCATAAGGCGTCGGGGGAGAAGCTCAAAGAGTACCGCCGCTATCAGGATCAGAACGTCTTCCCGTGGGGTATCGGCGCGCTTTCGAGCCCCAAGTGGGCAAAGAAGGTGTTTCCGGACCTCTCCGAAGCCGAAGCAGTCGACGCGCTGTGGGACAAGATCTTTATGGCGTGCCGCGTAAAGGGCGACGGCACGGCGGTCGAAGCGTGGAGACAGCATGCCGCGAACCTCAAGGAGCATGTACGCATCTTAAACGAGTACCACTTTGAAAAGCTGCACTATGAGAACGCGCTCGGCACGGACCTATGGGTCGAGCTCGCGGATAAGCACGTGTGGGAAGCGGGCGGCGACCGCACCGCGCAGGGACAGGAATACATGCCGAACATCCCGACAGAGGAATGCTTTACCGCGAACAAGAAGACCGGCATCAACGGCGTCGTGCGCGCTGCGCTGCCGCTCTGCCGCGACGGCAACGTCATCGAGAACATCCGCTTTACCATGAAGGACGGCAAGATCATTAAGGCGGAAGCGACCAAGGGCGAGGACGTTTTGAAGGCGGCGATCAGTGTGGACGAGGGCGCGTCGTACTTCGGCGAGGTCGCGCTCGTACCGTACGATTCCCCGATCAGCAACTCCAAGACGCTCTATTATGAGACCCTGCTCGACGAGAACGCCGCATGCCACTTCGCGTTCGGCAAGGCGTACGCAAGTAACGTCGAGGGCGGCACAAGCATGACCAAGGACGAGCTTATCGCCGCGGGTCTGAACGATTCGATCACGCACGTCGACTTCATGGTCGGCACCGCGGATCTGAAGGTCACCGGCTACACGCACGACGGCCGCAAGATCCCTGTCTTCATCGACGGCAACTTCGCGTTCTGAGCATTCCCGAAAAAGACTTCCCTGCAGGGCGTTTGCACCGACGCCCTGCTTTTCTTTTCACCGGGTCCGTGCAGCGCTTTGCCCTTCCGAAGTGTCTAATTTTCAGAGGGGTACTTTGATTGACAAACGCACATGTATGCGATACGATACAAATAGAGAAACGGAGGCAGGATATGAATCTTTCTTCGGGGATGTCTTCCCAAGCCACCGGCGAGGTGCTCGAGCTGATCCGCAATCAAAAGGAAGCGCCGCGCAAACAGGTGTACGATCCGGAAAAGCCGCTGCTGCTCGGCATGAGCAAGGCGCAGGCGAAGGCTGTTCGATGGATCGGCGCGATCGCTGCCGCGATATTTGCAGTGCCGATCCTGCTGTTTCACGCGCTTAATAAGCACGATCTCACATCCTCGCTGATCTTTGACGGCATTTTCGGATTGTTTGTTCTGCTGAGCGTGCTTCTGCTGCTTGCGCCGAATCAGCGGTATCTGGTGCATCGGGGGCAGATTTCGGGCTTTTCGCTGTTCAATCGTGAGCGGGCGATCTGCGCGGTGTCGGAGATCGACGGGCTTCATTCGAATCTGTACGACGTCATGCTGAAACGAAACGGCAAAACGGTCGTGCGCTTTGCGCTCGGCGGCAGATGGGACAACCGCGTGTTTTATCAGTACCTCGAAACATGCTTCTCCGATCGGTTGACGCTTGTCACCAACCGCACTTATGCGATCGTTTATTTCGTGCTCGGCGTCATCGGCATATCCGCCGGGGTCGTGAGCCTGATCGCATTAACCGAAGCGCAGGACCTTTTGCTTGCGGTCCCGATCCTCGGCATCGGAATCGTGATCTTTGCGCTTGGGATGATCACGCGCGCGAAGTGCCTGACGATAAGCAGGGAGGAGGTCGCGGTTCAACGGCTGTTGAAGCCGACCGAAACGGTTCCGATTTCCTCGATCGAGCGCGTGACCTGTGTGTGCAATAAGGAAATCGTCTTGCCGGTCTATCGCGTAACATGGTATCGCGACGGAAAACAACTGCTGATCCTGCGCGACGTCACAAAGGAGAACGTCGCCCGCTTAAAGCGCTTCCCCTGGTGCAGCTTTGAACAGCAAGGCTGACCCAACACGAGGCGGCGTTCGAGTTTTACCCATAGGGATGGGCAATGCCCGCCCGTCGTAACAGCGGTGCGGACGACTGATGGTCGTCCCTACAGAACGTTACCCACCCGTAGGGGCGGATATCATCCGCCCGTGTAACAACCCTTCCGTCAGCCTACGGCTGCCACCTTCCCTTGCACAGGGGAGGCAAGAAGGATGTCAACGGTTCGTAGGGGACGATGGTACGCGGTAGACGACACTGTGCGTCGTCGCGCGATCTACCACTGTAATGGAGCGAAGCGGAATGGAGAGACCCCGGCGTTCCGTTTAGGAAGCATATTAAGCACATGTGTCCTGTCCCGTACCCCGGATGTGTCATCCTGAGAAGCGCAGAGCGAAGAAGGATCTCCGAACAACATCCGGCGCGGAGATTCTTCGTCGGCTTTGCCTCCTCAGAATGACATACATTTTTTACGATGCTTACCGTAGGGGCGGATCGCATCCGCCCGCGTAACAATCCCCCAGCCTCGGTTCCCTCGACAGCCCCCTTTACACAAGGGGGCCGAGATGGTGAAAACGGACCGTAGTATCATGTAACATTTAATACTTTATTTCCGGATAAAGATGCTTTAGTTTA
>CALGGM010000125.1 GCA_937915925.1 uncultured Clostridia bacterium | reverse complement strand
CGCGTTTCGTGAACATCAACGTGTCCCCGTTCCAGGCGCTGAAGCTCGACGCGGTTCCCGTGGTTGCGGACGCCAAGCGTGCGCTGCCGGTGCTTCTGAGCGCGCTGGACGGCTATCGCGCGCCGTATGAGAACGAGATCGAAATCGCGCGCGATCGCTGGGCAAAGGAGCTTCTGCGGCTTCAGAACACCGCGTACGGCGACAACTATATCCCCGAGATCAATGACGCGAACGCGTTCAGCGCGCACCGTTTTGCAAAGGATATGAACGCCTGTCTCACGCAGACCGCCGTGCTCGGCGCGATCAATTTCACGATCGATCCCGAAGACGTTGCGATCGGCTCCGCGGGCTCGTTGCCGGGCGATATGCAGCGCATGTGGTGTGCGCGCGGCGTCGACACGTATAACATGGAGTACGGCTATTCGTGCATGGGCTATGAGATCTCCGGCGCGCTCGGCGTGAAGTATGCGATCGGCGATCGCGACGTATATGCCATGGTCGGCGACGGCAGCTTCATCATGCTGCACTCCGAGCTTTTGACGGCAGTTCAGGAGCACAAGAAGATCAACATCTGCGTGTTCAATAACGCGAGCTTCGGCTGCATCAACAACCTGCAGGTCGGTCACGGCAACGACACGCTGTGCACCGAGCTTCGCTTCCGCGGCGAGGACGGCAAGCATTCCGGCAGCTTTATTCCGGTCGATTTCGCAAAGATCGCCGAGGGCTACGGCTGCAAGGCATACACGATTCATACGATCGAAGAGCTGAAAAAAGCGCTTCG
Organism: uncultured Clostridia bacterium; assembly: GCA_937915925.1. Taxonomy (GTDB): domain Bacteria; phylum Bacillota; class Clostridia; order Christensenellales; family CAG-138; genus UBA3792. The sequence continues at coordinate 10,688 of CALGGM010000125.1, read as the reverse complement.
TGAGGCGAAGGCGATCGAGGGCGTACCGGTCGTGTACGACATCCGCGTGCTCCCGAAATCCATGACCGACGGATACGGCTCCTGGTGGCGCGTCGGCGATACCGAGGTGTCCGAGAATCCGAAGAATCTCAGCGCATACGAAGATCACCTTGCGCATGTCAAGGACGCGAGAAAATATTGATCCAATCATCACAAGGGACCGGCTGATTGACAGCCGGTCCTTTCTTTACGGAGTCGCAAAAGCCGCCCGGAGAAACGAGGCGGCTTCTGCGACTGTTCTATTCGACAATAGGAGGGATTACAGCAGGTGGATCAGCGCGATCAGACCGGAGAAGACGATCGAAACGGTCGCGCAGAGCTTGATAAGGATGTTCAGAGACGGACCGGACGTATCCTTGAACGGGTCGCCGATGGTATCGCCGACGACGGACGCCTTATGGGGCTTGCTGCCCTTGCCGCCGAAGTGACCCTCTTCGATGTACTTCTTTGCATTGTCCCATGCGCCGCCCGCGTTCGACATGAACACCGACACCGCAAAGCCCGCAACGGAGACGCCCGCCAGAAGTCCGACCACGCCCGTCGGTCCGAGGATCAGACCGGCAACAATCGGGACCACGACCGCCATGACCGCGGGAACGACCATCTCGCGCAGAGCGCCCTTGGTGCAGATCGAAACGCACTTTGCGTATTCGGGGGTAGCTGTGCCTTCGAGAATGCCCGGAATCTCACGGAACTGCCGGCGCACCTCGATGACGACCGACTGCGCCGCGCGTTCGACGCCGTTCATCGTGACCGCCGCAAAGACGAACACGAGCATCGCGCCGATAAACATACCGATGAGTACCGTCGGATTGATGACCGAGAAGTTCAGCACCGCATCGGTCTTTTCCTGAATGATATTGACATAGGAGACAAGCAGCGCAAGCGAGGTCAGCGAAGCGGAACCGATCGCAAAGCCCTTGCCGGTTGCCGCCGTCGTGTTGCCGAGCGAATCCAGCGCGTCGGTGCGTTCACGCACGACGGGATCCATGCCCGCCATCTGCGCGATGCCGCCCGCGTTGTCCGCGACCGGTCCGTACGCATCGGTCGCCAGCGTGATGCCGAGGGTGGAAAGCATGCCGACGCCGGCGATACCGATGCCGTAAAGACCGCGATTGAACGACTGCAGGAAGTGTCCGTTTGCATCGATGAGTTCGGACGTACCGCCTGCCGCAAAGTAGCTGATCAAAACCGCCGCGCACACGATCAGGATGGAGGTCAGCGCCGATTCCATACCGAGCGAAATGCCGCCGATGACGATCGTCGCGTAACCGGTCTGCGACGTTGCCGCGAGGTCACGCGTCGGGCGATAGGACTCGGAGGTGAAGTACTCCGTGAAGAAGCCGATCAGACAGCCCGAGATGAGACCCGCGAGGATCGCGATGTAGATCCCCCACCATCTCGCGCCTTCGATGTCGCGGAAGATGAAATAGGTGAGCGGCAGCGCCGCGATTGCGGAAAGGATCGCAGCGGTATACGTGCCGGTGCGAAGCGTTCTCAACAGCGTCTTCTGGCTTGCGTTCTCCTTGACACGCACGAGCTGCGCGCCGATGATCGAACAGATGATGCCGGAAACGGCAAGCATCAGCGGCAGGAACATGCCCGCGAAGCCGTAGCCGCCGATGGCGGAAAGCGCGAATGTGGCAAGGATGGAGCCGACGTAGGATTCATAAAGGTCTGCGCCCATGCCCGCGACGTCGCCGACGTTGTCGCCGACGTTATCCGCGATCGTCGCAGGGTTTCTCGGATCGTCCTCGGGGATCTTCTTTTCGACCTTACCGACGAGGTCCGCACCGACGTCCGCAGCCTTCGTGTAGATGCCGCCGCCGACACGGGCGAACAGCGCCATGAACGAAGCGCCCATGCCGTTCATAACCATGATATTGCCGATCATGTTGGCGTCACGAATGCCGAATACATAATACAGGAGGAAATACCAGAGCGTGACGTCGAGGATGCCGAGCGCGACGACCGTGAAGCCCATGACAGAGCCCGCGGAGAACGCGACGCGAAGACCGCGATTCAGTCCCTCGGACGCCGCCTGCGCGGTGCGCGCGTTGGCGTGCGTTGCGATCTTCATGCCGATAAAGCCCGCTAAAAGAGACCAGACGCCGCCGGTCAGAAACGCGAACGGCGTGAACTGCGAAAGCAGGCTGCCTTTTGACGCGAATGCCAGTACCGCAAGGACAACGAAGATGATCGCGAACACCGGCAGTACGGTCTTATACTGACGGTGCAGATACGCGTTTGCGCCCTCGCGGATCGCGCCCGCAATCTGCTTCATCTTGTCTGTGCCCTCCGAGAAGGACAGAACCTTCTTGGTTTGCAAGAGTGCGTACAGCCCTGCAAGCGCAGCGCCTACAAAACCGATCCAGAACAATGTTTCCATAATTACCTCTTTCCCTTCGTTTCTTATGACAACCTCTGCATGGGCAAAGGACGTTTTTTGTATCCGTAAACGTTTACGGAACGGTTAGAAAAAGATTCGACGTTTGTCGATTGCCGAAATGATCGGCAAACGTCGAAAAAACTTACTTGGTCTTTCCTGCCTTCTTTCGAAGAATCAGGATGCCTACAACGATCGCAATCACGATCAGCAGCGCCGCAATGGCACAAATGACGGCGGTGCGCAACGCAGGAGCCTTTTGCGCCGTCTTTTCCCTGTGAACGGTGAACGTATCGATCGGCGTATAGTCCGCACACTTTGCGAGGCTTGCATCCCCGGCGTTCGTCCTCTGATAGGACGTAACCGTGATGCCCTCCTCCGTCACCTCGACATAGGTGATGTACTGGCGTTCATCGTCGGAACCGCCCGTCTGGAACTGAAGGACGTCGTCGATCTCACCGCCGTAATCGTCGAACTTCATGCCCATCGGGCTCGTCGTGACGAAGGTGGTTCCTTCCCCGACGTCGACCTTGTTTCCGCTGCCGTCCACCGTTGCGCGGAAGTAGTTATGGATATGCCCGTTAAAGAACAGGCACACATCCAGCTCCTCGCACATCTGCTCCAGGAACGCCGTTGCCGCGTCGTCCTTCTGTACGAGCCCCGCATGCGCAAAGATCACGCGGTACGTGCAGCCCGACGCCTCGAATACCTGCTTCGCCCATTCCTTCTGCATTGCATAGTAGTTGAGCTTGTCCGCGGAAGCATCGGTTCCGTCGACCCCAGAGTACGGATCGGTGTTGATCGTGACAAAGCACACATCGCCGACGACAAAGCTCGACGTGGTCTCCTTGAGGATCTCGTCCTCGATGCCGCCCGGCAGGTTCGTGCGTCCCTTGAAGTGCGAATAGACGACGTCACCCTTTCCTTCATGGTTGCCCGCCACATAGGCGGTCAGCCGATTGGACAGCGCTTCGCCCGCAACGTCGAACAGGAACGACCATTCCTGCATGGTATCGTCCTCGGTGAGATCGCCGAGATTGACCATGAAGTCCGGCTGCAGCTTGTCGGTCAAAAACGTTCTGTTCGTGTAGAAGAACGGAAGATACCCTTCTTCGTTGGTGGACTGCAGATCGGAGATCACGGCAAACGAGAACGCGTTGCCCTCCGGCAGCGTCCGGAACGTCAGAATGTCGCTTCGATACTCGTCCGCCCCGTCGCCCGTGACCGCCATGTACTCATAGTCCGTCGCCGGCTCCAGTCCGGAAAGATCCGCCGAATAGCTCGTGAACGTGCCGTGATCGCCGCGCACCTGCACGGTTTCGATCTCCGTGACCGCAAGCCTGCTCCATTCGGATGCGCCTGCCTTTCGGTAGCACAGCGTGCCCGTGAGCCCGTCCGATTCGGTGATCCAGTTGAAGCAGATCTCGTTGACCGTCGCGCCGGGCGTGATCGTAATCTGGTCCGGCAGGAAGCGCATCGTCGGGGATACCACATCCAGCCGCACGGTTCCCTCGGTCGGGAACGTGTAGGTCTTTCCGTCCGCAGCGAACGAGCAGTAATAATAGTACGTGCCGATCTCGTCGGTCTCGAACTGCACGCCTGCGCCCCGCTCCGTAAGCGTCATCGGAAGCGTTTCGGTGCATCCGCTGCGCTTCTTGGACGTGCCGTAATGCAGCGTCGCTTCGGTAACGGTCGTGCCTTCCGGAAGCAGCATCAGCGCTTCGATCGACGCCGCTTCGCCGCCGTACATGCGGTTTGTCATCGGCTCGCTGAGCCGGATCGCGGGTTCGTCGACCGTGAGGCTTTTGTCGATGCGGGCTTTGAGATCGACCGCGTCGGCAAACGGCGCAGGAACCGGATACCCGTTCGTTTCGTCGCCGACCCACGTCCAGACCGAATCAAAGTCCCAGCCGAGCTGATCGCGATACAGCGCTTTTTCGCGAAGCGTTTCTGCCGATACGAGGGTGTACGCCGCGTTTTCGGGATGGCTGCTCGCCACGCCGCCGTAGAGGCTTGTCCCCTCCCACACCGCGTTGTTATGAATGTGCGAGCCGGATTCGCCGCTGTAGCTGCCGCAGAGGAAGCCGACGTTCTGGCTGTTCTCGCCGCCGTCGATGACGTTCAGCAGCATGACGTTGTTGTCGATCGCCGTGCCGCCCTTGAGATTCCCCACGACGCCGCCGACGCTGTCCGCGTCCTCGCCGAGCACGCGGATGGAGCCGCCGACAAAGCAGTTGACGATCTGTCCGCCCTTCGAGTTGGACGCCGAGACGCCGCCTGCCGCGCCATTTTCACTGCCTTCGCCGCGAACCAGCGTGTCGCACCAGATGAAGCAGTTGCGCGCGATTCCGTAATAGCCGTTATCGTTGCGCTTGATCTTGCCTGCGAGACCGCCCGCGTTCTTCTCCTTGCAGTCGATCGTTCCGGTGCAGATGATGTTGTCCGCATCGCCGTAGAAGCCGCCGGCAAGGATGCCGCAGGTGGCAAGCCCGACGATCTCCGCATCGAGGATCGCAAGGTTTTTCACATAGCCTTCGCCGAAGTCGTGTCCGACGTTGCCGAACAGACCGCAGTACTTGTACCCCATGCGCACAACGCGCAGGTTTCTGATCGCATGTCCCTGTCCGTCGAACGTGCCGAAGAATGCGCAATGCACGCCTTCGGATTCGTCCGCGTCCGCAAGCCCCGCGATCGGCGGCATATAGCCCTTGGTTTCGACGCCCGTCTTTTCGGTCAGCACCGCGCCGATCGAAGCAAGCAAAGGCGCCATGTCAAGGTCCGCCGTCAGAACATACGTGCCGTTGCACGGCGCGTCCGGCGCGCCGTCGCCGTTGCTGTCCTCCGGCTTCCATGTGCCGGAAAGATACAGAAGCTGCTCGGGCGTTCCGATCTCATAGCGCTGTTCCGCGGCGTTGTAGGTCGGAAGCGCGGCGCCGAGCGTAAGAAGAACCTCCGTGCTCCAAAGGTCCTGCTCCCACCACGGCGTATCGTCCGCGACTGCGCTTGCGGGCAGAAGCCCGAGAAGCAGCAGCGCGGTCAGCAAAATCGCAATCAAACGTCTTTTCATGCGAAACGCCTCCTAAAATAGATCGGGAAAACCGCGGAGGCGGTCAAAGACCGCGCTCCGCTGTTCTGTCATAGATCAGTTTGCCGGATACCACTCGTCGGAGGTCTTGCCCTCGGTTACGAGCGCTTCCATCAGCGCGATGTCCGCGGGATCGTCGTTCGCTTCGATCTTCCAATCGTCCGCCGCAACGCCCTTGAAGGAGATCTTGTCATACATGTTCAGCTCGACTTCCTTGGTGGAAACGGTACCGTCTTCCATGACGATCTCAACCACCAGCGCGCCTGCCGGACGGATGATGTAGATGTTCTTCTCGTAGTTGTCGCCGTCAGCGTCCTTGTCCTTCCAGCCTTCCGGAACGACACTTGCGCCCTTATCCTCTGCACCGACTGCATAGATATAGACCGCATTGATCGTTGCGCCGGTCTTGTTCTTGATGTTCAGCGCAAGACTCACAAATCCGTCGGGTACTGCCGCAGCGGGCGCTTCTGCCGCCTCAATAGGTCCGAACTCCACACCGTCGGTGGAAACGCCTGCAGCCGCGACCGCGTCCATCGCCGCCATATCCTCAGCGTCGTCGCTGACCTTCTGCTTGAAGTCTGCCGGATCCGCCTTGACGGTGAACACGGTGTAATCCTCAAGCGCAGCAAGCTCGAAGTCCTGCTCGGAATCGTCCGCGTAGCGAACCTTCAGCGTCATTGCGCCGAGCTTATCGGTCTCGCGGAAGACGTATGCAAACACCTCATGCGGCTTGCCCTCAACGGTTTCATCCTCGGTCGGGATGTTTTCGTCATGGACCGTCTTGAAGATGTTCTTGCCCTTGTCCTCGCCGGTCGGGAACAGGTAGACCTTGTAGATCTCCTGACCGGACTTGTTCTTGAGCATCAGATGGAGGCCGGTGTAGCCTTCGGGAACTGCCGCTGCGGGCGCTTCGGGCTCTGCGGGCGCTTCGGGTTCTGCGGGCTCTGCGCCCTCTTCGGGTGCGGGCACGACGACCTTCGCAAGCTCTGCCTTTGCCGCTTCAAGCGCTGCCGCATCAACGGTAACCGTCGTGTAGGTCGGATACCACTGATCCATCACGAGGCCCTTCGCGAGCGATTCTGCAAGGTAATCGATCGGTTCCGGTACGCCGTCGTCATACTGGACCTTGATATCGTCCGGATCCTCCGCATTCTTCAGGGAGATCTCGTTCGGCAGGTTGCCGTCTGCATCCGCCTTAAACCAGCCCTCGATCGGGTAGGTGATCGTTGCGCCGTCGTCAAAGACCACGTCGATCATGTAGTTATCGGTATGCGGACGAATGAAGCACTTGAAGAGGTACTTGCCGCCTTCCTTCGCCTTGCCGGACATGAGCGAATCCATCTTGATGCCATCGTCGGTGTACAGATAGTCGATCAGATTGTTGTACGCCTTCGGATCGCCGCCTTCTTCGTAGAAGTACAGCTCCGTGATCGCCTTGCCGGTCTTGTTCTTGAACTCGACCGGAATCAGCTCGTAACCCGGATAGAAGTTATCCGCCGTTTTGCCGATTGCCGCCGCGAGATCGCATGCCGCCTTGTCTTCGTCCTTGTCAAGCGCTTCATGCTCCCAGCTCGCAACATCGGTGCCCTTCTTCAGAGAGAGCTCGTCGTAATGCGCAAGCGTGCCGACCTGCCAGACTGCCTTCGTGCCGTCCTCGAACACGACGGTGACTTCCATCTCCTTGCCCGGCTCGCGGACGATGTAGATGAACTTCTCATAGCCGTCGGGATCGACATCCTTATCCTGCCAACCGGCTTCGACAACGCTGTTGCCCATGTCTTCACCCACGGGATAGATGTACATCTCGTTGATCGTGACGCCGGTCTTATTCTTGAGCTGCAGCGCAAGACCCGCATATACAACGCCGGGCTCCGTCGGCTCAACCGGTTCGGTCTGCTCCGTCTGCTCCGTCGGCTCGGACGGCGCTTCCGTTGCCTGCGGCTGCTCCGTCTGCGTCTGATTGCAGGCAACGAGCGCCACAACCATCAGCAGAACGAGCAACATGGAAAGTAGCTTCTTCATGGTATTTCCTCCTACATTGATTTTCTGGTTATCACATCCCGCCCGAAGGCGAAGTATGCTTCGTTATTCTGTTTCGCACGCGATCGAACCGTCGTCGACGACCGTGATGCGGACGCCGTTGTGCGTCGACGCCGCCAGCGTGGGCAGCGGCTTGTTTTCCGTGCAGAGAACGGTCGCCTTTGTTTGCAGCAGCGCGACAATCTCCGCGTTCGGACGGTCCTTCTTCTGCGACTTGTCGTTCTGACACGAGATCACCGCAAGCTGTGGAGACAGCCGGTTGAGAAGCGCCGGGGTCATGGACTTCGGATCGCCGTGGTGCGGCAGCTTCAAGACGTCGCACGGGGCAAGCGGCAGATCCTCGAAATCGGATGCGTAGCGATCGCCGGTCAGAAGCACGCTGCGTCCCGCATACGTGAATCGCAGCATGACGCTCGAAACGTTGCGCTCCTTGGAAACGCGATACCGTTCCTTTCCGTCGACCGGTTCGCCGCGGTACAGCGCATCGAACATGCGGGCTTGCCGCCCGATGACGCCGCGGTCCGGAAGGATCGTCTCCAAGGTGAGCCGTTCCGTCAGCCGCTCCGTTTCGCTCTGCGCGGAGCACAGCGCCGTGCCGTTTGCCTTTGCCGCGTCCGTGATCTCCTTCCAGATGTTCAGAAGATGCACAAGCCCGTTTGCCGCCTTCTCCGTTGAGGTGAACGACGGGGCGATCCACCCCGCGTCCTTTGGCGGAAACGACAGCGCATACAGCCGATCGGTACGGATCGCATGCAGAACGCGCATTGCGCCGCCGACGTGATCGATGTGCAAGTGCGAGATGTACATGCGATCGATGTGATCGACGCCGCGATCCTTGAGATAGTAGATCGCTTCCTTGCGAAGCGAGCCTTCCTTCGGCTCGACGAACGGTCTGCCTGTGTCCACAAGCACCGTATAATCGGGAAGCCCCCGCCGATGCTCTGAAATGAGTACGGCGTCGCCGTCGCCGACGTTGCAGAAGAACAGCTCCAGCATGGCTCAGGTGTTGTAGTACGACGGGCGTGATTTCGCGGGCGGTTCCTCCTCCGTCTGCGTTTTACGCGCCTTGCGGTAAAGGATCCATGTCGGAATGCCGCCGACCAGAATTGCCAAAAGCGACGGGAAGAACACGACGGTGGACAGCGCGATCAGCTCCGTCCAACCGTTTCCGCCCTTCCAATCGCAAAGCAGGAAACCCATGATCAGCGACAGCACGAACAGCACCGCGAGCCACACATACGCGTATGCGACAAGCGCCTTGCGCTCCGCCTTCAAAAAGACCGCGAGCAGCACGGCAGGCACGCTTCCGAGCACCGCCGTGACCAGCGCGTGCAGCACAACCGTTCCGAACCCTGCGTCGCCGTTTTTTCCGAACAGAAAGCCGAAAACAAGATACAGGAGAACGTACAGAAGCCCGAAGCCGATCGTCAGCAGGAACGCATAGAGCCAAACGGCGCTCTTCGGCTTGCCGTCCTCCCCTATGAATGCTGCCCGCGCAAACGCGTCGATCTTCCGATCCAGTTTGGATTGCTTCTTTGCCATACCTTCTCCTGCAGATTCCGACTCAGATTATTTTCTCCAGCTCGACCAGAGATCCCAGTAGCTCTGTACGCTGACGAAGTAGCTGTAGATTTGCTTCATGTCGGGCGCTTTCAATCCGACCTCGCTCGCTTCCACGCCGGATTTCTCATACACGACGTCGTCGCGGACCGACCAGTGACCGAGCTTGTCGAACGTCTGATAGCAGCCGCTCTGTCCGTCGTCGCCGCCCATGATGTAGTTGATGTACAGACGTGCGCCCGCCGGGTTGTCGCAGTTGCTTGCGACGTAGACATAGCTTGCCGCGTTCTGCGCGGTGTAGGGCGAAAGTCCGGTGACCCAGCCGATCTGCATGCCGGAGCTGTCACGGTTGTCCAGCTTCGAGGCGGAGCACAGACCGATTGTCGGACCGTTGACGGAAAGGTCGACCGCGTTGGCTACCGCGTCGCCGTCCGCCTGTTCGAAGGACTGCATCTGCGTGAAGCGCCAGAACAGCTCGACGCCCGCGTTGTTCTCCGGGAAGCTCTTGAACGTGTTGTTCTGCAACTTATCGGTGTAGGTGATCACGAGGTCCTCGCCGTACTGCTTTTTGTACTGTTCGAACAGCGCGTCGCTATCGATGATCAGCTGCGCCCACAGTGCCGCGTAGGAAGCGCCCTTGATGTCCTTGGTGTAAACATTCCAATACTGCGTATCGTTGCCGTCCGCGTCCTTATAGGACTTGGTATCGACGTTGTAGCCCTTGACGATATCCCACCAGCTCTCGATCGGCGGACCGTCCGGGAAGTCGCGGGTGCTGTAGAACCATGGGTTGAACGTCGAATACAGCGGCATGCCGTAGGTCAGAAGCTCCGGATCGATGTGCTCGCAGATCGCCGCGGGATAGTAGATCTTCAGGATGTCATACGCAACGAGTCCGTTGTATATCTCGCCGGAAGCATCCTTGACCAGAACGACGTCCGCGTTGACCTTGCCCGCGTCATAGTCGCGCTCCAGAAGGCTCTTGATGGTGTTCGTGTCGCAGGAAACGAACTCGAAGTTGACGTCCGGGAAATCACGCGCGATCTTCTTTCGCGCCGTTTCCGCGTCGGTGGTCGTCGCGTAGATCTTTACGACGCCGCCCTCCTCCTTTGCCATCTCATAGAGCTCTTCCTGGGACATGTGCTCCCAATCGATTCCGTCGTCCTCAACGTTCGCGTTCGCTCCGTTGTTGCCGCCGCACGCGACAGCCGCGCAGAGCAGGATCAGCGAAACAAGGATCGCCAAATACTTTTTCATGCGTGTTGCTCCTTTCGTTTGATCTGTCCGTCGTTGATCAGTCGTCAATGCCTGCCTTATGCTTGGTCTTTGCAAACTTGATCAGCCGTTCCGTCTTCTTATTATACACGTTCATGCGGCCCGGATGCAAGACAACAAATACATCTTGATTCATATCATATTCTACCAGACCGACCTGGATCGCAAGGAACTCGGTTCCGCCGACCGTCAGCGTAACGAGCGTTTCGCTGCCCGCGGGCTGATTGGCATAGACCTTTGCGGCGACCGTGTTCTTGTGATGCGGATCCTCGGTGTAGATATCGACCATTTCGGGACGAAGAC
>CALGGM010000124.1 GCA_937915925.1 uncultured Clostridia bacterium | reverse complement strand
AAAGGGCGTCTCTGCGCCCTTTCTTCCTGCCAGTATTCATTTGTAATATCTCGCCTCAAATGGTCTGACCCCTTTTGCGACAGCCTGCAGCACCGCACTCCGCGGTGCTTTCTGTTTGCAGTGCGGTGATTCGTAGGGGCGGATCGCACCCGCCCGCGAACAACCCTTCCGTCACCTTCGGTGACACCTTACACAGGGAGGGCAAGAAGGGTGATAACGATCCCTCTACCTCCACCTGACGGGAGAGGTGGCTCGGCGAAGCCGAGACGGAAGGGGAGAAAAAATACTTTGTAAGATTTCCGATTCTTCTGCGTCCTATAAAGGGAAGATGAAACAGATGGATACCGTTGAAGCAATTTATCGCGCATATTTCACGGACGTGTATCGCTACTGCATGCGGCTCACGGGCGACGCCGACGCCGCCGAGGAGCTGACGAGCGAGACGTTCTTTGCCGCTATGCAAAAGCTCAAAAGCTTCCGCGGGGATTGCGAGCTTCGCGTGTGGCTTTGCGAGATCGCAAAGAACCGGTATCTCAGTGAACAGCGAAAGCGAAAAACCGAGCCGATCAGCGACACGCTCGAAAGCCCGACGGATTCGCCGGAGGATCTTGCGGTCCGAACGGACGAAGCGGAACGCGTTTCCGAGGCGGCGCACCGCCTTTCGGAACCGTACAAGGAGGTCTTTCTTCTGCGCGTGTACGGCGAAATGCCGTTCGAGAACATCGGCAGGCTGTTCGGGAAAACCGCCAACTGGGCGTGCGTCACCTTCCACCGCGCGAAAGCGAAAATCAAAGCCGAACTGGAGGAAAAGCAATGAAGGACTGTGGGATCGTAAAGGATCTGTTGCCTCTTTACACGGAGGATATAGCGAGCGAGGAATCGACCGCCTTTGTAAAGGAACACCTTGAAACCTGCGCGGACTGCAAAGCTGCGTTCGACGCCATGAAAGCGCCGGTCGAAACCGAACCGGCAGCGCCGCTGAAAACCGTGAAAAAAGCCGTGAAAAAGCGCGGATGGCTGATTGCGGGGCTGATCGCCTGTCTGGTTGCGGCGCTGGTGATCGGCGTGTTTGCACGGCTCACAAAGCCGATCCCCGTTCATACGATTACCTATCTCGGGGGGATCGTCGTTGATGATCCGAACGCGGACGGGGAACATCCATATTGGGATGAAGCCGGCATCGTTCATATGCAGAATCACGGGCATCCGTATACGATGTACCTTTATCCGATCCACGGCGTGCAGCTGAACGCGGAACGTTCCGGAAACGTGCTGTATATCGGCGCGTACACGACAATCGGGTATCAGTGGCTGCTTGAACGCGAAAGCACATACGATGTTTCCTACGAATTCGACCTTTCCGATACGGACGCGGTTTATTTTGAGCCGTTCGACAACACCGATCATATCCTGCTGTACACAAAGGCGGGCTATACGCCCGAGGCGGGCTTTGCGCTGCCGCGGCTGGTGATGAACTATTACTTCCTGATTGCGCTTGTCGGCACCGTACTGCTTGCCGCCGTCTGGTTTGTTCTGCGGCGGTTGAAGAAGCAGAAGGCAAGCCGCGTCTTCGGACTTCTGCTTTTGATCGCGGCAAGCCTGACGCTCGCGTTCCTCGCTGCGGGATTCCCGGCGACGACGATCGCGCCGGTGCGCGAGCTTGCGTTCGTCTGCGTGATCGCGCTTCTTCTGATCGGCGCAGGCCTTTGCGGCCGGAAGCTGCTGAAAAAGGAGTGAAGATTCTCCGGCAGGAGAATCAACATGCAGGACGACCGCAAAAGGTTGGTAGTGACAGAGAGCCGTTGTGAGCGCGTTTACAAGCGAACAGGCGAACCGAACGTGACCTTTTGCGGAGAGGAGGCGCGGCGAAGCGGGTGAGCAGCCGCGCTGCAAAAGGGAAGCGATATATTTTATGATGATGACGCGTCTGCGAGCAAAGCTGAGCCCGCGTCGACGATGAGGTTGTGAAAAACATGTGGAGTTTTTCATAGCCTCTTTTCTTTTTGCAAAGTATATGGTATACTGAATGCTATCATAGGAGGATTGTGGGATGAAGCGAGTTTTGATCAAGGTCAGCGGCGAGGCGCTTTCGAGCGCGAATCAGCCGGTTTGTTTTGAGAAGGTCGAGGAGACCGCAAGGGAGATCAAGCTTCTGTACGACGCGGGGCTTGAGATCGGCATCGTCGTCGGCGGCGGCAACATCGTGCGCGGACGCGACACGGTCATGCAGGAGCGCTCGCGCATGGACAGCATGGGAATGCTTTCTACCGCGATCAATACGCTCGCGCTGCAGGACTGCCTTGAACGGCTCGGTATGCCGACGCTTGCGATGAGCGCGATCGCCATGAACCGCTTTATCGACGAGTACACCGCCCGAGGCGCAAGAGCGGCGTTGGACGCGGGCAAGGTCGTGCTGTTCGCCTGCGGAACCGGCTGCCCGTATTTTTCGACGGACACGGCGTCGACGCTGCGCGCGTTGGAGATCGGCGCGGACACGCTTTTGATGGCAAAGAACGTCGACGCGGTGTACAGCGCTGACCCGAAGCTCGATCCGAACGCGATCCGCTACGAGCATCTCAGCTATGACAAGGTGATCGCGGACAACCTGAAGGCGATCGACATGAGCGCAATCACGCTTTGCCGCGACAACAATCTTCCGATCCTCGTGTTCGCAAGATCCGAGATCGACAAGGTCGCAAGAGGCGAGAAGGTCGGCACGCGCATCGACGCAAAAGATGCTTGAAACCGAACGAAACTCTGTAGTATAATATCAATTTGAATGAAACAATAAGGAGGAATCCGATATGCCGATGGAATTGATCGATGAAACCAAAGAAAGAATGACAAAGACGATGAACGTGCTGAAGTCCGAGCTTGCGGGTCTTCGCGCGGGCCGCGCAAACGCGCAGGTACTGGATCGCATTGCGGTCGATTATTACGGCACGATGACGCCGATCAATCAGCTCGGCAATATCAGCACGCCCGAACCGCGCATGCTGGTCATCGCGCTGTGGGACGCGAAGATGATCCCGGCGGTCGAGAAGGCGATCCAGAAGTCCGATCTCGGCATCAACCCGGCGAACGACGGCAAGATCATCCGTCTCGTGTTCCCGGAGCTGACCGAGGAGCGCAGAAAGGACCTTGTGAAGACCGTCCGCAAAAAGGGCGAGGAGAGCAAGGTCGCGATCCGCAACCTTCGCCGCGATCTGAACGATCAGATCAAGAAGCAGAAGAAGGACAGCGTCATCACCGAGGACGATCAGAAGCGCCTCGAGGAAAAGGGACAGAAGCTGACCGACGAGTTCATCAAGGAGATCGACGCGATCCTCGCCGCGAAGGAAAAGGAGATCCTTTCGGT
>CALGGM010000123.1 GCA_937915925.1 uncultured Clostridia bacterium | reverse complement strand
GGGTGGGGAAGCTGGCACGAAGTGACTGATGAGGGGGATTCCGCGCGATACGAGACGGGCGGATGCGATCCGCCCCTACGGTCCGCTTATGCAAGCATGCACCGCGCAACCAAAAGGCTTCCCCCCTTGGGTGGGGAAGCTGGCACGAAGTGACTGATGAGGGGGATTCCGCGCGATACGAGATGGGCGGATGCGATCCGCCCCTACGGTACATTTATTCTCTTTGCCCTGTAGGGACGACCATTGGTCGTCCGCGTTGTCATTCCACACAAAAACAGCACGGGTGCTCCGTGCTGTTTCATAGTTTGATTGCTTATGCTTCGGCGGCTTCTTCGGCGTAAACGCTCACGGTCTTCTTGCCCGCGTGGCGAACCTCGAAACGGACGACGCCGTCGACCTTCGCGAACAGCGTATCATCCTTGCCGATGCCGACGTTGGTGCCGGGATGGAAGTGCGTGCCGCGCTGGCGAACGAGGATGTTGCCTGCGAGAACGAACTGACCGTCTGCACGCTTCGGTCCGAGACGCTTACTCTCGCTGTCTCTGCCGTTACGGGAAGAACCGACGCCCTTTTTATGTGCAAAAAGCTGCAGATTCATCTGAAACATGATCTAAACCTCCTTGTTCCGAAATTTGAGGGTCTTCGGATACGACGACTGAATGCTCCGTAACCCTGCGATCATCGTGTTCAGCACGATATTCGCACGTCGGATCTCATCCTCCGTCGCGTCCTTACTGAGGATACAGGTCGTATCGCCTTCTTCGATCGAAACGCCTGCCGGAATGTGACATACTTCTGTGATCCCGAGGATCGCCGTCTGCACGATCGCGGAAACCGCGGCGCACACGAGGTCCTCCCCGTACTCACCCATATTCGCGTGTCCCGATACGTGAAAGCCCACGGGCTCTCCGTTTTCGCGGGTCACGGTCACGGTGATCATGGATCAGCCGATCGCGGTAATCTCAACCTTGGTGAACGGTTGACGATGGCCGCGCTTCTTGCGAATGTTCTTCTTGGGCTTATACTTGAAGACGATAACCTTCTTGCCCTTGCCATGCTCGAGAACCTTTGCGGTTGCCTTCACGCCGTCTACGACGGGCTTGCCGACCGTAACGGTTTCGCCGTCCGCGACGAGCAGAACATCCATGGTGACTTCGGTGCCGACCTCTGCGTCGAGCTTCTCAACAAGAACTTCGTCGCCTACTTCGACCTTATACTGCTTACCACCGGTCTGAATGATTGCGTACATGCTGTGCTTCCTCCTTCTTACCAGACTCGCTCAAATACGGTGATGCTCAGAATGTCGTATAAGCGGTCAGACCGTTTGCGGCGAGAAAAAACATATCCTTGTCGGATGAAAGGGCTGACAGTCCTTTCTTATGTTGATCATTCACCGCAAACGATCCGCGTTTCCACGCAGTCGCATACCGTAGTATAGCTCCTTCGTGAAAACCGCGAATTCTGCCTCGCTTCTCAACAGTCTGCTTTATGTGCCGATTATCTGACACATAGGCACACTTAAGTACCGCTCCGATGCGGCTCACCGAATGAATATACCACAAGAAAACCCCTTTGTCAACTGATTTTTTCAGGTTTTGCAGGGATTTTTTCGAAGGTGCATCCGGTCATTACTCGTTTGTTACCGACAGGCGATGAACGGAGATTCTTCGTCGCTTCGCTCCTCAGAATGACAGAACTGCTGCGTTCCTCAGAATGACAGAACTGCTGCGTTCCTCAGAATGACAGAACTGCTTCGCTCCTCAGAATGACAGTCAAAAGCGTTTGTCTTCCTGAGCGAAGGATCTCCCGATCCGTCACCGCATCACGGTGCAAAGGCGCTTTGCCTCCTGAACCTTCTTATCCGGCAGCGGGCGCACGACGTACTTTTCGGGGTGCAGGTTCTCGTTGGCGCGGACATAGAACGTGACCTCGCTGACCTCCGGGAACAGCGCGCCGCTGCGCTTGTACAGCGATTCCATCGCTTCCTTCACGTCCGGATGCACCTCGATGTACATGCGGCGGAAGTTCGAGCTCTTCAAAATCTGCAGCGCCTGCTTCCTCAACCGATTGAACACCGTATGCGGCGCGAGCACCTTTCCCTCGCCCTCGCAGCACGGGCAGGTGACCTTCAGCGTATCGCCGATGCTTCTGCCGGTCTTTTTGCGCGTGAGCTCGACAAGCCCTAACCTCGTGAACCCGAACACATGTGAGCGCGTATGATCGTCATGCATGGCGTTTTTCAGCGTCTGCAAAACGAGCTGGCGGTTCGACTCCTTCTCCATGTCGATGAAGTCGATGATAACGATGCCGCCGATGTCGCGAAGCCGAAGCTGCAGCGCGATCTCCGTCGCCGCCTCGCAGTTGGTCGCCGTAATCGTCTTTTCGAGATTGTCCTTGCCAACGAACTTGCCGGTGTTGACGTCGATAACGGTCAGCGCCTCCGCGCGGTCGATGATCAGATACCCTCCGCTTTTGAGCCAGACCTTCCTTGCGAGCGCCTTATCGATCTTGCTCTCCGCTTCACAGCGTTCGAACAGTGCTTCGCTGTCCTTAAAGAGGATGCGGGCTTTGAGCTTCGGCGCCATGACCGACGCGATGCTGCAAAGCTCGTTGTACGCGGCGCGGTCGTTGACGAACACGCGATCGACGTCGCGCATCAATAGGTCGCGCACCGTGCGGTATAAAAGGCTCTGCTCCTCCAAAAGGAGCTTCGGCGCCTTTGCGCTTTTCGACTTTTTCTGAATGTCGCTGTACAGAAGCTTGAGGCTTTCGATCTCCTCCAGGAACGCTTCCTTGGTGCGTCCCGCGGACGCCGTGCGCACGATCACGCCCATGCCCTCGGGCTTCAACTCCTTGATGAGCTTCCGAAGCCGTTGACGCTCCTCTTCCTTTTCGATGCGGCGCGAAACACCGATGTACTCCACCGAGGGCATCAGAACGAGCGAACGCCCCGCAAGCGTCAGATGTGTCGTGACGCGTGCGCCCTTCGTGCCGATCGGGTCCTTTGCCACCTGCACGACGATGTTCTGACCGGGCTTTAACATATCGCTGATCTTACGCGTTTCGGGGATCTTTTCGAGCTCGTCGTACGCGTCGCCGGGCGTGAACACGTCGCCCGCGTACAGGAACGCGTTCTTTTCGAGACCGATGTCCACAAACGCCGCCTGCATGCCGGGAAGCACGTTCTGCACCTTTCCGAGATAGATATTGCCGACGAGGCGTTCGCTGCCCTCCTGCTCCACGTAGAGCTCGACAGGCGTCCCGTCCTCGACGACCGCCACGCGCGTGTTGAACGCGTTGGCGTCGACCAAAATTTCTTTATTCATAAAAACCTTCCTTTAAGACAGGCAAGGCAATTCCCTGCATCCCTCAAAATACAGGACCGTGCGATGCGCCGTAAAGCGACCCGACAGGTTCAGCCGGTCGAACAAAGCGCGCGCGAACGTTTCCGCGCGAAGTCCGCCCGCTGCCGTCAGCGTGCCCAAGACCGCGATCTTGGCGATCGTATCGGATGCGGAAAGTACCTCCGCCTCTAAAATTTCCGGACGAATGTTCGCAGGCTTAATCCCGCTTTTCGTCTTCTTTTCCACGATCACTTCGCCGCTGTCCATGATCGATCGAAGCGCCGCCTGAACCGATTCGAGATCGGTTTCGGCGTCCGTGTACAGGGTGATCTCGTACCGCGCGGCGACGATCATCTTCGAAAGCGTCGTCATAGAATCGTCCGCCGTAAACGCCGAGACAAAGCGCATGCCGTAAGGCATGACCGCATTCACCCGGTTCAAAAAATCCTCCGGCGAGAGCGGTTCGGCTAAACCGATCTCCAGCCATTCGCCGTCGCTTGTGTAGCCCGTCGCGAGCGCCGTCGCAAAGCTCAGCTTCGGGTGCGGATTAAAGCCGTTACTGTACGCAAGCGGAAGCTCAGCGCGGCGAAACGCGCGCTGCAGCGTGCGCTGCACGTCAAGGTGCGACGTATAGCTCAGTTCTTTCGTTTTCTCAAACGCGGCAATAATCTTCACAATGCTCTCCGAAACATCCGTTGCAGCCCTGTCTGCAATCCTTTGTCGTACGCGCTTCCCTTGCGCGGTTCCATTCGCGCTTTAGGTACCCGACCGTCACAAGCGCGTCCACCGTTTCCCACGGCAGGGGTTCGTCGAGATCGCGCTCCCGATACGCGTACTCGTCCATCGTCAGTCCGTTCGCCGCGAACGCCTCCGCCCATGCGTCCGGCTTAAAGTGCTCCGCCCACGAATCGAAGCGGCAGCCGCGTTCATACGCGCCGATCAGCACATCGCAAAGCCGACGGTCGCCCCGTGAAAACGCCGCTTCGAGCACGGACAGCACCGAGGGGTGGCAATGCAGCTCCGCGCCGCGCACGCCCTTCAACGCGTTTTTCAGAAGCTGCTGCTTTCTGCGGATCTCCTCCTGGTCGTTCTGCGCACACCACTGGAACGCCGTCCAGGGCTTCGGCACGAACGTGGACACGGAAACCGTGACGCGAAAGCCCATGCCCCGCTGCTCCTTCGGAAGCCGATAGAAGCACTGCGAGACCTTTCTCGCGAGCTCCGCGATCCCGAGAATGTCCTCGTCCGTTTCGGTCGGCAGCCCGATCATGAAGTACAGCTTCACGCCGCACCAGCCCGACGTGAACGCGTCGGTCACCGCGCGAAGAAGATCCTCCTCCGTCACGTTCTTGTTGATGACGTCGCGCATGCGCTGCGTGCCCGCCTCCGGCGCAAACGTCAGCCCGCCCTTTCGTACCGTCTGCATCTTTTCAAGATCGTCCTTGAGAAGCGAATCGATGCGCAGGGACGGCAGAGACACGGACACCTTCTGCGCCGCCATGTCGTCGATGATGCGCGGCAGAAGCGTATGCAGCTCCGAATAGTCGCCGGTGGACAGTGACAGCAGCGACACCTCGTCATAGCCCGTGCAGGCGACAAGCTCGCGTGTCTGATCGAGCAGCGTTCCCATCTTCCGTTCGCGCACGGGGCGATAGATGTACCCCGCCTGACAGAAGCGGCAGCCGCGCGTACAGCCGCGCATGACCTCGACGGCGACGCGGTCATGAACGATCTGAATGTGCGGAACGAGCTGTCTTTTGATATACTTTGCGGAATCGAGGTCGCGCACGACGCGGCGGGTCGGGTGCTCCGGCGCGCAGTCGTTCAAACGCTCCGTGCGGACGTAGCGGCCGTTCTCATACACGGGACGGTAGAACGACGGCACATACACGCCCTCGATCTTGGCAAGGCGTTTTAAAAGCGTTTGCTTGTCCGCGCCCTCGCGCTTTGCCTGCCGCACGCATTCGACCAGCTCGGGCTCAAGCTCTTCCCCGTCGCCTAAAAGGATCGCGTCGAAGATCGGCGCAATCGGTTCGGGATTCACGGTGCAGGGACCGCCTGCCACGAGCAGCGGGTACGTTTCGTCGCGCTGTTCGGAAAGGAACGGGATGTCACTTAGTTTCAGCATCGACAGCACGTTCGTGTAGCACATCTCGTACAGCAGCGAGAACCCGACGACGTCGAAGTCACGTAAGGGCGATTTCGTTTCGAGCGTAAAGAGCGGTTCGTGAAGATCGTTTAGCGCTTTCTCCATGTCCGTCCACGGTGCAAAGCAGCGCTCGCAGTATACGCCGTCCATGTCGTTCAGAACGCGATAGAGGATGCGGCTTCCGAGATGCGACATGCCGATCTCGTACACGTCGGGAAAGCACAGCGCAAAGCGGAAGTCATAGACCTCCTTGCGTTCCATATTCCATTCGTTGCCGATATATCGAGCCGGCTTTTCCACGCGGGAAAGCAGCATGTCCGAGGTTGTACTGTTCAAACTGTTCCTTGTTCCTTTTCGATTGCATACTTTAACTTTTAGATTATATCATGTCAATGCGGCAAGGTCAATCGCGAAATTGCAAATTTCAGCGGCGTTTGGACGCCGAATTTTGCCGCGGCACGGATCAGCGCGTTCTCGTCCAGTTCATAAAAGCAGCTGCCCATCTGTACGCGAAGAATCGTATAGCGCGAGGCGCGGATCGAGCGCATTGCCTCGCCGATCGAACAGGCGTCGGAAATGACCATTAGCTCCGCCCTCTGCGCTTCGCCTGCACGCAGGCTTGTTCTTCGCTCCATCACGCGGTTGAGAATGCCCGCGTCGGGCAGCCGCCATTCCTGCACCGCCGCAAGAAGCAGAAACGGCGGAAGGCAAAATAACGTCACGTTCGGCGCGCCGCGAAGCATCAGAACGACGCCCGCCGAAAGGAGCCCCAAAGCGATCAGACCGGTGAATGCAAGCAGCAAGCGCTTTGCCGTGCGTTCCGAAACGGTACGCAGCAGCAGCGAGCGAAAGATACGCCCGCCGTCGAGCGGGTACGCGGGCAGAAGGTTCAAGAGCGCGATCAAAAGGTTGATGCGCATCAGTTCCCCCGTCCACGGCTGTTCGCCGACAGCGCTTTCGAACAGCGTCATCATGCCCGAAACCGTCAGCGAGCCGATCGGTCCCGCCGCGGCGACGATCGCCTCCGCGCCGTCAAAGAGCGTCAGCGAATCGAGGCGCATCACCGCGCCGAACGGATAGACGGTCAGCCTTGAAACGGAGAGCTTCAGGTTCCTCGCGGCGATCCAATGCGCCGCTTCATGCACGGAAAGCGACAGCGCGGTAAGGAGCAGCGTTCGCGTCTCCCCCGCGATCACGCACCAAAAGAGAAACGGAAGCACGCCGATATGGACGCATGCCTCCGCGTTCCCGATCCGAAACTTCATTCGCCGCCAAGCGACAGGTCGACGTATTGGGACGGGTCGACCGGCGCGCCGTTTTCAAACACCTTCATATACATGCTGTGTCCGACACCGACCGTGCCGAGCACATCTCCCGCGGCAACGGAAGCGCCCTCCGCGACGGCGATCTCGTCGAGCCCATAGTACACGACCTCCACGTCGTTTTGGGATTGCACGCGAACAAACGCGCCGTAGGTTTCATCCGTGCCGACCGAGTGGACC
The DNA here is from genome assembly GCA_937915925.1 of uncultured Clostridia bacterium. Classification (GTDB taxonomy): domain Bacteria; phylum Bacillota; class Clostridia; order Christensenellales; family CAG-138; genus UBA3792. The sequence continues at coordinate 1,940 of CALGGM010000123.1, read as the reverse complement.
GACCCGTCCATGCACGACGAGACCGCGCTTGCGCCCGCCGTGAAGCGAAGCACGCTGCCATCGAGCATCAGCTCGATGTCGTATGCCTTCACCGGCGCCGACCACTTTGCGCCTGTCGCGTCGACGTATTTCAGCCTGCCCGGCGCGTCGCTGTTGCTCTCGGCGCTGTCGCTGTACGACGACGTTTCCACGACCTGTTCCTTCGGCGCGCCGACGCCGAACGCGCGCACGATGAACGCAAGCGCGAGCACGCCCGCGCACAGCCCCACCTTTACCGCGATGCCCGACACGTCCACCTTCGGCAGCTTCTTTTCCGACGTGACCGCAAATGCCGTTTCCTTCGTGAACCCGTCCCGCGCGCGGTCATACTGTACCTTCATTTCGTCAAGCTTCATTCCGATTCCCCCCTTGCTGTCAAACTTTACGCAAGACCGAATCAAAACATGCTTGGAAAAAGAAAGGCGGACGGGCAATGCCCGTCCCTACCGGTTACATAATGTTTTTTCTGCGATATGCTGCAAGGCATCGCGATATGTTTGCTGAAGCAAACACGATATACGGCATTTGCCGCACGATATGATATAAATCCCGCGCCCCGCAGGGCATATCGTGTCAAAGACATATCGTACTCCGAAGGAGTATCTCGTAGATCCTACGGGATTTATATCGCTGCTGAAAAATGCGGACGTCCGCATTTTTCAGCTTTTCGGCACGGGCGGCTGGGTTGCATGGACGTACGGCATATCGATCTGCACGTCGTCGATGGTCCAGTTGTCGGTGTACGGCGTGATCGCAACGCGCAGGTCGGCGTTGTCCTTCCACGGCGCAAAGTGCATCTGTTCGCGGATCGCAGCCATTTCGGCGTCGTCCTTGCTGCCCTTTCGGATCTCGCACACCGTGTCGTAACAGATGTTATAGAAGATCCAGCGCGCATCGGGCACCAGAAGACGGATGCAGGCGTGCGACGCTTTTTTGCCGTTGATGACCGATTCATAGGACGCCTTGTCGACCGAGGTCAGGTCACGATACTTTGAATACAGCGTCGAATGGAAGTACGTGCGGCTGCGAATCAGCGACCAGTACTGCGCGGTCTCGCCGGTCTTGAAGTTGCCGAAACGCACCTTGGTCGGCTTCATCTTGAATGTGCCGGTCGCCGTTTCATTATATTTGTGGGGATCGCCCGATGCGCAGGTCATATAGCGCACGGGAACGGTGTATTCGCCGGTCTCCGGATCCTTCGCGTAGATCACAACGATCTGCCAGTACAGGTCCACCAGAATGTAATACGTGTCCGCCGCGGGATAGCCCTTCGGCATCCAGAACGTGTCGTTGCTCTTCGGGTTCGATTCGTCGAAATCGGGAAGCGAGCCCACAAGCTCTTCAAAGCTCATGTTGACCGTCGGACACCAGTACGAAAACGGGATCTCGGTGGGTGCGGGCGTGGGCGTCGGTTCGGGCGTCGGCGTAGGCGTCGGCGTCGGCGGTAGCGTCGGAAGCGCGGGCGTTTCGACCGCGGCGATCACATCCTCCACCGCGGGTTCGGGCGTGTTGAAAACGACCGGCTCCTCCACGGGCGCCATGGTCGGCTCGATGCTCGGCGCCTCCACGGCGGGCGTATCGGAAACAAGGCTGCCGCAGGCGACAACGCCCGTCAGCAGCACAACAATCAAAGTCCACAGCAATGTCTTTCGAATCAATTTCATGCAATACCTCTTCACATTACAGCATAGTCTACCACATTTTCCCTCTGCGGTAAACCCTGTAATTGCGTCAAAAATGCAAATTTTTCAATAACAGATGGCGGGTTGGGTTATCCGTTCCCGTAGGGGCGGATCGTATCCGCCCGCTGAATGAATAAAATAAGCGAAAGGAGATCCTTCGGCTTCGAAATTGGTACAGCTTTTTGGACAAAAATTTTTAGTTCTTAGTGACAGTTTGTG
>CALGGM010000122.1 GCA_937915925.1 uncultured Clostridia bacterium | reverse complement strand
TGCAAAGCCGTTTGAATTGAAGCTTGGCGGCAATGCAGCCGATGGCTGGTCGTTCTATGATGAGATCGGTAGCGGCTTCCTGTTTGCACCGTGCGCGGTGAATTCTTCAAACGGAAAAGCCTACAACTACATGAGAACGCAGGCGGAAAACAACGATAACGGTCTCTTTACGATCACGATTGACGGAGAAACCTATACGATCGTCTCCAAAGGCGGCAATATCGAGACCGATGCTGTTTATATGCGTTTCAACAGCGGCGCATCCTGTATCTCCTGCTATACGGCCGGTTCCTCCGTCCAGGCGCCTGTTTATCTCTATAAACTGACGTCTGCCACCGACTCGGGTGACCCCGATCCCGATCCCGAACCCGAACCTGAGACCACGGCGATGGAGCTTGTGACCGAGCTTGAGGACGGCGACGAAATCGTTATCTTTAATCCGGGCAGCAACGTTGTTATGACTGCAGAGGATTATCTCTACAACGAGTCCAAGCACGAGCTCAAGCCGGCAGCCGCAACGCTGACCGACGGTACTCTGGCGGCTCCCGAAGAGGCTGTTGTTCTGACCGTTGAACTGACTGCCACGAAGGATATCGACGCCGAAAAGACGTTTGCATTCAAGACCGCAGATAACAAATACCTGTATGTCGACGGTACGCACGTGCAGCTTGTTGAGCGCACCGAAGAAAATGCGGAGTATACCCTCTTTGCACTTGATGATCTGGGCGATGGCGGCTTCTATGTGAAGTGCCTCACAGCGCAGTATTCCGGCAAGGATCAATATCTGCAGTACTTCCATGATTATTTCACGGTTTATAGTCTGAACGCCTCCTATCCGGAACGTTATAAGATGCAGTTCTTTGCGGAGCCCGCTGAAGAACCCGAACCTGTTGAACCGACGGGCAACACGATCATTCTGTTCACGAACGACGTGCACTGCGGCATCCGTGACGGTTGGGGCTACGCAGGTCTTGCAGACCTCAAGAAGACCCTCGAAGCGGAAGGCAACGAAGTCATCCTCGTCGATGCAGGCGACCACGTACAGGGCGGACCGATCGGCTCCCTCACGCAGGGCGAAGCGATCATCGACATCATGAACTTTGTCGGTTATGATCTCGCAACGCTCGGCAACCATGAATTCGACTACGGTATGGATCAGATGTTTGCTCTTGTTGAGCAGGCGGAATATCCGTACGTTTCCGCGAACTTTGTGAAGGTCGATGGCAACGAGCCGGTGCTCGATGCGTATAAGATCTTTGAAGCAAACGGCAAGAAGATCGCATTCGTCGGTATCTCCACCCCCGAATCGATTACCAAGTCCACCCCGACGTACTTCATGAACGAAGACAACACCGCTTACGTCTATGGCTTCTGCCAGGATGCAACTGGTGAAGGCGTCTACACCGCAGTGCAGAATGCAATCGATGCAGCCAAGGCGGAAGGCGCAGACTTCGTCATTCTCGTCGGTCATATGGGTATTGACGAACAGTCCAGCCCGTGGATGTCCACCGAAGTCATCGCGAACATCACCGGCGCAGATGCGTTCATCGACGGTCACAGCCACAGTGTCATCAATGAGGTTGTCGAAGATAAGAATGAAGGCGGCAAAGGCGTTCTCCACGGTCAGACCGGCACGAAGCTCGCAAACGTCGGTATGCTGACGATCGATGCAGAAGGCGGCCTCACGATGGAGATCCTCCCGGCATCCGAGAAGGTCAAGGACGATCCGGAAACCGATGAATACATCAAGGGCATCGAAGACGAGTTCAACGCTCTGCTGAACACCGTTGTTGCGCACACCGATCATGATCTCACGGTCCTTGATCCGGATACCAACAATCGTGCAGTCCGCAGCAAGGAAACCAACCTCGGCGACCTGTGCGCAGACGCATATCGCTTCATGTTCGATGCGGATGTCGCGTTTGTCAACGGCGGCGGCGTTCGTGCAGACATCCCGACCGGCGACATCACGTTCCAGCAGATCATCAACGTCCATCCGTTCGGCAACACCGCAGTGCTCGCGGAAGTCACGGGTCAGCAGATCCTCGACGCGCTTGAGCACGGCTCCGCATCCAACCCGGGTGAGAGCGGCGGCTTCCTGCAGGTTGCAGGCCTCAAGTATGAGATCCACAACTACCTGCCCGCAAACGAAATCGTCGACGATCAGAAGATGTGGGTCAGCAACGCAGGTCTCGACGAGTACCGTGTCAAGAATGTTCAGGTTCTGAACAAGGAGACCGGCGAATACGAAGACCTCGATCTCGCCAAGAAATACACCCTTGCATCCCATAACTACATGCTCAAGGATATGGGCGACGGCTATGCAATGTTCGGCGCGAACATCACGGTTCTCAACGACAGCGGCATTGCGGACAACAAGGTCCTGATCGACTACATCCAGTCGATGCCCGAAGTGGACGGCGTCCACCAGGTTGAAGGCTACACCGATCCGCGCGGCGAAGGCAGAATCACCATCTACGCCGAGGCTCCGACTCCCGTAGAGCCGACCGGCGACACGATCATTCTGTTCACGAACGACGTGCACTGCGGCATCCGTGACGGTTGGGGCTACGCAGGTCTTGCAGACCTCAAGAAGACCCTCGAAGCGGAAGGCAACGAAGTCCTTCTCGTTGACGCAGGCGACCACGTACAGGGCGCTGCGATCGGTTCCCTCACGCAGGGCGAAGCGATCATCGACATCATGAACTTTGTCGGTTACGATCTCGCAACGCTCGGCAACCACGAGTTCGACTACGGTATGGATCAGATGTTTGCTCTTGTCGAGCAGGCTGAGTTCCCGTACGTTTCCGCGAACTTTGTGAAGGTCGAAGGCAACACGCCGGTTCTCGACGCATACAAGATCTTCGAAGTCAACGGCAAGAAGATCGCGTTCGTCGGTCTCGCGACGCCGGAATCCATCACCAAGTCCACCCCCACCTACTTCATGAATGAAGACAACACCGCGTACGTCTATGGCTTCTGCCAGGATGCGACCGGTGAAGGCGTCTACGCTGCAGCGCAGACTGCGATCGACGCGGCCAAGGCAGAAGGCGCAGACTACGTCATCCTCGTCGGTCATATGGGTATCGACGAACAGTCCAGCCCGTGGATGTCCACCGAAGTCATCGCGAACACCACCGGTCTCACCGCGTTCATCGACGGTCACAGCCACAGCGTGATCAACGCAGTCGAGGTTGCGGATAAGGACGGCAACAAGGTCCTCCACGGCCAGACCGGCACGAAGCTCGCGAACGTCGGCAAGCTGACGATCAAGGCTGACGGCACCGTCACGATGGAGATCCTCCCGGCTTCCGAGAAGGTCAAGGACGATCCGGAAACCGACGCGTACATCAAGACGATCGAAGATGAATTCGACGCACTGCTCAAGTCCGTTGTTGCGTACACCGATCATATCCTGACGGTCAACGATCCCGACACCGGCGCGCGTGCAGTCCGTAAAGCGGAAACCAACCTCGGCGACCTCTGCGCAGATGCATATCAGTTCATGTTTGATTCGGATATCGCGTTCGTCAACGGCGGCGGCGTCCGTGCAAACATCAATGTCGGCGACATCACGTTCAACGACATCATCGCAGTCCATCCGTTCGGCAACACCGCAGTGCTCGCAGAAGTCACGGGTCAGCAGATCCTCGACGCACTGGAGCACGGCTCCGCGTCCAACCCGGGCGAGAGCGGCGGCTTCCTGCAGGTTGCAGGTCTCAAGTATGAGATCCACAACTACCTGCCCGCGAACGAGGTCATCGGCAGCGACAAGATGTGGCAGGGTACCGCAGGTCTCGACGAGTACCGTGTCAAGAACGTTCAGGTCATGAACAAGGAAACCGGCGAATACGAACCGCTCGATCTCGAGAAGAAGTACACGCTGGCGTCCCACAACTACATGCTCGAGGATATGGGCGACGGTTACGCCATGTTCGGCGCAAACATCACGATCCTCAACGAGAGCGGCATTCCGGACAACAAGGTCCTGATCGACTACATCCAGTCGATGCCCGAAGTCGACGGCAAGCATCAGGTCACCGGTTACACCGACCCGCGCGGCGAAGGCCGTATCACCATCGTCTCCGAAGCGCCCAAGGCGGCTCCCACCTTCTACGGTGAGAATGTCGACGCGGCTGACGTTGTCGAAGAAGTTGAAGGCGAAGAGCTCTACCGTTACGACGTCAAGGTCAAGGGCATCGACTCCGAAGCCGAGGTCGTCGGTCTGCAGGCATTTGTGCAGTTCGATGCGGAAGCGCTCGAGTTTGTCAATGCACGCTCCACGCTCGAAGGCAATCTGGGCATCAACGAAGCGGACGGCGTCCTCTCCTTCGCATGGGCAAGCAACGGCAACGGCATCACGATCGAAGATGAAACCGTTATCGTTTCCCTGTACTTCAGACTGCTTGCACCGGTCGAAGACGGCACCGCTGTTGCATTCACGTTCGTTCCCGCTGAGAACGGCGCGCTGACCGGTTACTCCTACGTCTCCGGCACCACCGTTGTTGAGGCGGAAGGCGTTCTCACCGAGGACGGCAGCATCACCTTCGCGGTTCCGCGCAACCCGACCTTCTACGGCGAGGATGTCATTTCCACCGATGTGATGACCGTTGTAGACGGCGAGCGTCTCTACCGTTACGACATCCGCGTTGACAGTCTGCCCGAAGCGGGTCTCAAGGTCAACAGCGCACAGATCTTCCTCACCTACGACACCAACGCGCTCGAGTTCCGCAGTGCGGAAGGCAAGCTCGATTGGACGGCTGCCGAGAAGCGCGGCAAACTGATGGCTGTCTGGGCGTCTGAGACCCCGGTCCTGCTGGAGAACGAAGACGTTGTTCTCACCGTCTACTTCGCAGCGCCGAAGGCAAAGGCAGGTTCCAAGGTTGACATCGAGTTCACGATGAACCTGATGGATACCTCGAGTGCAGTGTCGTTCACGTTCGGCGGCAAGGTTCTCGAGCTTGAGGCGATCACCGTTGACGGCAGCATCACCTTCGCGGATATCCTGCTGGGCGATGCAAACTGCGACGGTGCGGTCACCGCGGCTGACGCGGCGCTCGTCCTCCGCTCCATCGTCGGGCTCAACGAGCTCTCCGCACAGGGCGCGCTCAACGCAGACGTTGACGGCGATCTGGAAATCACCGCAGAAGATGCGGCGCTCATCCTTCGCTACATCGTCAAGCTGATCGAGAAATTCCCTGTGGAAGAATAATCACTCCTTACGAAGCGAGAAGGGATCGCGGAGCGATCCCTTCTCTTGTACTCCGCTCCCGCCACAGTTGCGGTTTCGGAATACGCAAAAGCGGCGGGGTTCTCCCCCGCCGTTATGTTTTCTTTCAGTTTTTATGATAGATCCCGAGCTCTCGAAGATTGTGATTCAGATACCGTTTACAGCTCTACCGATGCTCGCGCATGCGGTCGTTCAGCCTTTGATAGACCGGACGCATCCACGGCTCGGAGCAGGCAAGGATCGCCTCGTCGGGCGCGAACCAACGCACCCCGCTGTTCTCGTCCGCCTTTACGCGAAGCGGCTCCGAATCGTCCGCGATCAAAAGATACGTGCCGTTCAGATGCAGATGCGCCGGGACGAACTTTCCGCGCTTATAGTGCGGGTTCACGGTCAGCGTCTCGATCGACAGCAGTTCCTCCGACGCGGGACGAACCGACTTTAGCCCCGTCTCCTCCGTCGCCTCCTTGAGCGCCACCTTCAACTGATCGCGCTCACCGTCCGCGTGACCGCCCGTCCACGCCCACGAATCGTAGATGTTGTGGTAGACCATCAGCACGCGGTCGCGCGATTCGTTTGTGATCCACGCCGATGCGGTAACATGGAACAGCAGATTGCTCCGATCGTACACATTCGCATAACGCTCGATGCAATCCAGCATGATCGCCTTGTCCGCCGCTTCCTGTTCGTCCTTCGGCTGATACCGTTTTAATGCTTCATAGAACTCCATATTCGGAGTATAGCATGAATCCGCTCTTGTCTGCAAGCCCGGTTTGGTGTATACTGTGAAAAAAGGTCGGAGGCGCATATGGTTCATATCGGGAATGATTGGGACGAACTTCTGTCCGATTACTTCGCTTCGGAGCAGTATCAGACGCTGCGCCGCTTCCTTGCGGAGGAGTATCGTACGCATACGGTCTATCCGAGCATGTACGACATCTTCAACGCGCTGAAATATACGAGCTTTGCCGACACAAAGGTCGTCATCATCGGACAGGATCCCTACCACGGTCCCGGGCAGGCACATGGGCTTTGCTTCTCCGTGCAGAGGGGCGTAGAGCCGCCTCCTTCGCTGAAAAACATCTTTTCCGAGCTTCAGGAGGACGTCGGTATTCCAACGCCGAAATGCGGCGAATTGACCGCGTGGGCGCGTCAGGGCGTGCTGCTGTTGAACACGGTGCTGACCGTACGCGAGCATATGCCGAACTCGCACAAGGGACACGGCTGGGAAGCGTTTACCGACCGCGTGATCGAGCTTCTGAACGCAAAGCAGACGCCGATCGTGTTTCTGCTCTGGGGCGCAAACGCCCGCAACAAGGCGCGGATCGTCACGAACCCGATCCACATCAAGCTCGAAGCGCCGCATCCAAGTCCGCTTTCCGCGTACAACGGCTTCTTCGGCTGCCGTCATTTTTCCAAAACAAACGCGTGGCTCGAAAAGACCGGTCAACAGCCGATCGACTGGCGCATCGAATGATCCCCGCTGAAATCTTTTTTGAGAAAATTCAAAAAAGGCATTGACAAAACCGACATTCTTCGGTATTATATCTCTTGCGTGCTCGGTTCGTCTAGTGGCCTAGGACACCGCCCTCTCACGGCGGTAACACGGGTTCGACTCCCGTACCGGGTACCA